>NZ_JBBELO010000018.1:0-155638 GCF_037404875.1 Rathayibacter sp. YIM 133350
CATCATCGAAATCCTCAAGGGACTCGAGGTCTTCCAGGAGCGCCGCCATACCCCCAGTTTCGAACACGTGTTCGATAACCGCAAGGGTTCTAATGACTTATTTCGAGCCTCTCACCGGGGTTTCCCTAGGCCCGAGGGCACGTTTCTGCACATCCGGATCAGGCGCCCGGCTTCAGCACCACCTTGATGCAGCCGTCCTTCTTGTCGCGGAAGGTCTCGTACATCTCGGGTCCGCGCGAGAGGGGCACCCGATGGGTGACGAGATCCTCTGTACCGAGGGGATCGTTCTCCTGCTCGACGACCTTCAACAACTGATCGCGCCAGCGGTGCACGTTGCACTGGCCCATGCGCATCGTGAGCTGCTTGTCGAACATGCGCATGAGGGGCATGGGGTCGGCCATGCCGGCGTAGACGCCGGCGAGCGAGACGGTGCCGCCGCGGCGCACCGCATCGATCGCGAGGTCGACGGCGGCGAGGCGGTCCACGCCGGCCGTCGTCATCACTTTCTTCGCGAGCGGATCGGGCAGCACGCCGACGGCGTTCTGCAGCAAGGACGTTGCGGGGTTGCCGTGAGCCTCGAGCCCGACGGCGTCGACCACCGAGTCGGGGCCGCGGCCATCCGTCGCGTCGCGCAGCGCCTCGAGCTCGTCGCCGTCGAGGTCGAAGGTCTCGGCGCCGTAGCGCTCGGCCATCAGACGCCGTTCCGGCACGGGGTCGACGGCCACGACCCGGTGTCCGAGCAGCGATCCGATGCGCACGGCGAACTGCCCGACCGGCCCGAGGCCGATGACGCCGAGCACGCCGGCATCCGGCAGTTCGGCATACTGAACGGCCTGCCAGGCGGTGGGCAGGATGTCGCTCAGGAAGAGGTAGCGGTCATCGGGCAGGTCATGCCCGACGATCAATGCGTTGGCGTCGGCGAGCGGCACGCGCAGGTACTCCGCCTGGCCGCCGGGAACACTGCCGTACAGCTCGGTGTAGCCGTAGAGGTCCGCCCCGGTGCCGTGCTCGCGGTTCTGGGTGGTCTCGCACTGCGTGGTGAACCCGCGCTGGCACATGAAGCAGTGCCCGCAGGCGATGACGAACGGAATGACGACCCGATCGCCCTTCTTGAGCCGCCGGACCGCGGGTCCGACCTCTTCGACGACCCCCATCGTCTCGTGGCCCAGCACGTCTCCACGGTTCAGGAAGGGGCCGAACACGTCGTAGAGGTGGATGTCGGAGCCGCAGATGGCAGTGGACGTCACGCGGATGATCGCGTCGGTGCCCTCCTGGATGCGGGGATCCTCGACCTCGTCGACGCTCACGGAGCGGGTGGCCTGCCAGGTCAGAGCTTTCATGCATTCTGTCTACGCCGGCGGCCAGCACCCGGGCAGGGGCTTGACACCATTCGACCCGGATCCCTCGCCCGAGGCCGTCGCCCGACTACTTCGCCCGACGCGGTGCGGCGTTGTAACGGATGCTGCGGGCCTCGGCGATCTGGCGCTGCCGGTAGTTCGCGCGCTTCTCGCTCAGTCGCTCGTCACGCGGCGGCATCTGCAGTTGATCCTCCGCGGCGATTCCGGCGTGCAGCTGCCTGGCCCGCTCGACCTCTGCGTCGCACTGGGCGCCGAAGAGCAGCGCGAGGTTGGCGATCCACATCCAGATGAGGAAGATGAGGGCGCCGGCCAGCGAACGGTAGATCTTGTCGTAGTTCGAGAACCCGACCGCGTAGATGAAGAACGCCGCCGACGAGAGCACGAGGGTGACGAGCGAGATGACCGCCCCGAGGCTCAGCCAGCGCAACCGCCGCTGGTGCACGTTGGGCGTGGCGAAGTACAGGGTGCCGATCAGCAGCACGCCGAGAAGCACGAGCACCGGCCACTTGCCGATGCTCCACACGGTCACCCAGCCCGTGCCGAGGCCCAGGGCGTCGGCGCTCGCGGTCGCGATCGTGCCCGACACGACCGAGAGCACGGCTATGAGGCCGATGATGAGGATGACCGCGACAGCGACGCCCAACTGCTGCGGCTTGAGGATGCGGAAGGAACGGCCCTCGTCGATCTCGTAGATGCGGTTCATCGCCCGCGCGAAACCGCCGACGTAGCGCGAGACGGTCCACAGGGTCAGGAGCACGCCGAAGGCGAGGGCGAACCAGCCTGAGCCGTGCGCGAGCTCGTCGAGGGCCTGGCGAACGCCCTGCGTCGAGACGCCCGAGAAGGTGTGCTCGAATCCCTTGAGCAGGGTGTCGATCGCGCCCGCGCCGTCGCCGAACATGACGAACCCGGCGACGATGGCGATCAGCGCCGGGAAGATCGAGAGCACGCCGTAGTAGGTGAGGGCAGCTGCCGCGTCGGGCAGGTCGTTGAACCCGAAGGCACGCGTCGTGCGCTTGAGGATGTAGATCCACGTCGAGCGCGGAAGCTGCTGGGGACCTGAGGGCTCCACGTCCTCCTGCTCGGCCGCGACGGCTGCGGTCTGGGTCTGCGTCACGGATTCTCCTCGGCTGATCGATGAACACTGTAGCGGTGAGCGGCCAGGTGCATTGCCCCTTGCGCGTCCGCCGACATCCGGTCATGCTCGGCGGATTCACGGTTGTTCCCGGCGGCACCGGCGTAGCATTGCGGCTATCCGGAAGAGGTGTGTCATGCGTGGATCACGTCGCTGGTTGCCGGCGATTCTCATCCCCGCGGCCATCGCGGCCGCAGCCGTCATCGCGCCGCTCCAGGCGGGCGCTGCGACCGACCTTGCCGACCTGAGCGCCGACCAGTTGGTGCAGCGCGTCGCCGCGTCCGACGCAGAGGCCTTCAGTGGCACGTTCGAGCAGGAATCGCAGCTCGGACTGCCCGACCTCTCCCTTCCCGGCAACGCGCCGCAATCGGAGGCGGGAGCCGCCTCGGCCCTCGAGCTCGCGACGGGCAGCCACACCGGCCGTGTCTACGTCGACGGCGCCGACCACGTGCGGGTGCAGGTGCTCGACGCGCTCGCCGAGCGCGATGCCGTGCGCAACGGCGACGAGGTCTGGCTCTACTCCTCGAAGCAGAACGAGGCCACCCACGCGAGCCTTCCGGATGGCTCGGCGGATGCCGCGCTCAGCAATGCTCAGACTCCGGGGCAGCTGGCCGAGCACTTCCTCACCCTCGCCCGCGAAGACGCCCGCCTCAGCGTCGCCGCCGACGGAAGCGTCGCCGATCGGCCCACGTACACCCTCGTCATCACGCCGACGAGCACGGACACGCTCGTGGGCGACGTGCGCATCTCGGTGGATGCCGCCACCTGGGTTCCCCTGCGGGTGATCGTGCGCGCCCGAGGCGTCTCGGATCCCGCGTTCTCCCTCGGCTTCACGACGTTCGACACCGCCCGCCCCGACGCCGAGCGCTTCGCGTTCACGCCGCCGGCGGGAGCGACCGTGACGGAGCGGACGGTGCCCGCCGGCACGAGGCACGTTTCCGCCGCCGACGACTCCGCCGCCCCGCTCGTCCACGGATCGGGCTGGGACGCCGTCGCCGAATTCGCGACGGGAGCACTGCCGGCCGAGCTCGAGGCCTCGCCGCTGTTCTCACAGCTGACGAACCGGGTCGAGGGCGGCCGGGCGGTCACGACCTCGCTGGCGAGCCTGCTTCTCACCGACGACGGCCGCATCCTTGCCGGGGCGGTGCCGCTCTCCCGCCTGCAGGCGGCGGCCGCCGAGTGAGCCGCTGCTGAACGCCGTGCGCCCGGAGGGCGAGGCCGACCTCGCGATCTCCACCACCGCGCTCGTGAAGAGATTCGGCCGCCACGAGGCCGTCGGCGGCATCGACCTGCGCGTGCCCCGGGGCTCGGTGTTCGGGTTCCTCGGTCCCAACGGGTCGGGCAAGACCACGACGATCCGGATGCTGCTCGGGCTGGCTGCGCCGACCTCGGGGGAGATCCGCGTACTGGGCGCCGCCATGCCGGCGGCGGGCAACGAGGTGCTGCCGCGGGTGGGCGCCCTCGTCGAGGCTCCCGCCTTCCTGCCGTTCCTCAGCGGCATCGAGAACCTCCGCCGTCTCGACAGTGCCAACCGGGCGGCGCCCGGCGGCACGCGTGCGGTCCGGATCGCCTCCGCGCTGGAACGCGTCGGTCTGGCGCACGCCGGGGCGACGAAAGTGAAGGCCTACTCGCTCGGCATGAAGCAGCGCCTCGGCATCGCCGGCGCCCTGCTGCTGCCGCGCGAGCTGCTCATCCTCGATGAGCCGACCAACGGACTGGACCCGCAGGGCACGCGCGAGGTGCGCAGCCTCATCCGGTCCCTCGCGCACGCGGGGACGACCGTGTTCGTCTCGAGCCACCTGCTGGCGGAGGTCGACCAGGTGTGCACGCATGCCGCCGTGATGAGCCATGGATCTCTCGTGGCGTCCTCGTCGATCGAGGCGCTGCGCAGCGGAGGGGAGAGCTCCCTGCGCGTGCTCACCCCGGATGCCACCGCGGCCGTCGCCGCGCTCGCCGCCCTCGGCCTGGCCGGCACGGCGGACGAGCAGGAGGGGCTCGTCGCGGCCCCGCTTCCGCAGGACGGACCGCCTGTCGAGCACGTCGTCGCGGCGCTCGTCTCGGCCGGAGTGCGTGTGCGCGGCATCGAGCGATCCGGACGCAGTCTCGAGGAGCGGTTCGTGGCGCTCACCGGGGAGGGCTTCGATGTCGACGGCTGAGGCGCGGCCCGCCCGCTCGGTCGTCGGGTGGGCGCTCGTGGGCTCCGAGCTCGCCGTGCTCTACCGCCGACGGCGCACGTGGGCGCTCCACGCAGCGCTGGCGGCGGTTCCGGTGCTCATCGCCGTCGCCGTGCGCATCAACGCCGAACGCTCCCGCTCCGGCGGTCCCGCCTTCCTCGGCCAGATCACCGAGAACGGCTTGTTCGTGGCCTTCGCGGCGCTCGTCGTGTGCGTGCCGCTGTTCCTGCCGCTCGCTTCGGCCGTGGTGGCCGGCGACGCGATCGCGGGGGAGGCCGCTCACGGCACGCTGCGTTACCTGCTGGCGGCTCCCGCGGGCCGCGTGCGGCTGCTTGTGGTCAAGTACGCGGCCGCCGTCGTGTTCTGCCTCACGGCCACCCTCGGCATCGTCGTGGCCGGTGTCATCGCGGGCGCGGCCCTCTTCCCGATCGGGCCTGTCACCCTGCTCTCCGGCGACACCGTGGGGGTGACGGAGGCGCTCGGGCGCATCCTCCTCGTCGCCGCCTACGTCTGCGTCTCGCTTCTCGGCGTCGTCGCGATCGGGCTGTTCGTCTCCACGCTCACCGACGTTCCGATGGGGGCGATGGCAGCGACACTCGTGCTGTGCATCGCCTCGCAGGTGCTCGACTCGCTCCCGCAGCTGGATGCGCTGCATCCGTGGCTCTTCAGCCACCTCTGGCTGGGCTTCGCCGACCTGCTGCGCCAGCCGATCGCCTGGGAGTCATTCGGCGCGAACGCCCTGCTGCAGGCCGGCTACATCGCTGTCTTCGGCGCCCTCGCCTTCGGCCGCTTCACGACCAAGGACATCCTCTCCTAGGAATGAATGATCCTCATCGGGTACCGGTGGTGGGACTCGAACCCACATGCCCTCTCGGACAAAGCATTTTGAGTGCTCCGCGTCTGCCATTCCGCCACACCGGCTCACGAGCCTGCATCAGAATACCGTAGGCTTTCCTGCGTGACAGACGCAGACACCACCGCCACTCCGCCCCGACGAGTCGTCGTTGCGGAGGACGAGTCCCTCATCCGCCTCGACATCGTCGAGATCCTGCGCGATAACGGATTCGACGTGGTCGGCGAGGCCGGTGACGGCGAGACCGCCGTGGCCCTGGCAACGGAACTGCGTCCCGATCTCGTCGTCATGGACGTGAAGATGCCCAAGATGACCGGCATCCAGGCGGCCGAGCAGCTGAGCAAGAACCACATCGCCCCCGTCGTGCTGCTGACGGCATTCAGCCAGAAGGAACTCGTGGAGCAGGCGAGCGAGGCGGGCGCCCTGGCGTACGTCGTCAAGCCGTTCACTCCGAACGACCTGCTGCCGGCCATCGAGATCGCCCTGGCCCGTTACGCCCAGATCATCGCCCTCGAGGCCGAGGTCGGCGACATGGTCGAGCGCTTCGAGACCCGGAAGCTCGTGGACCGGGCCAAGGGCCTGCTCAACGAGAAGATGGGCCTGACCGAGCCCGAGGCGTTCCGCTGGATCCAGAAGGCCTCGATGGATCGCCGCCTGACGATGCACGACGTCGCCCAGGCCATCATCGAGCAGCTCGCACCCAAGAAGGCCTAGCCCTCATATGCTCCGCCGTGCATGAGCACGGCGGGTGATCCAGCGGGGTCCGAGGGTGTCGGAACCGGCTTGTAGGCTGGAATGGTGTCGGACGCAGAAAAGCCCACCCTCCTTGTCATCGACGGCCACTCGCTCGCGTTCCGGGCCTTCTACGCGCTGCCGGTGGAGAGTTTCCGCACCCGCGACGGCCAGCACACCAACGGCATCCACGGCTTCCTCTCGATGCTGCTGCTGCTCCTGCAGAACGAGAAGCCGACGCACATCGCCGTCGCCTTCGACATCTCGCGGTACTCCTTCCGCACCCGCGACTACGCGGAGTACAAGGGCACGCGCGGCGAGACGCCGTCCGAGTTCATCGGGCAGATCCCCCTGCTGCGCGACGCCCTTGCGGCCATGAACATCACCACCCTCGACAAAGAGGACTACGAGGCCGACGACATCCTCGCCACCCTCGCCAAGCGCGGGGTCGAAGAGGGCTACCGGGTTCTGCTCGTCTCCGGCGACCGCGACACGATCCAGCTCGTGAACGAGAACGTCATCCTGCTCTACCCCAACTCCCAGGGCGTGTCCCAGCTGAAGCGCTACGACGTCGCCGCGGTGCAGGAGCGCTACGGCATCCGGCCGGAGCAGTACCCCGAGATCGCCGCACTGGTCGGCGAGACGAGCGACAACCTGCCCGGCGTCAGCAAGGTCGGCGAGAAGACCGCCGTCAAGTGGCTGAACCAGTACGGCGACCTGCAGGGCATCCTCGACAACGCCGAGAAGATCACGGGCGTCGTCGGCCAGAACCTGCGCGACCAGAAGGAGAACGTCGTACGCAACCGGCGCCTGAACCGGCTGGTGGACGACGTCGAGCTGCCGATCGCCCTCGGCGACCTCGCCCGGCAGTCGATGAACGACGATGCGGTGCGCGAGCTCTTCGGCCGGCTCGAGTTCCGCACGCTTCTCGACCGCGTCTACAAGCTCGAGGGAACGGGCACCACGAGCGGTGCCGAGGGTGCAGCGGCGATCGCCGCGGCTGCCGCCGGCGTGCCTGCCACGCCCACACCGCTGGCGCTCGTGGGCGACGAGCTCGCCGCCTGGCTCGAGAGCTCTGCTGCGGCCCATCCCGAGGGGCTCGGGTTCACCGTCGAGGTGCTCGACGGTCGCGTCATCGGCTTCGGGGTGGCGAGCCCGACCGAGGCCGTCACCCTTCCGTGGCAGCCGAGTCGTTCCGACTACCTGCCGCTCGAGCGCTGGCTCGCCTCGGATTCGCCCAAGATCATGGCCGACGCGAAGCCCCAGCTGAAGGCGCTCCGGCGGACCGGCCTCGACTTCGACGGCATCCGCACCGACGTGCTCGTCGCCGGATGGCTGCTGCGGCCGAGCCTGCAGGAGAAGACGCTCGCCGATCTCGTTCAGCGTCACCTGCACGAGATCATGCCCGAACCCGACGTGAACCAGCTCGTTCCCGACGATGACGTCGCCGGCGGGGTGGCGATCGCGGCCTGGTACGCCGCTCGCGTCGCGCCCATCGTGCTCGAGCAGCTCTCCGAGGGATCGACCCGGGTGCTCACCGACATCGAGATGCCGGTGCTCGTGGCGCTCGTCGACATGGAGCTGCGCGGCGTCGCCGTCAGCCACGCGGAGCTCTCGGAGCTCTCGGCCCAGCTCGCGGAGCGTGCCGCGTCACTGGCGGCCGCCGCCTACGCCGAGATCGGCCGCGAGGTGAACCTGGGTTCGCCCAAGCAGCTGCAGGAGGTGCTCTTCGATCAGCTGGGAATGCCGAAGACGCGCGCGAACAAGACGGGCTACTCGACGGATGCCGGCGCCCTCGCCGACCTTCAGGAGAGCAACCCGCATCCCTTCCTCGACCTGCTGCTGCAGCATCGTGACGCCACGAAGCTGCGCCAGATCGTCGAGAGCCTCGACAAGGCGATCGACGGTGAGGGTCGCATCCATACGACCTACAGCCAGATCGGCGCGGCCACCGGGCGCATGTCGTCGAACGACCCCAACCTGCAGAACATCCCGGTGCGTACCGAGGAGGGCCGGCGCATCCGCGGGGCCGTGCAGGTGGGAGCGGGCTACGAGACACTGCTCACGGCCGACTACTCGCAGATCGAGATGCGCATCATGGCGCACCTCTCCGAAGACCCGGGGCTCATCGAGGCCTTCAACGCCGGAGAGGACCTGCACCGCTTCGTCGGTGCGCGCATCTTCGGCGTCGACCCCGCCGACGTGACCTCGCTGCAGCGCACGAAGGTCAAGGCGATGTCGTACGGCCTCGCGTACGGCCTGAGCGCCTTCGGCCTGTCCAAGCAGCTGCGCATCGACACCGCCCAGGCACGGCAGCTCATGAGCGACTACTTCGAGCGCTTCGGTGCGGTGCGCGACTACCTGCGCCGTGTCGTCGAGCAGGCCAAGATGGACGGCTACACCGAGACGATCTTCGGTCGCAGACGGCCGTTCCCCGAGCTCGCGAGCCCCAACCGCATCCAACGTGAAGGGGCGGAGCGCGCCGCGCTCAACTCGCCCATTCAGGGCTCGGCCGCCGACATCATCAAGGTCGCCATGGTCGGCATCGAGCGCGACACCGCCGAGCAGCAGCTCAGCTCCCGCATGCTCATGCAGGTGCACGACGAGCTCATCTTCGAGGTCGCCGAGGGGGAGTGGGATGCGATGGAGGCCATCGTGCGTGCCCGCATGGGCGGAGCGGTCGACCTTCTCGTTCCTCTCGACGTCCAGATCGGCCGCGGCCCGAACTGGGACGCCGCCGCCCACTGAGATCGCGTGCACGGGAGTAGCGGCGCCCCATAGAGTCGTGACATGACTGCGCCAGAACAACGCACTCCCACCGCCATCGACGCCATCGCGGAGCAGTGGGTCGACACGATCGTCGAGCTGGAGCCGACGCTCGGCACCTACATCGGCCGCACCGAGTCCGACACCCGCTTCGGCGACTACTCGCCAGCAGGGCACGAAGCACGCGTCGCCGCGGCGAAGGCCGCGGCGGAGACCCTCGTGGCCGCGGAGCCCGTCGACGACGTCGATCGCGTGACGAAGACAGACCTGCTGAGCGAGCTGCTGCTCTCCGTCGAGAGCCACGACGCCGGCCTGCACCTGCGCGACCTCAACGTGATCGCGAGCCCGGCGCAGGAGATCCGCGAGATCTTCGACCTGATGCCGACCGCGAGCGTGGAGAACTGGGACGCCATCTGCAAGCGCCTGGCCGCGGTTCCCGCCGCCGTCGACGGCTACATCCAGACCCTGCGGCTCGGCATCGCGAACGGCGTGACGCCGGCTCGCCGGCAGGTGCGCGAGGTGACCACGCAGGTGCGCAAGTACGCGCACGCCGGCGGATTCTTCACGAGCTTCGTCGCCGATGCCGAGCTCGAGCACGGCTCGCTGCCCGCATCGCTGGCGCGCCACCTGTCCGACCATGCCGGGGAGGCCGCGACGGCCTACGGCGAACTCGCGGACTTCCTCTCTCACGAGCTGGAACCCAAAGCCACCGAGCAGGACGCGATCGGCCGTCACCTCTACGCGCTGAACTCGCGCCGGTTCCTCGGCGCCGTCATCGACCTCGACGACACCTACGAGTGGGGCCTCGAGGAGCTCGCCCGCATGCGCGCAGAGCAGGAGGCGATCGCCCGTGAGATCAAGCCGGGCGCATCCGTTCGGGAGGCCATCGAGTTCCTCGACGGCGATCCGGCGCGCAAGCTGCACGGCACCGACGCGCTGCAGCGCTGGATGCAGGAGACGAGCGATCGCGCCGTCGCCGAGCTGGGCGCGACGCACTTCGACATCCCCCAGGAGATCCGCACGCTCGAATGCCGCATCGCACCCACGCAGGAGGGCGGCATCTACTACACCCCGCCGACCGACGACTTCTCCCGCCCCGGTCGCATGTGGTGGTCGGTGCCCGAGGGGGTCAACGAGTTCGACACCTGGCGCGAGCTCACCACGGTCTACCACGAGGGCGTTCCCGGCCATCACCTGCAGCTGGGCCAGGCGGTCTACAACCGCGCCAAGCTGAACACCTGGCGCAGGCAACTCGCCGGGACCTCGGGCCACGCCGAGGGCTGGGCCCTCTACGCCGAACGGCTCATGGAACAGCTTGGCTACCTCGACGACCCGGCCGACCGCCTCGGCATGCTCGACGGGCAGCGGATGCGCGCCGCTCGCGTGGTGCTCGACATCGGCGTGCACCTGCAGAAGCAGCGGCCCGACGGCCAGGGGGCGTGGACGGCCGAGTACGCCCTCGAGTTCATGCGCGAGAACGTCAACATGAACGACGGCTTCATCCGTTTCGAGGTGAACCGCTACCTCGGCTGGCCCGGGCAGGCGCCCTCCTACAAGGTGGGCCAGCGCATCTGGGAGGAGCTGCGCGACCAGGTGCATTCCCGAGAGGGGGAGTCGTTCTCGATCAAGGAGTTCCACCGTCGCGCCCTCGATCTCGGGGGAGTGGGACTGGACACGCTGCGCCAAGCCCTCCTCGGGTGAGGACCTCCCCGTACGAACGTGCGCTCGGCGGCAGGATTCACGACCTCGACCCGCGACTGCGGGCCTACTTCTCCACGATCCCGGAGGGTCAGGTCGGGCAGGGCCGCGGCACGTTCGACGTCGTCGGCACTCCGCGGCGCTGGCTCTGGCCCGTGCTCTGGCTGCTGAGCGGTGATGACGTGCTCTGGCCCGTATGGCAGGGCGGCGTGCCCTTCGAGATCGAGAACCGGCAGGTGGGCGACGCGCTCGTGGCTCGCCGCGTGTTCCACCTCTCCGGCGGCGATCGCGTGATGGTCGACGAGATGCGCTGCACCGCGGGGCGGCTCGTCGACGCCCTGGGGTCCCGCGGCGACGTGCGCGCCGGCTTCGAGGCCACGGTCGATGCCGGTGCTCTCCAGCTGGACTCACGGGCCGTCGGGTTTCGCATCCGACACCTGCGCGTGACGGTGCCCCGGCTCATCCGGCCGCGCGTGCGCCTGGTCGAGCGGATCGACGGCGCGAGCGGGCGCCAGCACGTGCGGCTCACGATCACGCTGCCCGTTCTGGGACTCATCTACGAATATGCCGGCAGCTTCGAGTACGAGCTGCGGCCTGAGGGGGAGGCATGAAGCGTGTCGTCATCGCCGGCGCGTCCGGCTTCATCGGTCATCGACTGATCGAGCACTATCGGGATCAGGGTGTCGAGGTTCTCACGATCGGCCGCTCCCGAGCGGATGCGGCGTGGGGTGACCGAGACGCGATCCTCGCGCTCATCGAGGGCTCCGACGTGCTCATCAACCTCGCGGGCAAGAGCGTGAACTGCCGTTACACCGCGGCGAACCGGGCGGAGATCTTCCGCTCCCGCCTCGAGACCACCCGAGAGCTCGGCGAGGCCGTTCGGGAGGCCTCCAACCCGCCCTCCGTCTGGTTCAACGCCTCCACCGCCACGATCTACCGCCACGCCGAAGACCGTCCCATGACCGAGTCGACGGGCGAGCTCGGCACCGGATTCTCGGTTCAGGTGGCGAAGGCGTGGGAGGCGGAGCTCTTCGACGGTGAACTGCCCGGCACGCGCCGGGTGGCCCTGCGCATGGCGATCGTCCTGGGCGACGGGAGCGTCATGGTGCCGCTGAGCAACCTCGTCAGGTTCGGCCTCGGCGGCGCCCAGCTCGATGGCCGCTGGTTCCGCACACGCAGTCGGCTCGCCAGCGGAACGCAGCACGTCTTCGGTGCTCGGGGCGGCCGGCAGCGCTTCAGCTGGGTGCACATCGACGACGTCGTCGGCGCCATCGACTTCCTCACCGCGCACGGTGAGATCGACGGCGTCGTCAACGTGAGCGCGCCGCATCCGAGCGACAATCGCACCTTCATGGCGACCCTGCGCCGGCTCCTCGGCGTTCCGATCGGCCTTCCCGCACCGCGGCCGCTGCTCGAGATCGGCTCGGCCGTCATCCGCACGGAGACCGAGCTCGTGCTGAAGAGCCGCTGGGTGCTGCCGGAGCGGCTGACGGATGCGGGCTACGTCTTCGCGTATCCGGACCTCGGACCCGCCCTGCGTGCGGTGCTGGGAGCGAGGAATTCCCAGCCCGAGCCGAGCGTTGCAGCTGAGTGAACTCCCGGTTCAGAGGGGACCTCGCGCGTTTGCGGCCGACCTTCCGAAGCCGGTAAGCTGGAACGTCACGTTCGTGACGTCCTATCCGCATGCCTCTCGCGGAAAAATCAAGAGCTCTGCACTCGCGAGTGGCCTGAACCTGTCCGTACTGGAGCAACTACTACATGACAACCGCAACGACCGAGAAGGCAACCAAGCAGGTCGCTATCAACGACATCGGCTCCGCCGAAGACTTTCTTGCCGCGGTCGAGAAGACTTTGAAGTTCTTCAACGACGGTGACCTCATCGAGGGAACCGTTGTGAAGATCGACCGCGACGAGGTTCTCCTCGACGTCGGCTACAAGACCGAGGGCGTCATCCCCTCGCGCGAACTCTCCATCAAGCACGACGTCGACCCCTCCGAGGTCGTCAACGTCGGCGACACCGTCGAGGCCCTCGTTCTCCAGAAGGAGGACAAGGAAGGCCGCCTCATCCTGTCGAAGAAGCGGGCTCAGTACGAGCGTGCATGGGGCGACGTGGAGAAGATCAAGGAAGCCGATGGCGTCGTGACCGGTTCGGTCATCGAGGTCGTCAAGGGCGGCCTCATCGTCGACATCGGACTCCGCGGATTCCTCCCGGCCTCGCTCATCGAGCTTCGCCGCGTTCGGGACCTCACGCCGTACCTCGGCCAGGAGATCGAGGCGAAGATCCTCGAGCTCGACAAGAACCGCAACAACGTCGTGCTCTCCCGCCGTGCCCTGCTCGAGCAGACCCAGTCCGAGAGCCGCACGACCTTCCTCAACAACCTGCACAAGGGCCAGGTCCGCAAGGGCGTCGTCTCGTCGATCGTCAACTTCGGTGCGTTCGTCGACCTCGGCGGCGTCGACGGTCTGGTTCACGTCTCCGAGCTCAGCTGGAAGCACATCGAGCACGCCAGCGAGGTCGTCGAGGTCGGTCAGGAAGTCACCGTCGAGATCCTCGAGGTCGACCTCGAGCGCGAGCGCGTCTCGCTCTCGCTCAAGGCCACCCAGGAGGACCCGTGGCAGGTGTTCGCCCGTACCCACGCGATCGGCCAGGTCGCACCGGGTAAGGTCACCAAGCTCGTTCCGTTCGGTGCGTTCGTTCGCGTCGCCGACGGCATCGAGGGCCTCGTGCACATCTCCGAGCTCTCCGGCAAGCACGTCGAGCTCGCCGAGCAGGTCGTGTCGGTCGGCGAAGAGGTCTTCGTCAAGGTCATCGACATCGACCTCGAGCGTCGCCGCATCTCGCTGAGCCTCAAGCAGGCCAACGAGGGTGTCGACCCCGAGGGCACCGAGTTCGACCCGGCGCTCTACGGCATGCTCACGGAGTACGACGAGCAGGGCAACTACAAGTACCCTGAGGGCTTCGACCCCGAGACCAACGAGTGGCGTGAGGGCTTCGAGGCCCAGCGCGAGAAGTGGGAGCAGGAGTACGCTGCCGCCCAGGCTCGCTGGGAGGCCCACAAGAAGCAGGTCGCAGCGGCTTCCGCTGAGGCCGCCGAGGCTCCGGCAGCCGCCGGCACGTCGTTCTCGAGCGAGACGGTCTCGGCCGGCACGCTCGCCGATGACGCATCCCTCGCCGCGCTGCGCGAGAAGCTCTCGAGCAACTAGTACAGCCCAGCAGTGAGACGGCCGGACCCTTCGGGGTCCGGCCGTTTCGCGTTTCCTATGCTGGAGGCATGAGTGATCTTCCCCGCGACCGCCGGCATGCGCAGTCCTTCCGAGAGAACGCCGGCGGCTATGACGCGCATCGTCCCGGCTATCCCCGTGAGAGCGTGCAGTGGCTCCTCGGGGACGCGCACGACGTTGCGGATATCGGGGCAGGCACCGGCAAGCTGACGCGGGAGCTCGTCGAGCTCGGTGCGAACGTCACCGCGATCGACCCGGCACCCGAGATGCTGCACGTGCTCGGCGAGCGACTGCCGCAGCTGACCCGCCTGGAGGGCGCCGCCGAGAACCTGCCGCTGCCCGACGCATCGATGGATCTCATCACGTTCGCGCAGGCCTGGCACTGGGTCGACGTGGATGCCGCCACCCGGGAGGCGCTCCGCGTGCTGCGTCCGAAGGGGCGACTCGGCCTCATCTGGAACACGCGCGACGAGTCCGTCCCGTGGGTCGACGCCCTCTCTGCGGCGATGCACCGGGGCCTGCACGAGGCGAGCGCCTACGAACCGCAGCTCGGTTCAGGGCTCGAGCTGGTCGGGCAACGCGAGCAGCGCTGGAACGCGCGCACCGACCGGGAGGGGATCCTCGCCCTGGCAACGACCCGCAGCTACTACCTCACGGCCACCCCGGCCGAGCGCCGGGTCATGATCGCCCGCATCGAGGGCGTGCTGGACGCCTTTCCCGAGACCTCGGGCAGCGAGATCCTTCTGCCGTACGTGACCCAGGCGTGGATCGCCGAACGCTGGACGCCCGGATGCTGAACCTCCCGGGTCGCGTCCGTACCGGGGCCGGTAGGCTGGGCGCGTGTACCTCATCGGTCTGACGGGCGGGATCGCCGCGGGCAAGTCCACCATCGCCCGCCGTCTCGTGGAGCACGGCGCCGTGCACATCGACGCGGACGAACTGGCGCGCCGGGTCGTCGAGCCGGGAACTCCCGGCCTCGCGCAGGTGAGGGAGGCCTTCGGCGATGCCGTCATCACGGCAGACGGACGGCTCGATCGGGCGGCGCTCGGCCAGCTCGTCTTCGGCGACCCCGAAGCTCTCGCCCGGCTGAACGCCATCGTGCACCCGCTGGTTCGCGAGCTCTCGACGGCGCGCATCCAGAAGGCGGCGGCCGCCGACCCGGATGCCGTGGTCGTCTACGACGTGCCCCTGCTCGTCGAGGCCGCCGTCGATCATCCCTTCGACCTCATCGTGGTCGCCCACGCCGAGAAGAAGACCCGGGTGCGCCGGCTGGTCGAGCTGCGCGGTCTGAGCGAGGAGCACGCCGAGGCGCGCGTGGGGGCCCAGGCCGGCGACACAGCGCGCCTGAACGTGGCCGACGTCGTCATCGACACGAACGGCAGCATGGCCAACACGGTGGGCCAGACCGACGGGCTGTGGGCGCGCATCCGGCGGGAGCAGAGGGCGTCCGCTCAGGGCTGAGCGCCAGCGGGCTCGCTCCGGCGGGAGTGTCGGCGGTGCTCCGTAGACTTGGAGAATGGATGCCACACGCTCAGTACGACCCTTCCAGGTCGTCAGCGAATACACGCCGAGCGGCGACCAGCCCACCGCCATCGCGGACCTGGCTGCGCGCATCAACGCCGGCGAGACCGATGTCGTGCTGCTCGGCGCGACGGGTACCGGCAAGTCGGCGACCACCGCCTGGCTGATCGAGCAGGTACAGCGCCCCACGCTCGTGCTCGCGCACAACAAGACGCTCGCGGCGCAGCTCGCGAACGAGTTCCGCGAGCTCATGCCCAACAACGCCGTCGAGTACTTCGTCTCGTACTACGACTACTACCAGCCCGAGGCCTACGTGCCGCAGACCGACACCTTCATCGAGAAGGACTCCTCGGTCAACGCCGAGGTGGAGCGACTGCGCCACTCCACGACGAACTCGCTGCTCAGCCGGCGCGACGTCGTTGTCGTCTCGACCGTCTCCTGCATCTACGGACTGGGAGCGCCGTCCGAATACCTCGATGCGATGATGCCGCTGCAGGTGGGCCAGCGCGTGGACCGGGACTGGCTCATCCGCAAGTTCGTCTCGATGCAGTACCAGCGCAACGACATCGACTTCTCGCGGGGCAACTTCCGCGTGCGCGGCGACACCATCGAGATCATCCCGATGTACGAGGAGCTCGCCATCCGCATCGAGATGTTCGGCGACGAGATCGAGGCGCTCTACACGCTGCATCCGCTCACGGGTGAGATCGTGCGCAAGATGGACTCCGTCGCCGTCTTCCCCGGATCGCACTACGTCGCGAGCACCGACGTGATGAAGCGCGCCATCGGCACCATCCAGTTCGAACTCGGCGAGCGGCTGCGCGAGCTCGAGCGAGAGGGCAAGCTGCTCGAGGCCCAGCGCCTGCGCATGCGCACCCAGTTCGACCTCGAGATGATGGAGCAGATCGGGTTCTGCTCGGGCATCGAGAACTACTCCCGGCACATCGACGGCCGCGCGCCCGGGGAGGCGCCGCACTGCCTGCTCGACTTCTTCCCCGACGACTTCCTCGTGGTCATCGACGAGTCGCACGTGACCGTTCCGCAGATCGGTGCGATGTACGAGGGCGATGCCTCGCGCAAGCGCACGCTCGTGGAGCACGGCTTCCGGCTGCCGAGCGCCATGGACAACCGGCCGCTCAAGTGGGACGAATTCAAGAACCGCGTCGGCCAGACCGTCTACCTCTCCGCGACGCCCGGTCGCTATGAGATGGGCATCGCCGACGGCATCGTGGAGCAGATCATCCGGCCGACCGGGCTGGTCGACCCGCAGATCGTCGTCAAGCCGAGCAAGGGCCAGATCGACGACCTGCTCGAGGAGATCCGCCAGCGCGCCGAGCGCGATGAGCGCGTGCTCGTCACGACGCTCACCAAGAAGATGGCGGAGGAGCTCACCGACTTCCTGACCGAGGCCGGGGTGCGGGTGCGCTACCTGCACTCGGATGTGGACACGCTGCGCCGGGTCGAGCTGCTCACGGAGCTGCGCGCGGGCGTCTACGACGTGCTCGTCGGCATCAACCTGCTGCGCGAGGGCCTCGACCTGCCGGAGGTCTCGCTCGTGTCGATCCTCGACGCCGACAAGGAGGGGTTCCTGCGCTCCTCGACCTCGCTCATCCAGACGATCGGGCGCGCGGCCCGCAATGTCTCCGGACAGGTGCACATGTACGCCGACGTGCTCACCGACTCCATGAAGAACGCGATCGAGGAGACCGAGCGCCGGCGCGAGAAGCAGGTGGCGTACAACACCGCCAACGGCATCGACCCCCAGCCGCTGCGCAAGCGCATCGCCGACATCACCGACGTGCTGGCCCGGGAGGGCGCCGACACCGTGGCCCTGCTGGGTGGACGCGAGGGGCGCACGAAGGCTCCGACGCCCAACCTGCGCAGGGAGGGCATCGCCGCGGCCGGAGCCAACCAGCTCGAGGAGCTCATCGCCGACCTGAACGCCCAGATGATGGAGGCGGCGGGGGAGCTGAAGTTCGAGCTCGCGGCGCGCCTGCGCGACGAGCTCGGCGACCTGAAGCGGGAGCTCCGGCAGATGGAGAAGGCCGGGCACGCCTGAGGCGCCCGGTCCGGCCATCATGAGACTGCTGCTCACCTCCGGCGGAGTCACGAACGCAAGCATCCGAGCGCGTCTCGTCGAGCTCCTGGGCAAGCCGATCGCCGAGTCGCGCGCGCTGTTCATCCCTACGGCGCAATGGGGCCAGCCGCTCTGCTCGCCGGGCACGGTATGGCGTTCGATCGCGGGGGAGGGCGGCGGTGAACGCGGCATGTTCGACCTCGGCTGGGCCTCCGTCGGGGTGCTCGAGCTCACGGCGTTGCCCGGCATCTCCCCGGACCGCTGGGTCCCGTGGGTGCGCGAGGCCGACGTGCTGCTCGTGGACGGCGGCGAGGCGACCTACCTCGCGCACTGGATGCGGCGGTCGGGGTTGGCGGAGCTGCTGCCATCGCTTCAGCAGACGGTCTGGGTCGGCGTGAGCGCCGGGAGCATGGTGATGACGCCGCGCATCGGCCCGGCGTTCGTGGACTGGCCCGAGGGCGACGGCAGCGACGAGACGCTCGGCGTCGTGGATTTCTCCCTCTTCCCGCACCTGGACTATCCCGGCTGGAGTTCCCACACCCGCGAGAACGCCCGCCGCTGGGCCGACGGCATCGACGGCCCCGCGTACGCGATCGACGACCAGAGCGCGATCAGCGTCGTCAACGGCGCCGTCGAGGTCGTCTCCGAGGGGCACTGGGAGCTCCTCAATCCCTAGTGAGCGGCTCCGTTCGCTCAGGGCATCCCCTCGACGCACGAGAGTGTCAGAGGGGTTCCGTAGAATTCTTGGGTGTCTGTAACAAAGGTCGATTCCACCGCCAAACTCAGCGTTCGCGGCGCGCGCGTGCACAACCTGCGCAATGTCGACCTCGAGATTCCTCGTGATGCACTCGTCGTCTTCACCGGCCTCTCCGGCTCCGGGAAGTCCTCCCTCGCGTTCGACACCATCTTCGCCGAGGGCCAGCGCCGCTACGTCGAGTCGCTCTCGGCCTACGCCCGTCAGTTCCTCGGCCAGGTCGACCGCCCCGACGTCGACTTCATCGAGGGTCTGAGCCCCGCCGTCTCGATCGACCAGAAGTCGACGAACCGCAATCCCCGCTCCACCGTCGGAACCATCACCGAGATCTACGACTACATGCGACTGCTGTGGGCGCGTATCGGCGTTCCGCACTGTCCGGTCTGCGGGGCGAGAATCCAGAAGCAGACGGTGCAGCAGATCGCCGACCAGCTGATGGAGCTCGAAGCCGGCACCCGCTACATGATCGTGAGCCCGGTCGTCTCGCAGAAGAAGGGCGAGTTCGTCGACCTGTTCTCCGAACTGGCGGCCTCCGGATACTCGCGGGCCATCGTCGACGGCCAGCAGGTGCAGCTCAGCGAGCCCCCGACCCTGAAGAAGCAGGTCAAGCACGACATCTCCGTCGTCGTCGACCGTCTCGTGGCCGGTCCCGACATCCTCAGCCGCCTGACCGACTCGCTCGAGACGGCCCTGCGGCTCACCGACGGGCTCGTGAGCATCAACTACGTGGATGCCGAAGGCGACGCCGCCTGGCAGAACTTCTCCGAGAAGCTCTCGTGCCCGAACGGCCACCCCATCCAGCTCACCGAGATCGAGCCGCGCACCTTCTCCTTCAACGCGCCGTTCGGCGCTTGCCCCGAGTGCTCCGGCCTCGGAACCCGCATGTCGGTCGATGAGGACCTGCTGCTCGGCGACACCGAACTCTCCATCTCCGAGGGCGTCATCCTGCCGTGGACGAGCCAGGGCAAGAGCCTCTACAACTACTACGAGAAGCTGCTCGAGGGCCTGGCCCGCGACCTGAAGTTCTCGCTCGAGACGCCGTGGCACGACCTGCCCGAGAAGGCGCGCACCGCCGTGCTGCGTGGCGAGAACTTCGAGGTGCGGGTCAAGTGGCGCAACCGGTACGGCCGCGAGATGAGCTACACCTCCGGCTTCGAGGGCGTCGTGCCCTACATCGAGCGCCAGTACCTGCAGGCCGAGACCGACGTGCAGCGTGCGCGCTGGGCGGAATACCTGCGCGAGGTCCCGTGCCCCGTCTGCAACGGCAAGCGGCTGAAGCCCGAGGTTCTCGCCGTGCAGGTGCACGGCTCGAGCATCGCGGATGTCGCCGACCTCAGCCTCAGCGACGCCCACGCCTTCATGGGTGCCATGAAGCTGACCGACCGCGAGCAGCAGATCGCCGCTCAGGTGCTGCGCGAGATCACCCTGCGCCTGGACTTCCTCATCCGGGTCGGCCTGAACTACCTGAACCTCTCCCGGGCGGCGGGTTCGCTCTCCGGGGGCGAGGCCCAGCGCATCCGCTTGGCGACGCAGATCGGGTCCGGCCTGACAGGGGTGCTGTACGTGCTCGACGAGCCGAGCATCGGCCTGCACCAGCGCGACAACCGCCGGCTCATCGAGACCCTCGTTGCGCTGCGCGACCTCGGCAACACCCTCATCGTCGTCGAGCACGACGAAGACACCATCCGCACGGCGGACTGGATCGTCGACATCGGCCCCGGCGCCGGCGTCAACGGCGGGCGGGTCGTGCACTCGGGTTCGCTGGATGCGCTGCTGGAGAACCGGCGATCCCTCACGGGCGACTACCTCTCGCGCCGCAAGGAGATCATCACCCCGCACACGCGGCGACCGTTCGATAAGAACCGCAAGATCACCGTCGTCGGGGCCGAGGCCAACAACCTGCGCAAGGTCACGGTCGACTTCCCGCTGGGAACCTTCACCGCGGTGACCGGCGTGAGCGGCTCGGGGAAGTCCTCGCTCGTGAACGACGTGCTTTACCGGGTGCTCGCCAACAAGCTGAACGGCGCGCGCAAGCTTCCGGGCAAGCACACCCGGGTGACCGGACTCGACCACCTCGACAAGGTCATCCACGTCGACCAGGCGCCGATCGGCCGTACGCCCCGATCGAACCCGGCGACCTACACCGGCGTCTTCGACCGCATCCGCACGCTCTTCGCCGACACGATGGAGGCCAAGGCGCGCGGGTACCTGCCGGGCCGGTTCAGCTTCAACGTCAAGGGCGGCCGCTGCGAGGCGTGCTCCGGCGACGGCACCATCAAGATCGAGATGAACTTCCTGCCCGACGTCTACGTCGCGTGCGAGGTCTGCGGCGGTTCGCGCTACAACCGCGACACCCTGCAGGTGCACTACAAGGGCAAGAACATCGCCGAGGTGCTCGACATGTCGATCAGCGAGGGCGCCGAGTTCTTCGAGCCGATCTCGGCCATCCACCGCTACCTGAAGACCCTCGTCGACGTGGGCCTCGGCTACGTGCGGCTCGGCCAGAGCGCCACGACGCTCTCGGGCGGCGAGGCGCAGCGCGTGAAGCTCGCCACCGAACTGCAGCGCCGCTCGAACGGGCGCAGCGTCTACGTGCTCGACGAGCCGACGACGGGCCTGCACTTCGAAGACGTGCGCAAGCTGCTCAAGGTGCTGAACGGGCTCGTCGACAAGGGCAATACGGTCATCGTGATCGAGCACAACCTCGATGTCATCAAGTCGGCCGACTGGGTGATCGACCTCGGTCCAGAGGGCGGCTCCGGCGGCGGCAGGGTGATCGCGACGGGCACGCCCGAGCACGTGGCCGATGCGCGCGGCAGCCACACGGGCATGTTCCTGCGCGAGGTGCTCGATGCGGATGCGGAGAACCACGGCATCATCGCCAAGGTGGCCGGTTAGTATTCTCCGGCGATGGCCACTGCACTGAGTTACCGGCCCCGGCCGGGAGAGATTCCCACCGACCCCGGCGTCTACCGCTTCCGCGACGCCTCGGCGCGCGTGCTGTACGTCGGCAAGGCGAAGAACCTGCGCGCCCGGCTCTCGAACTACTTCGCGCCGCTGCACACGTTGCACGAGCGCACCCGGCGCATGGTGACGACGGCGGCATCCGTGGAGTGGACCGTCGTCAGCAACGAGGTCGAGGCGCTCCAGCTCGAGTACACCTGGATCAAGGAGTTCGACCCGCCCTTCAACGTCATGTTCAAGGACGACAAGTCCTACCCGTACATGGCGGTGACGCTCGGGGAAGAGGCGCCGCGCGTGCTCGTGACGCGCAACACCAAGATCCGCGGCGCCCGCTACTTCGGGCCGTACCCCAAGAAGTGGGCCGTCGACGAGATGGTCGAGCTCATGCTCAAGGCCTTCCCGATCCGCACCTGCAAGGACTCCGACTACAACCGTGCGATCGCCTCGGGCAAGCCCTGCTTCGCCGGGCAGATCGGGCGCTGCTTCGGCCCGTGCTCGGGCAAGGTCACGGTGGAGGAGCACCGGGTGGCCGTCGGCCGGTTCGTGAGCTTCATGCAGAATCAGGACCGGCGCCTCATCGGAGAGCTCACCCAGGAGATGAGGGAGGCCTCGGCCGAGCTGAACTTCGAGCTCGCCGCTCGTCGCCGCGACCAGATCCAGGCGCTCGAGGCCGTGCTCGCGAAGAGCGCCGTGGTGCTGCGCGACTCGGTCGACATCGACCTCTTCGGCGTGGTGCACGACGAGCTCGCCGTCTCGGTGCAGGAGTTCATCGTTCGCGGAGGCCGGGTGCGCGGTGTGCGCGGCTGGGTCGTCGACAAGGAGCTCGACATGTCGACGGGGGAGATCGTCGACCGGCTGCTCCAGACCGTCTACGGCGAGGGCGCCACGCCCGCGCGCGAGATCGTCGTGCCCGAGCTCCCCGACGACACGACGGCGCTGGAATCGTGGCTCGCCGGCCTCGGGGGCGCGAAGGTGCGGCTGCGGGCAGCCCAGCGCGGTGACAAGGCGGCGCTGCTCGAGACGGCCAACCAGAACGCCGCCCAGGCCCTCATGGTCTACAAGACCCGCCGCAGCGCCGACTTCACCGCCCGCTCGCAGGCCCTGGAAGACATCCAGGAGGCCCTCGAGATGCCCGACGCGCCGCTGAGGATGGAGTGCTACGACGTCTCCCACCTCTCCGGCACCAACATCGTCGCCTCCATGGTGGTCTTCGAAGACGGCCTTCCCCGCAAGGACGAGTACCGCCGGTTCAACGTTCCTGAATCCACCGACGACACCGACTCCATCTACCGGGTGCTGACCCGGCGACTGGCGTACCTTGCCCAGCCCGAGGAGCCGCTCGACGAGGAGTCGGGTCGTCGTCGCAAGTTCAGCTACCGCCCCAACCTGCTCATCGTCGACGGCGGTGCCCCGCAGGTGGCGGCGGCCGCCCGGGCGCTGGCGGAATCCGGCGTGACGGGCATCACCCTCTGCGGAATCGCGAAGCGGCTCGAGGAGATCTGGCTGCCCGACTCGGAGTACCCCGTGATCCTGCCGCGCGGCAGCGAGGCTCTGTTCCTGTTCCAGCGCATCCGTGACGAGGCGCACCGCTTCGCAATCACGCACCAGCGCGCCCGACGCAAGCGGGACATCTCCTCCGTGCTCGCGGAGATCCCCGGCCTGGGGCCTGCCCGGGTGAAGGAACTGCTGCGGCATTTCGGATCGGTGTCGCGCCTGCGCCAGGCGTCGATCGAGGAGATCTGCGAGGTCAAGGGAATCGGGCAGAGCCTGGCGGCCACGATCGGATCCCGTTTGAGCAGCGAGGGCTGATCGCGCTCGATAGGCTTGAACCCCCACCTCCCGACCGAAAAGGGCGAATCTGAGCATGGCTGACGCCGAGCAGAAGGAAGTCCTGATCGTCACCGGCATGTCGGGTGCCGGGCGGTCCACCGTCGCCGACGCGCTCGAGGACCTCGGCTGGTACGTCGTCGACAACCTTCCGCCGCAGATGCTGCGGCCGCTCGTAGAACTCGTCGAGCGGGCGTCGTCGGGGCTGCCCAAGATCGCGGCGGTCGTCGACATCCGCGGTCGCGACTTCTTCTCCCAGCTCACCGAGATGATCAGCGCCCTGCGCAGCGGGACCGAGCTGCGGGTCGTCTTCCTCGACGCCACGGATGCGGCGCTCGTGCGCCGGTTCGAGTCGGTCCGCCGGCCGCACCCCCTGCAGGGTGAGGGCACCATCCTCGACGGCATCGCCGAGGAGAGGCAGCGCCTGGGGGCGATCCGCGAGGCGAGCGACATCGTGATCGACACCTCGGAACTGAACATCCACCAGCTCGCGAACGCCGTCACCGAGTTGTTCACCGAGGAGGGCTCTGCCGCCGTGCGGGTCACGGTGATCAGCTTCGGGTTCAAGTACGGGGTACCCGCCGACGCCGACAACGTCGCCGATGCGCGCTTCCTGCCCAATCCGTTCTGGGTGCCGGAGTTGCGCGGGCTCACGGGATTGGACCCAGCCGTGCGAGAATTCGTACTCGACCAACCGGGCGCGCGCGACTTCGTCGAACGCTACGCCGCGGCGCTCGAGCCGGTGATGGCCGGCTATCGCCGCGAGAACAAGCGGCACGTGACGATCGCCATCGGCTGCACGGGTGGAAAACACCGCTCCGTCTGCCTCGCCCGCGAATTGGCGCTGAAGCTCGAGAAATTCCCGGGCGTCGGCGTGAGCGTCAGGAACCGCGACCTCGGTCGCGAATAGCCGGCTACGCAGCCGCAGAGACACACGCAACAGAATGGAACATCGATTGGCCCTGACAGCCGACGTCAAAGAGGAACTGGCACAACTGGAGGTCAGCAAGAACACGGTGCGGGCCGCTGAGCTCGCGACGGTTCTGCGCTTCTCGGGTGGCTTGCACGTGATCAGCGGACGCATCGCGGTGGAGTCCGAACTGGACTCCGCCACCATCGCCCGGCGCGTGCGCAAGGACCTCGCGGAGCTCTATGGAGTGCGCAGCGACGTCTCCGTCGTGGCCGCATCGGGCATCCGTCGCACGAGCCACTACCTCGTGCGCGTGCTCGACGGCGGCGAGACGCTCGCCCGGCAGACGGGTCTGCTGGATGCGCGCCGCCGGCCCATCCGCGGGCTTCCGAATCGCCTGACCACCGGATCGAAGGAGGAGGTCGCCGCCATCTGGCGCGGCGCGTTCCTCGCCCACGGCAGCCTGACCGATCCTGGCCGATCCGCCGCCCTGGAGATCACCTGCCCAGGCAACGAGTCCGCGATGGCGCTCGTCGGCGCCGCCGGACGCCTGGGCATCGCGGCGAAGGCCCGCGAGGTGCGCGGCGTTCACCGCGTCGTCATCCGCGAGGGCGAGGCCATCAGCGCCATGCTCACCCACATGGGCGCCGAGCGCACCGTGCGCAACTGGGAGGAGCTGCGCCAGCGCCGCGAGGTGCGCGCGACGGCCAACCGTCTCGTGAACTTCGACGACGCCAACCTGCGCCGGTCGGCGCAGGCCGCTGTGGCGGCCTGCTCCCGGGTGGAGCGGGCCCTGGAGATCCTCGGCGACGACGTTCCCGAGCACCTGCGCTACGCGGGCGACCTGCGCCTGAGCTTCCGCGAGGCGAGCCTCGACGAGCTGGGCCACCACGCCGACCCGCCGATGACGAAGGATGCGGTGGCCGGCCGCATCCGTCGCCTGCTGGCCATGGCCGACAAGAAGGCGGCCGACCTCGGCATTCCGGACACCGAGGCGAACCTTCCCGCCGATCTGGACGCATTGTAGGGCGGGCAGGGCCGCGGGGGAAGCATCCCGTAACCTGCGCGGTTGCCCTCACTAGACTGAAAAAGTGTGGCCGGCGCAGACTGTGCCGGCTCCTGAAGGAGGAAAGCGCATATGCCTGAGTACACGTTGCCGGAACTGCCGTACGACTATTCGGCCCTCGAGCCGAGCATCAGCGGCACGATCATGGAACTGCACCACTCCAAGCACCACCAGACCTACGTGACCGGCGCCAACACGGCGATCGCCCAGCTCGCCGAGGCGCGTGAGAGCGGCAACCTCGCGAACGTCAACAAGCTCGAGAAGGACCTCGCCTTCAACCTCGGCGGCCACGTCAACCACTCGATCTTCTGGACCAACCTCTCGCCCGACGGCGGAGACAAGCCCACCGGCGAACTCGCGGCCGCGATCGACGACAACTTCGGATCCTTCGACGCCTTCCAGGCGCACTTCACCGCGACGGCGCTCGGCGTGCAGGGCTCGGGCTGGGCGGTGCTGGCCTGGGACTCGATCGGCCAGCGTCCGATCATCGTGCAGTTCTTCGACCAGCAGTCCAACTTCCCGGCCGGCACCGTGCCGCTGCTCATGCTCGACGTCTGGGAGCACGCGTACTACCTCGACTACAAGAACGTGCGCGCCGACTACGTGAAGGCGTTCTGGAACATCGCGAACTGGGCGAACGTCGCCCAGCGCTTCGAGACCGCCCGCGAGAAGACCGACGGGCTGCTGCTACTGTCATAGCGGCGGGCCGCCTCGCGCGGCCTGGGACACCGCCGTCCCGTTCTTGTTCACCCCATTAATGCGCGTCAGCGCCATCTGCAACAGGAGTCATTCGTGTCCGTAAAGATCGGAATCAACGGATTCGGCCGCATCGGCCGTAACTACTTCCGAGCCGCCCTTGCAAAGGGGAGCGAACTGGAGATCGTGGCGGTCAATGACCTCACCGACAACAAGACGCTCGCCCACCTTCTCAAGTACGACTCCGTCACGGGACGCCTGGACGCCACCGTCGACTACGACGACGAGAACATCATCGTCGACGGCAAGGCCATCCGCGTCTTCGAGGAGCGCGACCCCGCGAACCTCCCGTGGGGTGAGCTCGGCGTCGACATCGTCATCGAGTCCACCGGCCGCTTCACCGACGCCAAGGATGCGCGCAAGCACATCGAGGCCGGTGCGAAGAAGGTGCTCATCTCGGCTCCGGCCAAGGGTGAGGATGCAACCTTCGTCATCGGCGTGAACGAGGGCGACTACGACCCGGCGAACCACCACATCATCTCGAACGCCTCCTGCACGACCAACTGCCTCGCGCCGCTGGCCAAGGTCTTCAACGACGCCTTCGGCATCGAGCGCGGCCTCATGACGACGGTGCACGCCTACACCGCCGACCAGAACCTGCAGGACGGCCCGCACAGCGACCTGCGTCGTGCCCGTGCCGCGGCCATCAACATCGTGCCGACCTCCACGGGTGCCGCGAAGGCCATCGGCCTCGTGCTGCCGGAGCTGAAGGGCAAGCTCGACGGCTTCGCGTTGCGCGTTCCGGTTCCGACCGGCTCGATCACCGACCTCACGGTCACCTCCTCGCGTCCGGTCACGGTCGAAGAGGTCAAGGCGGTCTACAAGGCGGCCGCTGAGGGAGAGCTGAAGGGCATCCTGAAGTACACCGAGGACGAGATCGTCTCGAGCGACATCGTGAGCGACCCGCACTCCTCGATCTTCGACTCCGGCCTGCTGCGGGTCCTGGGCGACCAGGTCAAGCTCTCGGCCTGGTACGACAACGAGTGGGGCTACTCCAACCGCCTCGTCGACCTCGCCGAGTACGTCGCCGAGCGTCTCTGAGGATCGGCGTGAGCCTTCGCACCATCGGGGAACTCGGTTCCCTCGCCGGCACGCGGGTCATCGTCCGTTGCGACCTCAACGTCCCCCTGAAGGACGGTCGCATCACGGATGATGGCCGCGTGCGGGCATCACTGCCCACGCTGACCGCGCTGCTCGAGCAGGGTGCGCGCGTCATCGTCATCTCGCACCTCGGGCGCCCCGACGGCGCGCCCGACGCGAAGTACTCGCTCGGGCCCGTGGCGGAGCGACTCTCGGAGCTGCTGGAGCGTCCGGTCGCCTTCGCGACCGACACCGTCGGCGAGTCCGCGCGTTCCGTCGTGGACGGCCTCGGAGACGGCGAGATCGCCGTCCTGGAGAACCTGCGGTTCAACGCCGGCGAGACCGCGAAGGACTCCGCCGAGCGAACCGTGTTCGCCCAGCAGCTCGCCGCCCTCGGTTCGGTTCTCGTCTCGGACGGTTTCGGCGTCGTGCACCGCAAGCAGGCGAGCGTCTACGAGCTCGCCGAGCTGCTTCCGAGCGCTGCCGGAACGCTCATCGCCGCCGAACTGCGCGTTCTCGAGAAGCTCACCCGCACGCCCGAGAAGCCCTACGCGGTGGTACTCGGCGGGTCGAAGGTCTCCGACAAGCTCGGTGTCATCGGCCACCTGCTGCCCCGGGTGGACTCGCTCCTCATCGGTGGCGGCATGCTGTTCACCTTCCTGGCCGCCCAGGGCCACCCGGTGGGAGCGAGCCTGCTCGAGACCGATCAGATCGACACCGTGAAGGGCTATCTGGCGAAGGCCGAAGAGCTCGGTGTGAAGATCGTGCTGCCCACCGACATCGTCGTGGCGTCCGCCTTCGGAGAGGACGCCGAGCACGTCGTTCGCGCGGCCGACGCCATCGAGGACACCCCGTTCGGCGACAAGGGCATCGGCCTGGACATCGGGCCGGTCACCGCTGCGGCGTTCGCGGAGGTCATCCGCGGCTCGCGGACCGTGTTCTGGAATGGTCCGATGGGCGTCTTCGAGCTCGCGCCGTTCGCGGCGGGAACCAAGACGGTCGCACAGGCCCTCACCGAGGTCGACGGCCTCAGCGTCGTCGGCGGCGGCGACTCGGCCGCGGCCATCCGTGCCCTCGGCTTCAGCGACGACCAGTTCGGCCACGTGTCGACCGGCGGCGGCGCGAGCCTGGAGTTCCTCGAGGGCAAGCGCCTTCCCGGACTGGAGGTGCTCGGATGGCAGTGAGGACCCCGCTCATCGCGGGCAACTGGAAGCTCAACCTCGATCACCTGCAGGCGATCGCCTTCGTGCAGAAGCTGGCATGGAGCCTGAACGACGCGAAGCACGACTTCGCCGCGGTGGAGGTGGCGGTGTTCCCGCCGTTCACCGACCTGCGCAGTGTCCAGACGCTCGTCTCGAGTGACAAGCTCGCGATCGCTTTCGGCGCACAGGATGTCTCGGAGCACGACTCCGGCGCCTACACCGGTGAGATCTCGGGCGCGTTCCTGGCGAAGCTCGAGTGCAGCTACGTGATCATCGGGCACTCCGAGCGGCGCACCCTGCACCACGAGAGCGACGAGGTCGTCGGCGCGAAGGTGGCGGCCGCGCTGCGGCACGGCCTGGCACCGATCATCTGCGTCGGCGAGACGGCCGAGGACCTCGAGAAGCACGGCCCGAGCGCTGTGCCCGTCGCCCAGCTTCGTGCTGCGCTCTCGGGCGTCACGGGCGCGGCCGACGTCGTCGTTGCGTACGAGCCCGTCTGGGCCATCGGGTCGGGCCAGGCGGCCACTCCCGAGCAGGCCGAGCAGGTCGCGGCGGCGCTTCGCGCCGTCATCGAGGAGCTCCTCGGTGCGGATGTCGCGGGCAAGACGCGCATCCTCTACGGCGGCTCGGTGAAGTCCACCAACATCGCGGGCTTCATGCGCGAGCCGAACGTCGACGGCGCGCTCGTGGGCGGGGCCAGCCTCGACCTCGACGAGTTCGCGAGCATCGTGCGGTACAAGCAGCACGTGGGTCTCTGACCCCTCCGACGGCCGGGTGGCGCGCAGGCGAGCCCGGCCGTCAGTGCGCCGGTATACTGGCGTGTGATCCCGGCGCCTCTGCGCGCCGATATGCGAAAGGTTTCACGTGGAGATTCTCCAGGTTGTTCTGCAGGTGCTGCTCGGTCTGACGAGCCTGCTGCTCACCCTCCTCATCCTGCTTCACAAGGGACGCGGCGGCGGTCTGTCCGACATGTTCGGCGGCGGCGTCACCTCCAACCTCGGAGCATCGGGTGTCGCGGAGCGGAACCTGAACCGCATCACCGTCATTCTCGGACTCGTCTGGGTCGCCTGCATCGTCGTGCTGGGCCTCATCACGAAGTTCGAAGCCGGCGCCTGAGCGCCCGCACCATCACGCAGCGCGCCCGGGCGCGATGCACCTAGCGGAGGAAAGAAATGGCTTCAGGTAGCAGCGCGATTCGCGGCTCACGCGTCGGCGCAGGTCCCATGGGCGAGCAGGATCGCGGATTCCACGCGGACCGCGTAGCGGTCTCGTACTGGGACGCGCTGGGCAACGAGACGGTGCGCTACTTCGCCGCGAGCCTGCCCGAGGAAGAGATCCCCGAGGTCATCGACTCGCCCTCGTCCGGACTGCCGGCCGGCCGCGACAAGGAGAACCCGCCCTCGGTGGCCAAGACCGAGCCGTACAAGACGCACCTCGCCTACGTGAAGGAGCGTCGCACCGAGGAGGAGGCCGAGCAGCTGTTGCAGGAAGCCCTCAACCAGTTGCGCGAGCGTCGCGGAACGGCGACCGCCTCCGAGTGATCGCAGAGAGAAGGCCCCTGGTGCGAACCAGGGGCCTTCTTCGTGCGCCGTACTAGTAGCTCGGGGCGATGAGGTTCTCGGGTACCTCCGCTGCCGCCTCGGCATCGACGAAGAAGACCGTGCGCTTGCGTCCCTTGATGCCGGCCACCGGCACCTCGTCACGCGAGGCACCCGCCAAGGCGAGTCCGAGCGCGGATGCCTTGTCGGCTCCGGCGAGCACGAGCCACACGCGGTCGGACGAGTTCAGGGCCGGACGCGTCAGGCTCAGGCGATCGGGCGGCGGCTTGGGGGAGTTGCGCACCGAGATCACCGCGCAGTCATCCAGGCTGATACCCGAGCGGTGCGGGAACAACGACGCCACGTGCCCGTCGGGGCCCACGCCCAGGAACGTGATGTCGAACCGCGGCATCCCGGTGTTCCCGGCCGCGTGGGCGCCGAGTTCGGCCTCGTACCGCGAGACGGCATCATCCAGCTCGATGCCCTCGCCGGATGCCGGGAAGGGGTGCACGTTCTCGGGCGGCACGGCGATGTGGTCCAGGAGCGCCTCGCGGGCCTGCTTCTCGTTGCGCTCGTCGTCATCACGCGGCACCCAGCGCTCGTCGCCCCACCAGAAGCTCACGCGAGACCAGTCGATCGTGTCGCGCGCGGGATTGGCGTTGATCGACGCGAGCACGGCCGTTCCGATGCGCCCGCCCGTCAGCACGACGTTAGCCTCGCCGAGGTCGTCGAGGATGTCGACCATCTTGGTGATGAAGCGCGCCGCCACGGACGCGACGAGTGCGTCGGTGTCGTGGTGGACGAGAACGCGTCGTTCAGTGCTCATGCAAGGGCTCCGGTCGTGATCTCGGTCGGCTCGCCGAGGCTCGCGAGGCCGGTCGTGATGACCTGTCCGTAGAGCTCGTCGGGGTCGAGCCGGCGCAGCTCGTCCGAGAGGCAGTCTCGCAGGCTGCGCCGCTGCAACGCCACCTCGTGGGAGGGCTGGCCCGGTTGCGTCAGCGTCGCGATCCGCGAGGTCACCCGCACGAGGTCGATGGACTCGTCATCGCGGAACAGCCGCACGCCGTGGATGCCCTGCGGGTGGTCCTCGCCCGTCAGTGCGTAGCGGGTCTCGCACTGCAGCGCCTGGTGCAGCCACGCGGCGAGCAACGTCGTCGAGGGAGACTCGGCAGAACCGGAGACCTCGACGGCGGTGATGTTCTCGTACGGCGGCTGGTCGAGCACGGCCGCGAGCTGGGCGCGCCAGAGCGTCGTGCGCGTCCACGCGAAGTCGGTGTCGCCGGGCGTGTAGGTGCGGGCGCACCGATCGAGCGCCTGCTGCGGGTCGGAGGTGCGCGATGAGGCGTCCGTGATGCGGCGCAGGGCGATGCGGCCGAGCGGCGAGTCGCCGGGAACCTCGGGGGCACGTCCCGGCCACCAGACCACCACGGGGGCATCCGGCAGCAGGAGCGCCATGACGAGGCTCTGCTCGTCGATGGCCGCCTCGCCGCGCGGGCGCAGCATGATGACCTCGCTCGCGCCGGCGTCGCCGCCCACGCGGATCTCGGCATCGAGCCGTGGCGCCTCCTCGGAGGAGGACTCCGGGTCGGTGGCGATGACGATCACGCGCATCGGGTGCTCGCGCGAGGCGTCGTTGGCCGCCTCGATGGCCTCCTCCGCCGCGGACTCGTCCGCGGCGATGATGAGGGTCAGCACGCGTCCGAGGGCGACGGCGCCACCCTCCTCACGCAGCTTGACGAGGGTCTTCGAGATGCCACTCGTCGTGGTGTCGGGCAGGTCGACGATCATGGGCGCCTCCAAGTGCGGCCGTCGCGGGCGAGGAGATCCTCCGCGGATTTCGGACCCCAGGAACCGGGTCGGTACTGCTCGGGCTGGCCCTGGGTCGCCCAGAACTCCTCGATCGGATCCAGGATCTTCCACGAGAGCTCGACCTCCTCGTGTCGGGGGAAGAGCGGGGGCTCGCCGAGGAGCACATCGAGGATGAGTCGCTCGTACGCCTCGGTGAAGGCGTGGCCGTAACCGAAGTCCATGGTCACGTCGCGCACCTGCATGCCGGCACCGGGAACCTTGGACCCGAACCGGATGGTGATGCCCTCGTCGGGCTGAACCCGGATGACGAGGGCGTTCTGTCCGAGCATCGAGGTCTGCGAGCCCTGGAAGAGCTGCTGCGGGGCGCGCTTGAACACGACCGCGATCTCGGTCACCCGGCGGCCGAGCCGCTTGCCGGCGCGAAGGTAGAACGGAACGCCCGCCCACCGGCGCGTGCCGATCTCGAGCTTCACGGCCGCGTAGGTCTCGGTGGTGGAGTCCGGGTTCATGCCCTCCTCCTCGAGGAAGCCGAGGACCTTCTCGCCGCCCTCCCATCCGCCGGCGTACTGGCCTCGAGCCGTCGCGGTCGAGAGGTCCTCTGGCAGGCGCACGGCCGAGAGGATCTTCTCCTTCTCGGCACGCAGGTCGCTCGCCTTGAACGAGATCGGCTCTTCCATCGCGGTGAGGGCGAGCAGCTGCAGCAGGTGGTTCTGGATGACGTCGCGCGCCGCCCCGATGCCGTCGTAGTAGCCGGCGCGGCCGCCCACTCCGATGTCCTCCGCCATCGTGATCTGCACGTGGTCGACGAAGTTGCTGTTCCAGATGGGCTCGTAGAGCTGGTTGGCGAAGCGCAGGGCCAGGATGTTCTGGACCGTCTCCTTGCCGAGGTAGTGGTCGATGCGGAACACCGCGTCCTGCGGGAACACCGAGCCGACGACCTGGTTCAGCTCACGTGCCGACTGCAGGTCGTGTCCGAAGGGCTTCTCGATGACGACGCGTCGCCACTGTCCGTCCTTCTTCTCGGCGAGACCGGACCGGCGCAGCTGCTCCGTGACCTGGGGGAACGCCTTGGGCGGGATCGACAGGTAGAAGGCGTGGTTGCCCATGGTTCCCCGGTCGCGATCCAGTTCGTCGAGGGTGTTCTTCAGCGTCTCGAATGCGGCGTCGTCGTCGAACGTGCCCGGCACGAAGCGGATGCCCTGGGCCAGTTGCTCCCAGACCTCCTCGCGGAACTCCGTGCGCGCGTACTGCTCGACCGAGTCGTGCACGATCTGCATGAAGTCCTGGTCTTCCCAGTCCCTGCGGGCGAAGCCGACGAGCCCGAATCCGGGAGGAAGCAGGCCGCGATTGGCGAGGTCGTAGACCGCGGGCATGAGCTTCTTGCGCGAGAGGTCGCCGGTCACGCCGAAGATGACCAGTGCGCTCGGGCCGGCGATGCGGTTCAGGCGGAAATCGACCGGCGATCGCAGCGGATTGTGCTGCTCCGTGACGTCAGCGGATGACATGCGTCTCCTTCTTGCCGGTCAACGGATCGCGTCGAACAGTGCGTCGACGTCCGCAGCGGCATCCGTGAGGTTCAGGCGCAGCACGGGGCGACCGTGATCGGCGAGCACGCTCGCGTCGCCGCTGGCCTGGGCCTGGATGAGCTGCCCGAAGGTGAACGGGCGCTCGGGGATGTCGAGGTCTTCGACGGGGTTCTGCGTGATCTGCAGGAACACGCCGACCGCCGGTCCGCCCTTGTGGAACTGCCCGGTGGAGTGCAGGAACCGCGGGCCCCATCCGAACGTGACCGGACGGCCGGAGCGCGCGGCGAGCAGCGAACGCAACTGCGCCAACTGGGGGAGGGCGATGCGGTTGACGTACGCCTGCACCGAGATGTAGCCGTTCGCGGGCAGCTCCTCGAGCAGCACCTCGAGCGCCGACGCGAGGTCGCTGGATGCGCCGATGACATCGGGCGTTCCGCGCACCTCGATGCCGCCGGTCACGAAGGCGGCGGGCTCCGGCGCCGGAGTGGAATCCAGCAGGCCGCGTGCGGCGATCTTGGCGGACTCGACGTCGGGCTGGTCGAAGGGGTTGATGCCCAGGATGCGCCCGGCGACGGCCGTCGCGTACTCCCAGACGAGGAACTGCGCTCCGAGGGTTCCGCTGACGCGGATCTCGTCGGCGCCGTCTTCGGAGAAGACGTGGTCTCCGGCCTCGTCGACCAGGCGCACGAGCAGCAGGTCGTCGAGTCCGGCGGTGATCTCGGGTGCGTCCTTCTCCAGCACGACGGGAAGGATGCCGGTGCCCTGCTTGCCCGTGGACTCGGCGATGAGCTGTTCGACCCAGTCGCCGAAGCCCACGATGTGGGTGCCGTCGGCCACCAGGCCCAGCTTGTCGCGACGCGGGTTCGTTGCGGCGATGGCTGCACCCAGGATGAGACCCGGGTTCTCGTCGTTGTCGACGGCGAGCTGCAGCGCGATCGTCTCGGCCTCGTCGAGCAGTTCGCCGAGGTCGACGCCGGCGAGGCCAGAGGGAACCAGTCCGAAGGCGGTGAGGGCCGAGTAGCGACCGCCCACGTTCGGGTCCGCGTTGAAGACGCGGTAGCCCTCGGCGCGAGCGGACTGATCCAGCGGCGAACCGGGGTCGGTCACGACGATGATGCGGGTGAGCGGGTTGATGCCGAGCGCCCGGAAGGCGCGCTCGAAGACCCGGCGCTGGCTGTCGGTCTCCACCGTGGAGCCCGACTTCGACGAGACCACGAGGGCGGTCTCGGCGAGCCGGTCGCCCAGGGCGTCCAGAACCTGGCCGGGCTCGGTGGAGTCCAGCACGGTGAGGTCGACGCCGACGGTGCGGGTGATCACCTCGGGTGCCAGGGAGGACCCGCCCATGCCGGCGAGGGCGATGTGGCGAACGCCGGCCGCGTGGAGCTCCTCGCGCAGGGTGGTGATCTCGGGAACGAGCGGGCGCGAGATGGCGACGGACTCTGTCCAGCCGAGGCGCTTGGCAGCCTCCTCCTCGGCGTCGGGACCCCAGAGGGCGGCGTCGAGGCCGGTGATGCCCGACGCGACGAGGTCGTCGACCAGTGCGGGCAGCGCGCTGCGCACAGCGTCGGCGGCGGCGCCGCTGACGGCGATCTTGAAGCTCACTTGGCCGCCTCCAGCGCCGTCTTCACGGTCTCGAGCAGTTCGTTCCACGACACGATGAACTTCTCCACGCCCTCCTTCTCGAGCAGGGCGGTGACCTCGTCGTACGAGACGCCGACCTTCTCGAGGGCGTCGAGCACCTCGCGAGCCGCGGCGTAGGAGCCGGTGACGGAGTCTCCGGCGATCTCGGCGTGGTCGAACGTCGCCTCGAGGGTCTTCTCGGGCATCGTGTTGACGACGCCGGGTGCCACGAGGTTGGTGACGTAGAGCGTGTCGGGAAGGCTCGGGTCCTTGACGCCGGTCGAGGCCCACAGGGGGCGCTGCTTGTTGGCTCCCGCCTCCAGCAGTGCCTTCGCACGGTCCGTGGCGAACTCCTGCTCGAACAGCTGGTAGGCCAGCTGCGCGTTGGCGACCCCGGCCTTGCTCTTGAGGGCGATCGCCTCGTCGGTTCCGATGGCGCCCAGGCGCTTGTCGATCTCGGTGTCCACGCGGGAGACGAAGAACGAGGCGACCGACTCGATGCTCGAGATGTCGATGCCGGCGGCCTTGGCCTTCTCCAGTCCGGCGAGGTAGGCCTCGATGACGGCGCGGTGACGCTCGAGGCTGAAGATGAGCGTGACGTTGACGCTGATGCCGGCCCCGATGACCTCGGTGATGGCCTCGAGGCCCTCGATCGTCGCGGGGATCTTGATCATCGCGTTCGGGCGGTCGACCTTGGCCCAGAGCTGCTTGGCCTGGGCGATCGTGCCGGCGGCGTCGTGCGCGAGACCGGGCTCGACCTCGATGGAGACGCGTCCGTCGACCTTGCCCGATGCCTCGTAGACCGGGCGGAAGATCTCCGCGGCGTGCGCCACGTCATCCGTCGTGATCTCGAAGACGGCCTCGTCGACGCTCGCCCCGCTCGCGGCGAGCTGGCGTACCTGCTCGTCGTAGGAGCTTCCGTTGGCCAGGGCCGCGGCGAAGATCGTCGGGTTCGTCGTGACGCCCACGACGTTCCTCTCGTCGATGAGCTTCTGCAGCCCGCCCGACGTGATGCGCTGGCGCGACAGGTCGTCGAGCCAGATGCTGACGCCGGCGGCGCTGAGCGCGGCCGTGGGAGTGGTGGTCGTGGTGTTCGTGTCAGTCATTTTTCGCTTCTCTCCAGAACGCGTCACGCGGACGCGAGGGTTTCCTTGGCGGCCGCGACGACGGCGTCCGCGGTGATGCCGAACTCGCGGAACAGGGTCTTCCAGTCCGCGGAGGCGCCGAAGTGCTCGATCGAGACGCTGCGTCCGCGGTCTCCGACGTAGCGCACCCAGGTCAGGGCCGAACCGGCCTCGACCGAGACGCGGGCGGTGACGGCCTTCGGGAGCACCGATTCGCGGTACTCCTCGCTCTGCTCGGCGAACCACTCCAGGCTCGGGGCGGAGACGACGCGGGCGTTCACGCCCTCGGCCTTCAGGGCCTCGCGGGCCTGCAGGCCCAGCTGCACCTCGGAGCCGGTGGCGATGATGATCACGTCGGGGGTGCCGTTCGGCGCCTCCGCGAGCACGTAGGCGCCCTTCGCGGTGTTCTTCGCCGAGGCGAGGGTGTCGCCGGAGGCCTCGCCGTCGCCGCGCTCGAACACCGGGATGTTCTGGCGGGTCAGGGCGATGCCGGCCGGTCCCTTGCGGCGGCGCAGCATCTCGAGCCATGCGTAGGCGGTCTCGTTCGCGTCACCGGGGCGCACGACCGAGAAGCCGGGGATGGCGCGCAGCGTCGAGAGCTGCTCTATGGGCTGGTGTGTGGGGCCGTCCTCGCCGAGGGCGACGGAGTCGTGGGTCCAGACGAACAGCGAGGGAGCCTGCATCAGCGCGGCCAGGCGCAGCGAGGGGCGCTGGTAGTCGCTGAAGATGAGGAAGGTGCCGCCGAAGGCGCGCGTGTTGCCGTGCAGCACGATGCCGTTCAGGATGGCGGCCATCGCGTGCTCGCGGATGCCGAAGTGCAGCACGCGGCCGTACGGGTTGCCGCGCCACTCGTGCGTCGAGCGCTCGCTCGGAACGAAGGAGGAGGCATCCGTGATGGTGGTCAGGTTCGACTCGGCGAGGTCGGCCGAGCCGCCCCAGAGCTCGGGCATGTGGGGGGCGATCGCGTTGATCACCTTTCCGGATGCCGCGCGCGTGGAGATCTCGGTGCCGCCCTCGAAGACGGGAAGCGCCTGCTCGAGGTCATCGGGAAGCTCACCCGAGAGGACCCGGTCCAGCAGCGCCTTGCGCTCGGCGTTGGCGCCGGCCCAGGCGTCGAAGCCCTCCTGCCACTCGGCGTGCTGCTGCGCGCCGCGCTCGAGCGCCTTGCGGGTGTGCTCGATGACCTCGTCGGCGACCTCGAAGGTCTTCTCGGGGTCGAACCCGAGCACCTCCTTGACGGCGGCCAGCTCATCGGCGCCGAGGGCCGAGCCGTGGATCTTGCCGGTGTTCTGCTTCTTCGGGCTGGGCCAGCCGATGATCGTCTTCAGGACGATGATCGAGGGCTTGCTCGTCTCGGCCTTGGCGGCCTCGATCGCGCCGTAGAGCTCCTGGACGTCTTCGACGTACTCGCCGGTCTTCTTCCAGTCCACCGTCTGCACGTGCCAGCCGTAGGCGGCGTAGCGTGCCGCGACATCCTCGGTGAAGGCGATGTCGGTGTCGTCCTCGATGGAGATCTGGTTCGAGTCGTAGATGACGACGAGGTTGCCGAGCTCCTGGTGGCCGGCGAGCGAGGAGGCCTCGCTCGTGATGCCCTCCTCCAGGTCGCCGTCGCTCGCGATCACGAAGACGTGGTGGTCGAAGGGGGAGGTACCCGCCTCGGCCTCGGGGTCGAACAGGCCGCGCTCGTAGCGCTGCGCGTACGCCATTCCCACGGCGGAGGAGAGTCCCTGGCCGAGCGGACCGGTGGTGATCTCGACACCGTCGGTGTGGCCGTATTCGGGGTGGCCGGGAGTCTTGGAGCCCCACGTGCGCAGTTCCTTCAGGTCTTCGAGCTCGAGCCCGTAGCCGCCGAAGTAGAGCTGGATGTACTGCGTCAGCGAGGAGTGCCCCGCGGAGAGCACGAACCGGTCGCGACCGATCCAGGTGTTGTCTGCCGGGTCACGGCGCATCACCTTCTGGAACAGCAGATACGCGGCGGGGGCGAGGCTCATCGCCGTTCCCGGGTGGCCGTTCCCCACCTTCTCGACCGCGTCCGCGGCGAGGATCCGTGCCGTGTCGACGGCCCTGTCGTCGATGGGTTCCCATTGCAAGGTTGCCACTTGGTAACTGCCCCTTCTGGATGTTTGGAGCCGTACTGACTGTTCTGGCTCCGGTTGTTTCGGAGCGCGCCATGGTCTTCTTCGGCACAGCACATCGTGTGTGGAGCAAGCCGCTCGCATCGGGGTCGGCTCACGCACAGGCACAGGCTGGATTGGCGAGCACTCTCAGTATAGGTACAGGCTTCCCCTCTGTTGCCCTGCTTGACATCGCGACGCAGACCACGCTCAGCTTTCGCGTCGTGCCCGGTGCTTTAGACTGGAGGCAGGTTCACCGGCCTGCAGATTCCCGCATGCAGAGGCCGGAACTCGGATGCATGGGGATTGATGGACGTCGCAGTAGCACAGGCACCGGCAGCGAGCCCTCGTGCCGGATTCCGCCGAAAGCTCTCGGCGTACTTCGCGCTCACCAAGCCGAGGGTGATCGAGCTCCTGCTCGTCGTCACGGCCCCGACGATGATCCTCGCCCAGAACGGCGTGCCCTCACTGTGGCTCGTTCTCGCGACGCTCATCGGCGGCGCGATGAGCGCCGGCAGCGCCGGAGCGTTCAACTGCTACATCGACCGTGACATCGACCGGCTCATGAAGCGCACGAGCAATCGCCCGCTCGTGACCGGCGCCCTCTCGGACCGCGAGGCGCTCGTGTTCGCCTATGCGCTCGGCACCGCATCCGTCGTGTGGCTCTGGGTGTTCACGAACTGGCTGGCCGCGGCGCTCTCGCTGGCGGCGATCCTGCTCTACGTCGTCTTCTACAGCATGATCCTCAAGCGCCGCACTGCGCAGAACATCGTCTGGGGCGGTGTCGCGGGCTGCATGCCCGTGCTCATCGGCTGGGCGGCGGTGACGGGGAGCCTGGACTGGACGCCCTTCATCCTGTTCATGATCATCTTCCTGTGGACGCCGCCGCACTACTGGCCGCTCTCGATGAAGTACCGCGAGGACTACAAGGCGGCGGGTGTTCCGATGCTCGCGGTGGTGCGCGGCCGGGCGCAGGTGGGCCTGCAGGTCATCCTGTACGCCTGGGCGACACTGGCCTGCTCACTGCTGCTCATCCCGGTGGCCGGAATGGGCGTGCTGTACACCGTCGTCGCGCTCGCGGCGGGCGGCTGGTTCGTCTTCGAGACGCACCGGCTCTACAACCTCGCCATCCGGCACGCCGACGTCTCGCCGATGCGCGTGTTCCACGGCTCGATCGCCTACCTCTCGCTGCTGTTCCTCGCGATCGGCATCGACCCGCTGCTGCCCTTCTGAGGCTTCAGCCCGCTTCAGCCCGAGTACGACGTTGGTCGTCGCCGCAGCCAGCAGCACGGCGAGCACCATGTGCAGGCCCACGAGTGCGGCGGGCAGGCCCAGGCGCGCCTGGATGAGGCCCACGGGGATCTGCAGGCACTCCACGACGAGCAGAAGCAGCACCGACCCTCCGCCGCGGATGCCGGCGACGAGCGCGCTGACGAGCATCGCGATCGTGATGGCGAGCGTCGCATAGGCCGGCCAGGAGTGGATGTGCTGCAGCAGTTCCGAGTTCAGGTTGTTGCGGGGAGCGTTCGCGTCACCCGCGTGCGGCCCTGAGCCCGTCGTGAGGATGCCGACGATGATCGTGATGGCGACGAAGACGGTCAGCACGTGAGCCAGCACGGCGTACCAGCGCGGCACCACCAGGGCTCGCGGGCCCGGCGTCGCGTACACCCGGTGCACGAGGGCGGTCGCGAGGCACACGAGCACGACCGACACGATGAAGTGCAGCCCGACGACATACGGATTCAGCTGTGTGAGAACGCTCACGCCGCCGACGACCCCCTGGGCCGGGATGCCCAGGCCGATGAGCAGGCTGATCACGAACAGGTCGCGCCGTTGCCGTCGGAACTTCAGCACCGAGAGGAACATGAGCACGGCGACGACGACGAGCACGAAGGTGAGCGTGCGGTTGCCGAACTCGATGATGCCGTGGATGCCCATCTCGGGCGTGTTCACGAGGGAATCGGACGTGCAGGTCGGCCAGGTGGGGCAGCCAAGGCCGGAGGCCGTGAGGCGCACGAGGCCGCCGGTGCCGACGAGGACGACCTGGACGATGAGGGAGAGCCACGCGAAGACGCGCACGCGGGCGTCCACGTTCTCGGGCAGCCAGTTCCAGAATCGCTTCACGGCGGGTGTGTTCCTTCGGGATGCGGATGCGACGCTGAGGCGCCCTCGCTGTGACGACGGCACGGCACCCTGTAGAATCAATTGGTTCGAGAACCGCGGGCCCCGCCGCTGTCGAAGGGCGGTCAGTGCGGTCGCAGGTTCGAAGAACATCATAGGTACGCACAGAAGCTGCCCGCGAAATCAGACCTCGTGACCGCCGCCACCACGGCGCGGGAGGGGAATGAGCCGGACTGATATCCGGTTGTCGAAGGTAGGGAAGAGGGAGACATGTCCGACGTACTGATTGACCGCCCGGAGCTCGAAGGACTCGGTACCTACGAGTTCGGTTGGGCCGATTCCGACGCGGCAGGCGCATCCGCTCGTCGCGGGATCTCGACCGAGGTGGTCGGCGATATCTCGGCGCTCAAGAACGAACCCGCGTGGATGCTGCAGCGCCGCCTCAAGGCCCTGCAGCTGTTCGAGCGCAAGCCCATGCCGACGTGGGGCGCCGACCTCAGCGAGATCGACTTCGACAACATCAAGTACTTCGTGCGCTCCACGGAGAAGCAGGCCCAGAGCTGGGAAGACCTGCCCGACGACATCAAGAGCACCTACGAGAAGCTCGGCATCCCCGAGGCAGAGCGCCAGCGCCTCGTCGCCGGCGTCGCCGCGCAGTACGAGTCCGAGGTGGTCTACCACCAGATCAACGAGGAGCTCGAGGCTCAGGGCGTCATCTTCATGGACACCGACACGGCGCTGAAGGAGCACCCCGAGTTCTTCGAGGAGTACTTCGGCACCGTCATCCCCTCGGGCGACAACAAGTTCGCCGCCCTCAACACGGCCGTCTGGTCGGGCGGCTCGTTCGTCTACGTGCCCCCGGGCGTGCACGTGAGCATCCCTCTTCAGGCCTACTTCCGCATCAACACCGAGAACATGGGCCAGTTCGAGCGCACGCTCATCATCGCCGACGAGGGCAGCTACGTTCACTACATCGAGGGCTGCACGGCCCCGATCTACAAGAGCGACTCGCTGCACTCCGCCGTCGTCGAGATCATCGTGAAGAAGAACGCCCGTGTTCGCTACACGACCATCCAGAACTGGTCGAACAACGTCTACAACCTCGTCACGAAGCGCGCCACGGCCGCAGAGGGCGCGACGATGGAGTGGATCGACGGCAACATCGGTTCCAAGGTGACCATGAAGTACCCCTCGATCTACCTCATGGGGGAGCACGCGAAGGGCGAGACCCTCTCGGTGGCCTTCGCCGGTCCGGGGCAGCACCAGGACGCCGGCGCGAAGATGATCCACATGGCGCCGCACACGCAGTCCTCGATCGTCTCCAAGTCGATCGCCCGTGGCGGCGGCCGTGCCGGCTATCGCGGTGAGGTGCGGGTGGATGCGAACGCGCACCACGCCGCGAACACCGTGCGCTGCGACGCCCTGCTCGTCGACACCATCTCGCGCTCGGACACCTACCCCGCCATCGACATCCGCGTCGACGACGTGCAGCTCGGTCACGAGGCGACCGTGTCGCGGGTGTCGGAGGAGCAGCTGTTCTACCTCATGAGCCGCGGCATGCCGGAAGACGAGGCCATGGCCATGATCGTGCGCGGCTTCATCGAGCCCATCGCCCGTGAACTGCCCATGGAGTACGCGCTCGAACTCAACAAGCTCATCGAGATGGGCATGGAAGGCTCTGTCGGATAGTCATGTCGTCTGCTGCACCCATTACCCCCACTGTTCCCACCTTCGAGCAGCACGGTCTGAAGAAGCACAGCGACGGCGGTTGGGGCCTTGTTCCCGTCCAGACCCGCTCCGAGCGCTTCCGTTCCACGAACGTCGAGGACTTCGCGCCGGTCACCGGCCGCGAGGTGGACTGGCGCTACAGCCCCGTCGCCCGCCTGAAGACCCTCACCGAGGGTGACCTCGACGGCTCGACCCCCGACGTGACGGCCGAGTCGATCGACGGCGTCACGCTCACCTGGGTCGACCGCAACGATGCCCGCATCGGCACTGCGGGAACGCCCGAGGACCGCGCATCCGCCAACGCATGGGGCGCGTTCGAGCGGGCCCTCGTGATCGGCATCACCGGAGAAGACGCGAAGACGATGATCGTGCGTCGTTCCGGTCTGGGGAACACCCCTCGCGGCGCACACACCATCATCGAGGCGGCACCGTTCAGCCGCGCGCTCGTGGTGCTCGGCGGCAGCGGCGAGGCCCACCTGGCCGAGAACGTCGAGATCCTGCTCGGCGAGGGCGCCCAGCTCACGGTCGTGAGCATCCAGGAGTGGGCGGATGACGCCGTGCACCTCGCGACGCATTTCTCGCGCGTCGGCCGCGACGCCAAGCTCAAGCACATCGTCGTCTCGCTCGGCGGGTCGATCGTGCGGGTGAACCCGTCCACCCACCTCGCGGAGCAGGGCGGTGACATCGAGGCGTACGGCATGTACTTCGCCGATGCCGGCCAGCACCTCGAGCAGCAGGTCTACGTCAACCACGACGCCCCCAACACCCGCTCGCGCGTCACCTATAAGGGCGCGCTGCAGGGTGAGGGTGCGCACACCGTGTGGGTCGGCGACGTGCTCATCGGCAACAAGGCGGTCGGAACCGACAGCTACGAGCAGAACCGCAACCTCGTTCTCACCGACGGCACCCGGGCCGACTCCGTGCCGAACCTCGAGATCGAGACCGGCGACATCGCTGGGGCCGGCCACGCGAGTGCCACGGGTCGCTTCGACGACGAGCAGCTGTTCTACCTCATGGCCCGCGGCATCCGTGAGGACGAGGCCCGCCGGCTCGTCGTGCGCGGCTTCCTCAGCGAGATCGTGCAGCAGATCGGCGACGCCGACCTCGAGACGCACCTGCAGGCCGCCCTCGAGGCGGAGCTCTCGGGAACGAGGCTGATCTGATGGCGGCGGAACGGGTGTGCTCGGTCGATGACCTCGGCACCAACCAGGCCCAGCGCTTCGTCGTGGGCGGCACCGCGATCGCGGTCGTGAAGGATGCCGCCGGCGACGTGTTCGCCATCGGCGACACCTGCACGCACGGCGACATCTCGCTCTCCGAGGGTTTCGTGGAAGACGACACCCTCGAATGCTGGGCGCACGGATCGCAGTTCTCGCTGCGCACCGGCAAGCCCCTCTCCCTTCCGGCCTACGAGCCGGTCCCCGTCTTCACGGTCGATGTGCGCGATGGCGACATCTACATCGACCCCACCGTGACCGTCGCGGTCTGATTCGAAAGAGATACGAAAACCAATGTCAGTTCTTGAGATCAAGGACCTCCGCGTCAGCGTCGAGACCGACCAGGGCACCAAGCACATCCTGAAGGGTGTGGACCTCACCATCAACGAGGGCGAGATCCACGCCGTCATGGGCCCCAACGGCTCGGGCAAGTCCACCCTCGCCTACACGATCGCAGGACACCCGAAGTACCACGTCGAGGGCGGATCGATCCTGCTCGACGGCGCCGAGGTGCTCGAGATGACCGTCGACCAGCGTGCGCGTGCCGGCCTCTTCTTGGCCATGCAGTACCCGGTCGAGATCCCCGGCGTGACGAACACGAACTTCCTCCGCACCGCGAAGACCGCCATCGAGGGCGAGGCGCCCGCCATCCGCACGTGGGGCAAAGACGTCAAGTCCGCCATGGAGGCGCTGCGCATGGACCCGTCCTTCGCGGCGCGCAACGTGAACGAGGGCTTCTCGGGCGGCGAGAAGAAGCGCAACGAGATCCTGCAGCTCGAGCTGCTGAAGCCCCGTTTCGCCGTGCTCGACGAGACCGACTCCGGCCTCGACGTCGACGCGCTGAAGATCGTCTCCGAGGGCGTGAACCGGGCCAAGGCCAACACCGGCCTCGGCATACTGCTCATCACGCACTACACGCGCATCCTGCGCTACATCACCCCCGACTTCGTGCACGTGTTCGTCAACGGACGTGTCGCGGAGCAGGGTGGCCGCGAGCTGGCCGATCGCCTTGAAGATGAGGGCTACGACCGCTACCTGACCGGTGCGAGCGTAGGCTAGGAGCATGGTCGTCTCGCTCGCTCCCGCCCTCTTCGACCAGGTCGAAGAGGCGCTCAAAGAGGTCATGGACCCCGAACTCGGCGTGAACGTCGTGGACCTCGGGCTCATCTACGACCTCGGCTGGGATGACGAGAACAACGCGCTCGTCATCCACATGACCCTCACGAGCGCCGGCTGCCCGCTGACCGACGTGCTCGAGGAGCAGACCGCCGAAGCCCTCGACGGCATCGTCGAGGCGTTCCGCATCAACTGGGTGTGGATGCCGCCGTGGGGCCCCGAGCGCATCACCGACGACGGGCGCGACCAGATGCGGGCTCTCGGCTTCGCGATCTAGCGTTCGCGAGGCGCGTGCTCACTCCAGCCCGCGTCGCTCGAGCAGCGGCTCGATGCGCGCGTCTCGGCCGCGGAAGTCACGGTAGGCCTCGAGCGGATCTTTGCTGCCACCCACGCCGAGCAGTCGGCTGCGGAACCGGTCGCCGTTGGCGCGGGTGAGTCCGCCGTTCTGCTCGAACCATTCGACGGTGTCGGCGTCGAGCACCTCGCTCCAGATGTACGAGTAGTAGCCGGCGTCGTAGCCGCCCGAGAACGTGTGCGCGAAGTAGGTGCTCGCGTAGCGCGGGGGCACCGCGGGGTTGTCGAGGCCGGCCTTCGCCAGGGCGGCGGCCTCGAAGGCCGCGACATCCGTGATGACATCATCCGCCGTCACCGAGTGCCAGGCCTGGTCGAGCATGGCCGCCGCGAGGTACTCGCTCGTCTTGAATCCCTCGTTGAACGCCGCCGATGCGCGCAGCGAGTCGACGAGCCCTTGCGGCATCGGTTCACCCGTCTGGTGGTGGCGAGCGTAGTTGGCGAGGATCTCGGGCCACAGCAGCCACATCTCGTTGACCTGGCTCGGGAACTCGACGAAGTCACGGAACACGTTGGTGCCCGAGAACCGGGGATAGCGTACGTGGGCGAACAGGCCGTGCAGGGCATGCCCGAACTCGTGGAAGAGCGTCGTGGCCTCATCGAGCGTCAGCAGCGTCGGCTCGCCGGTCGCCGGCTTGGGGATGTTGAGGTTGTTGACGACGACGGTCGGGGTGCCGAGCAGCTCGGACTGCGAGACGAGCGCGTTCATCCAGGCGCCGCCGCGCTTGGAATCGCGCGTGTAGAAGTCGCCGATGTAGAGCCCGAGCCCTGACCCGTCGCTGTCGATGACCTCGAAGACGCGGGCATCCGGATGATAGGCGACGAGGTCGGGCCGATCGACGAAGCTCACTCCGTAGAGCTGCGTCGACGCGAAGAAGACGCCGTCCCTGAGCACGCGCTCGAGCTCGAAATAGGGCCGCATCGCCGCGACGTCGACGTCGTAGGTGGCGGCCCGCACGCGCTCGGCATAGAACGCCCAGTCCCAGCTCTCGATGTGCTCGACCTCTCCTCCGGCCGCACGCAGCAGGTCCTGCTGCTGGGCTCGCGCGTTGCGGGCGGCCGGGACCGCGAGCCTCTCGAGCATGGCGGCGACGGCCTCGGGCGTACCCGCCGTCTCGTCCGCAGTGACGACGGCCGCGTGCGTGGCGTACCCGAGCAGTCGCGCGCGCTCGGCGCGCAGGCGCGTGATCTCGAGCACGAGTGCTGTGTTGTCGTGCTCGCCGCCGCGGATGCCGCGCTGGCGCGATGCGCGCATGATCCGCTTACGAGCCCCGCGATTCGTCAGCGACGCCAGGTAGGGGTGACCGGTCGGAAGCACGAGGGTGATGAGAGAGCCGGTCTCGTGGCCGTGCTCCCTGGCCGCCGCGGCCGCGGCGGAGAGCTGGCCGGCCGAGAGCCCGTCCAGCTCCGCCTCGTCCTCGAAGAACGCCGCGAGTTCGTTCGTGTCGGCGAGCAGGTTCTTCTCGAAGCGGGTGGTGAGGGTGGCGAGCCGCTCGTTGAGCGAGCGCAGCCTGGCCTTGCCCTCCTCGTCGAGACCGGCGCCGGCGAGGGTGAACTCGACGCGGGTGCGTTCGAGGAGGTACCTGCTCTCGGTGTCCAGCTGCAGCCCCGCCGAGCTCGCAGCCACCTGCTCGACGCGAGCGTACAACACGCCGTCGAGCAGGATGGCGTCGGAGTGGGCCGACAGGAGGGGCGCGAGCTGCTCCTCGATGGCATCCGTGCCCGGCGTGCTGTCGGCGGAGGAGGCATTGAAGAAGATCTCGGAGACTCGGTGCAGTGCCTGACCGGAGCGCTCGAGGGCGAGGATCGTGTTCTCGAAGCTCGGTGGCTGCTGCTCGCCCGTGATCGCGGCGATCTCGGCGCGCTGCTCGGCCATGGCCGTCTCGAAGGCCGGCAGGTAGTGTTCCTCGCGGATCTCGGCGAAGGCGGGCAACTGGTAGGGCAGGCTGCTCGGAGTCAGCAGCGGGTTCGCGTCGGCCATCGCCTCAGCCTAGCGACGGCCGGGCGCTCGCTAGGCTGAGGCAATGGCGATGGATGCGGAAGAGAAGGAGGTCGCCCCGCGCGACCAGTACATGCACGGGCACCACGAGAGCGTCCTGCGCTCGCACACGTGGCGAACGGTCGAGAACTCGGCGGCCTACCTCGTGCCGCACCTCTCGCCCGGACTGGATGTGCTCGACCTCGGCTGCGGTCCCGGCACCATCACGGTCGACCTGGCTCGTCGGGTCGCACCGGGCCGGGTCATCGGAGTGGACGCCTCGGCCGAGATCGTGGAGCACGCTGCAGGGTACGGGGTGAGCAGCGGCGTGGCGAACGTGCAGTTCCAGACGGCGGATGCCTATGCGCTGCCCTTCGACGACGCCAGCTTCGACGTCGTTCACGCCCATCAGGTGCTTCAGCACCTGTCCCGTCCTGTGGAGGCGCTGCGCGAGGCGCTGCGGGTGCTGAAGCCCGGGGGCGTGCTCGCCGTGCGCGACGTCGACTACGGGGGAGTCCTGTGGTACCCCGCGCTGCCCGGCCTGCAGGAATGGCTGGACCGGTATCACGAGGTTGCCCGCTTCGACGGCGGAGAGCCGGACGCCGGGCGCATGCTGAAGTCTTGGGTGCGGGCGGCCGGCTTCGAGCGCGTCGAGTGCACCGCCTCCATCTGGAATTTCGCCTCCGACGCCGATCGCGACTGGTGGGGCCGCTCGTGGGCGGCACGGGCGACGGAATCCGCCTTCGCGGCCCACGCCATCGAGGGCGGTATCGCCGACCTCGAGAAGCTGCACGAGATCGCCGAGGCGTGGCTGGCCTGGAAGGACGATGCAGACGGGTGGCTCGCGATGCCCCATGGCGAGGTCATCGCGCGCAAGGCGGGCTGAGGCCTACCAGTCCTCGTCGTCGTCCGTGGTCTCCGCGGGGAGGGTGATCGTCGCGGCGTCCTCGGCCGCGTCGTACCGGATGACGGTGCCGTCGTCGAGCTCGACCACCGGCTTGCCCTCGAGCCAGGTGAGGGTCCACCTCCAGTCCGGTGTCGCATCCTGGGCGAGGGAGTCGTCGGACTCCACCGTCTGGATCGCCATCGTGACGACCTCGGGAAGGGTGGCGGGCTGCTCCCCGCTGCCATAGGCCCAGCGCGTGCCCAACTGCATCAGGCGCTGGCCTCGTAGGTCACCCATTCGGTGCGCGCGCCGACCTGGTCGTACAGCTTCTGCGCGGTGTCGTTGTCGGCGGCCGTGATCCAGGTCACCGTGCGCAGCCCGCGCTCGCGCGCGACCTCGCGGGCCTTCTCGATGAGTGCTGCTCCGACGCCGTGCGACCGCGCGTCCGGAGCGACGAAGAGATCGTCGAGGAAGAGCGCCCGATCGCCTTCGAGCGTGCGGGGGTACTCCCGAACGTGAGCGAGGCCGACCAGCTGCCCGTCCTCTTCGGCGACGAAGCCGGAGAGGTCGTGGTTCTTATCCATCAGCCACGTCCACACGCGCAGTGCCTTGGTGTCGGTCAACTCTGACGCGTAGAACTCGGTGTAGCCCTCCCACAGGCCGAGCCAATTGAAGAAGTCGCGGTCGACCAGCGGACGAACCTGAACGGACATGCAGTTCTCCTAACTCTCCGGCACCGTCTCGAGCACGATGTCCGTCACCCCGAGTTCATCGCCCTCGCGGAACGAGAGTTCGGCGATGCGCCCAACGGCCTTGAGATCAGAGGCGGCCAGCTTCAGCAGGCCCACCTGTTCCTTCGTTCCCGTTATTACAGCAGAAATAACGCCGGTACGCTGCGAAACCTTCGCATCGGTCTTGGCGCGTCGGATGGCGGTCAGCGCCCGGCTCGCGAGATCGAGCACCGCTGTCGCCGTGTCCTCCTCCTGACCGATGAGCTCGGTCTCGTTGGGCCAACCGGCCAGGTGAACGGACCCGTCGTGCGACCAGGACCAGGCCTCTTCGGTGGCGAACGGCACGAAGGGAGCGAACAGTCGAAGCAGCGTCGACAGTGCGAGGTGCAGGGCGGCGATGGCCGATGCCCGGTCGTGCTCGTCGCCGCCGTAGGCGCGCTCCTTCACGAGTTCGAGGTAGTCGTCGCAGAAGGTCCAGAAGAAGGTCTCGGTGACTTCCAGCGCCCGGGCGTGGTCGTAGCCGTCGAGCGCCATCGTGGCCTGGTGCACGACCTCTGACAGCGTCGCGAGCATGCTCGCGTCCAGCGGGTTGCTCACGTTGGCGCCGGCGAGATCGGCCGGTGCGCCGATGCCGTGGATGAACTTGGCGGCGTTGAGGATCTTGATGGCGAGCCGGCGGCCGATCTTGATCTGCGTCGGGTTCTGCGGGTCGAAGGCCGCATCGGTGCCGAGCCGAGAGGATGCTGCCCAGTAGCGCACCGCATCCGAGCCGTGCTGCTCGAGGATGTCGGAGGGCGTGACGACGTTGCCCTTCGACTTGGACATCTTCTTGCGGTCGGGGTCCACGATGAAGCCCGAGATGGCGGCATCCCGCCACGGCAGGGCGCCGGACTCGAGCTCGGAGCGCAGCACCGTCGAGAACAGCCAGGTGCGGATGATGTCCTGGGCCTGCGGGCGCAACGAGAAGGGGAAGACGATGTCGAACAGCTCGGAATCGCGTTCCCACTTTCCCGCGAGCTGCGGGGTGAGGGAGGAGGTCGCCCACGTGTCCATGACGTCGTGCTCGCCGACGAACCCGCCGGCCTGCCCGCGCTGGCTCTCGTCGTATCCCGGCGCCGCGTCGGAGGAGGGGTCGACGGGAAGCAGTTCGCGCGTGGCGAGGATGGGCTCGTCGAACACCGGGTTGCCGTCGCCGTCGAGCGGGTACCAGACCGGGATGGGAACGCCGAAGAAGCGCTGGCGCGAGATGAGCCAGTCGCCCGTGAGGCCGCCCACCCAGTTCTCGTAGCGCACGCGCATGAACTCGGGGTGCCAGGCCAGCTGCTTGCCGTGTTCGATGAGGCGCGCGCGCAGCCCTTCATCGCGGGCGCCGTTGCGGATGTACCACTGTCGTGTTGACACGACCTCGAGCGGCTTGTCGCCCTTCTCGAAGAACTTCACGGGGTGGGTGATGTTCTTGGGCTCGTCGATGAGGTCACCGGAGGCGCGCAGCAGTTCCACCATGGCCTGCTTCGCCGAGAAGACCGTCTTGCCGGCGAGTTCGCCGAATGCCGCACGCCCGGCATCCGTCGTGATCGCGTCGGGCGCCTCGGAGACGATGCGGCCGTCGAAGCCGATGATGGCCCGGTTGGGCAGGTCGAGGTCGCGCCACCAGATGACGTCGGTCACGTCGCCGAAGGTGCAGATCATGGCGATGCCGGAGCCCTTGTCCTGTTGGGCGAGGTGGTGGGCCAGAATCGGAACCTCGACCTCGAACACCGGGGTCGTCACGGTGGTGCCGAACAGCGGCTTGTAGCGCTCGTCGTCGGGATGCGCGACGAGGGCCACGCAGGCGGGCAGCAGTTCCGGCCGGGTCGTCTCGATCTCGATCGTGCCGCCGTCGGGCGTGTGGAAGCTCACGCGGTGGTACGCGGCCGGCTGGTCGCGGTCTTCGAGCTCGGCCTGAGCGACGGCGGTGCGGAACGTCACGTCCCACAGCGTGGGTGCCATCGCCTGGTAGGCCTCGCCGCGCTCGACGTTGCGCAGGAAGGCGAGCTGCGAGGTGAAGAGCGACTCGGGTCCGATGGTGCGGTAGGTCTGCGACCAGTCCACGGAGAGCCCCAGGGAGCGCCACAGCTTCTCGAACTGCACCTCGTCTTCGGCGGTCAGACGCTCGCACAGCTCGATGAAGTTGCGCCGGCTGATGGGCTTCTGGTCGGCCGCCTTCGTGCTCTTGCCGTCGCCGCCTTCGAACGGCGGCGCGAAGTCGGGGTCGTAGGGCAGCGACGGATCGCAGCGCACGCCGTAGTAGTTCTGAACGCGGCGCTCGGTGGGCAGGCCGTTGTCGTCCCAGCCCATGGGGTAGAACACGCTGCGGCCGCGCATGCGCTGGAAGCGCGCGACCACATCCGTGTGCGTGTAGCTGAAGACGTGTCCGATGTGAAGCGACCCGGATGCCGTCGGGGGCGGGGTGTCGATGGAGAAGATGCTCTCGGGCGTTGCGCGCTCACGATCGAAGCGGTGCACGCCATCGCGCTCCCAGGCCTCGCCCCACTTGGATTCCAGCCCCTCGAGGGCCGGCTTCTCCGGAATGCTCCCGGTCATCGTGCTCCGATCGATATGTGCGGCACCGTGTCAGTGGTGAGGTGCCTGAGTATGCGTTCGGAACAGTTTAGCGAAGAGCGGCATCCGCGCTCTCGCCGAGCTCGGGAGCCTTCGGCATCCGGGCTGCGACGAACGCCGCGACGAGCGTGAGCGCCGAGAGCACGGCCAGCACGATGCCGGGGTGCCACCAGGCGTTGCCCGTCGCCGTTCCGATCGCGAGCGTCACGAGGGGGATGAACCCGCTGACGGTGGCGGCGATCGCGTAGGCGAACGAGAGCGCCGAGTAACGGTAGTGGTCGGCGAACAGGTCGTTCATGAGACCGCCGAGAGCCGCCCACGACATCGTGGGCAGGATGCCCCCGACGATCATCGTGCCCACCAGGATGGGGAAGGTGGCGAACTGCAGCAGGAAGTACATCGGGAAGGCGATGAGCAGCGTTCCGAGTGCGCCCCACGCGACGACTCGCGCCGAGCCGATCCGGTTGGCCCATGCGCCGAAGAGCGGAATGGTCACCAGTTGCAGCAACCCGCCGATCGTCGTGGCGACGAGCAGGTCTTGGAAGCTGAATCCGAGCACACTGCTGCCGTAGTTGATCGTGTAGGTGTTCATGAGCGAGTACGACCCGATGCCGAGCAGGGCCGCCCCGATGGCGACGAGAATCGCGGTCGGCTGCTCGCGGAACATGCGGGCGAACGGAATGCGGTCGCGGCGCTTCTCGGCGACGAGCTCACTGAAGACGGGTGTCTCGGTGACGGACCAGCGCAGGTAGAGCGAGACCAGCAGCAGGGGGATCGCGACCAGGAACGGGATACGCCAGCCCCATGTCGCGAGGTCCTCCGGGCTGAGCGTGAGGGTCATCACGATGAACAGCGCCGCGCTGAGGATCGAACCGACCGGGGAGCCCAGCTGCGGGATCGCGGCGTAGAAGGCGCGCTTCACGGGGTTGGCGTGCTCGGTGGCGAGCAGGATGGAGCCGCCCCATTCGCCCCCGAGCGAGAGTCCCTGGACGAGACGGAGCAGCACGAGCAGCACGGCCCCGAGCCAGCCCGCCTGGGCGTAGGTCGGAAGCACGCCGATGAGTCCCGTGGCGATCCCCATGAGGCCGACCGTCCAGAGGAGCGTGGCGCGACGACCGAGCCGATCGCCGAGATGGCCGAAGATGATCGCGCCGACCGGGCGGATGATGAACGCCAGCGCCACGGTCGAGAACCCCGCGAGCTGGGCGCCGACGGCACCGAGCGGATCGAAGAACAGCGGTCCGATGAAGTAGGCCGAGAAATAGGCGAAGACGTAGAAATCGAAGGATTCCAGGCTGGTTCCGACCATCGACGCCCACGACACCCGCCGCACCATGGCGGGGGAGGAAGGCTGGAGGGCGGTCTCTGTTGCGGCAGTCACGGAGTGCACGCTATCCAAAACGGCGCGGCGCGGAGCGCCATTCCCTCACCAAGATTTCGCCCCGGATCTTGTGCCGCGTGTTGCGGAGGCTGCGTCGCTTCCGGGCCACCTCCCCAGACCGAAAAGCGAGGAGATTCCGAAAAGCGAGGCGATTCGACGTGCCACGCCGCGCGAGTTCGTGCCCGAAGCGGCGCGGCGGCCGAAATCGCCTCGCTTTTCGGCGCGCGCGTTCCGAAACGGCCGGTCAGACGAGGAGAAATTCCGCGAGACCCGCCGGATAACCCTTGCCATAATCGAACACGTGTTCTAAACTGGGGGTATGGCGGCGCTCCTGGAAGACCTCGAGTCCCTTGAGGATTTCGATGATGAGGACTGGTCGCCGACCGAGCGCGGGCATCTCGAGGACTGCCTGGATCAGGTGCGGGACGCTGAGGTCGCTGCCGCCCGGGCTTCTGCGGGGGTGTATGCGATGATCGCCACCGTCCTGGAGGCGGCCCGGCGCTCACCGGAGATCTATGTGGGTTCCGTGCAGGTGTCCACCCGGATGTTCTCGGAGTTGTTGGAACGGTGTGTGGCGAAGGATCTGGCGTTGCGGCTCTCGATGGCCGAGAACACCGTGCGGGGCATGATGTGCGACGCGGAAATGCTGACCGGCTCGTTCCCGCTGATCTGGGCGGGCTTCCGTTCCGGGGTCATCACCCAACCCGCCGCGCTCGCGTTGATGGCCGCCGCCCGCGGTCTGCCCCAGGAGTTGTGTGACGCCTACGATGCGGCGATGGTGGAACCGGCGCAACGCCTCACCCCGGGGAAGTTGAAGACCCGGGCGCGGATGGTGCGGGAACGCCTGGAGCACACCACCCGGCAGGAACGCTTCGATACCGCGGCAACGTATCGGCGGGTCGATTTGGAGCCCGGAGCGGATGGGATGGCGTGGTTGCACATCTACGACCGCGCCGCCGTCCTCGCCCGCGCGAAAGCGCGGATCGATGCGAACGCGAAACGGATCGCCGACCAGAGCGGTGAGTCCCGCACGTTGGAGCAGGTGCGTGCCGATGTGGCCGGTGACCTGCTCACCGGAGCCGGCACCCCCTACCAGGTGCGCACCGAGGTGTTCGTCACCGTCCCCGCCCTGCGCCTCATCGGCACCGACGAGGGTGAGGGCGAGATCAGCGATCGCGACACCGGCATCCGGCAGCTGGCCGCGGCGGATGCGGCCACGCTGGAGGGGTACGGGATCATCGATGATGACACCGCCCGGGCCCTGTTCGCCCAGGCACCCAGTTTCCGGCGGATCGCCACTGACCCGTTCACCGGGATCAAGCTGGCGTTGGGTCGTACTCGGTACCGGCCGACGCGGGAGATGCGGGACTGGCTGCGACTGAAATACCGCACCTGCGCGGAGCCCGGCTGCAACCGGCCCGCCAAGGAATGCGACATCGATCACTCCCACGACTGGCAATACGGCGGCGCCACCGACGAGATCAACCTCGCCAATTTGTGCGAACCCGGCCACACCGTCAAACACGAAACCCGGTTCCGATACGAACGGAACCGAGCCGGCACCATCACCATCACCACCCCCACCGGGTACAGCAAAGACACCGACGAACCACCCTTCTAAGCGCCGTGATCTTCCGACCCCATTGCGCACGGCGCTGCCGCTAGACTTGCGTGCAACGACATCGATCCGGCCATCACCGGGGAGTCTTCGGAAGAACGGCGAAAGCCCAGTAGAACCGAACGGGTCTGGCCCGTCACAGCCAATGAACAAGCGGCTGCGCTCGGCTCGTCCATCGGACACCGAGTTCAGCAAGCGGGGTGGTACCGCGATGGGATTCGTCGAACCCGTCGTCCTCGTGGAACAGGCCGATTGCCTCCAGGAGTGAAGCGTTGTACCCCAAGGGTCAAGATTCCCAGAACGCCGCAGCGGGCGTCGTTCCATCACCCGACTTCCCGCAGGTCGAGCGCGAGGTGCTCGCCTACTGGGCGAGCGATGACACCTTCCAGGCGTCGATCGATCATCGCGAGGGCGCGCCCGAGTGGGTCTTCTACGACGGCCCGCCTTTCGCCAACGGACTTCCGCACTACGGCCACCTGCTGACCGGATACGCGAAAGATGTCTTCCCGCGGTTCCAGACGATGCGCGGAAAGAAGGTGCATCGCCGGTTCGGCTGGGACACCCACGGGCTGCCCGCCGAGCTCGAGGCCGAGCGGCAGCTCGGCATCACCGACAAGAGCCAGATCGAGAAGATGGGGCTCGCCGCCTTCAACAAGGCCGCCCGCGACGCCGTGCTGCGCTACACGAAGGAATGGCAGGACTACGTCACCCGCCAGGCCCGCTGGGTCGACTTCGAGAACGACTACAAGACCCTCGACGTGACCTTCATGGAGAGCGTCATCTGGGCGTTCAAGCAGCTGCACGAGAAGGGCCTCGCCTACGAGGGCTACCGGGTGCTCCCGTACTGCTGGCGCGACCAGACCCCGCTGTCGAACCACGAGCTGCGCATGGACGACGACGTCTACAAGGATCGCCAGGACCAGACCGTCACCGTGACCTTCCCGCTCACCGGGCCCAAGGCAGAGTCGCTCGGGCTCACCGCCGCTCGGGCGCTCGCGTGGACGACGACGCCGTGGACCCTGCCCACGAATCTCGCCCTCGCGGTGGGTCCCGACATCGAGTACGCCGTCGTCCCCGCCGGACCGAACGGTACACCGGATGCGACGGTTCTGCGCGAGAAGCAGCCCCAGGCATCCGCCGGCGGACCCATGGATGCGACCGAGGTGCTCGGCGGCGACTACGTCCTCGCCGCAGCGCTCGTCGGGAACTACGCCAAGGAGCTCGGCTACGACTCCGCTGCGGATGCCACGGCAGCCATCAGCCGCACGATCGCGGGCCGCGAGCTCGAGGGCATCAGCTACGACCGCCTCTTCGACTACTACGCCGACGTCGAACGCTTCGGGCTGCAGAACGCCTGGCGCATCGTGGTCGCCGACTATGTGACCACCGATGACGGCACCGGCATGGTGCACATCGCCCCGGCCTACGGTGAGGAGGACCAGAAGGTCTCGGAGGCCAACGGCATTCCCGTCATCGTCTCCCTCGACGAGGGCGGCCGCTTCCTGCCGCAGGTCTCGGATGTCGCCGGGCAGCTCTGGATGGACGCCAACAAGCCGCTCACCCAGCTGCTGCGCTCCGAGGGGCGCCTGCTGCGCCAGGCGAGCTATGTGCACTCCTACCCGCACTGCTGGCGATGCCGCAACCCGCTGATCTACCGCGCGGTATCGAGCTGGTTCATCAGGGTGCCAGAGTTCCGCGACCGCATGGTGGAGCTCAACCAGGAGATCACCTGGGTTCCCGAGAACGTCAAGGACGGTCAGTTCGGCAAGTGGGTCGGCAACGCCCGTGACTGGTCGATCAGCCGCAATCGGTACTGGGGATCGCCGATCCCCGTGTGGAAGAGCGATGACCCGGCCTACCCGCGCATCGACGTCTACGGCTCCCTCGCCGAGCTCGAGCGCGACTTCGGCCGGCTGCCGCACAACGAGGCGGGCGAGCCCGACCTGCACCGTCCCTACATCGACGACCTCACCCGGCCCAACCCCGACGATCCCACCGGCGCGTCGACGATGCGCCGCATCCCCGACGTCTTCGACGTCTGGTTCGACTCGGGGTCGATGCCGTTCGCGCAGGTGCACTACCCGTTCGAGAACGAGGAGTGGTTCGGCTCTCACAGCCCGGCCGACTTCATCGTCGAGTACATCGGCCAGACGCGCGGCTGGTTCTACGTGATGCACGTGCTCTCCACGGCGCTGTTCGACCGGCCGGCCTTCCGCAACGTCGTCAGCCACGGCATCGTGCTCGGCAGCGACGGGGCGAAGATGTCGAAGTCACTGCGCAACTATCCCGATGTCTCCGAGGTCTTCGACCGCGACGGCTCGGATGCGATGCGCTGGTTCCTCATGTCGAGTTCGGTGCTCCGCGGCGGCAACCTCATCGTGACCGAGGAGGCGATCCGCGAGGGCGTGCGCCAGGTGATGCTGCCGTTGTGGAGCACGTGGTACTTCTTCTCGCTCTACGCCAACGCCTCCGGCTACGACGCGCGCCGTCGCACCGATTCGGCCGACGTGCTGGACCGCTACCTGCTGGCCAAGACGCGCGAGACGGTGACGGCGGTCACGACCGACCTCGAGAACCTCGACTCCACGCTGGCCGCCGCGAAGCTGCGCGACTTCGCCGATGTGCTGACCAATTGGTACGTGCGCCGCTCGCGCGAGCGCTTCTGGCAGGGAGTCGGCGAGAACGGTGAGAACGCCGAGGCCTTCGACACCCTGTTCACCGTGCTCGAGACCTTCGCCCGCCTCGCGGCCCCGCTGCTGCCGCTCGTGACCGAGCGCATCTGGCAGGGTCTGACGGGCGGGCGCAGCGTCCACCTCACCGACTGGCCGGACGCAGCGGAGTTCCCCGCCGACGACGACCTCGTGGCCGCAATGGACCAGGTGCGCTCGATCAGCTCGACGGCGCTCTCGCTGCGCAAGCAGGCCGGTCTGCGCGTACGCCTGCCCCTCGCCCGGCTCACGGTGGTGTCGGCGGATGCGTCCAGCCTCGCCGCCTTCGACGACATCCTGCGCGACGAGCTCAACGTGAAGTCGGTCGAGCTCGTGCAGCTCACCGAGACCAGTGCCGCCGAGTACGGCATCACGCGCAAGCTCACGGTCAACGCCCGTGCCGCGGGCCCCCGGCTCGGCAAGGCGGTGCAGCAGGCCATCCAGGCCGCTCGCAGCGGCGACTGGAGCGAGAGCGAGGGCGTCGTGGTCGCGGGTGGTATCGCCCTCGAGCCCGCCGAGTACGACCTCGTGCTCGAGGCTGCGACGGATGCCGGATCCGGCGTCGCCCTTGCCCTGCTTCCCGGCGGCGGCTTCGTGCTGCTCGAGACGGCGACCACCGACGAACTCGAGGCCGAGGGACTGGCGCGCGATGCCATCCGCGGCGTGCAGGACGCACGCCGGTCGGCAGGACTCGAGGTGAGCGACCGCATCCGGCTGCGGCTGACTCTGGACACGGCGGGCGTGGCGGCGGCCCGAACGCATGCCGAGCTCATCGCGGGGGAGACCCTCGCGATCTCGGTCGACATCGACGAGTTCGACGGCGGAGAACTGCCGGTCGAGGCGCTGTCGGTCGGGCGGGACTCGACCCTCAAGATCGCACTGGAGAAGGCATGAACGACGAGGACGAATTCCGCGATGCGGCCGACGAGGTCTACCGCGAGCTCCTGACGCGCATGGGGGAGGCGAGTCCGCAGCCGCGGCTCGCCGCCACCCGCCGGGCGGTCGAGCTGCTCGGCGACCCTCAGCGCGCGTACCCGATCATCCACATCACCGGCACGAACGGCAAGACGACCACGAGCCGCATCGCCGACAGCATCCTGCGCGCCTACGGACTGAAGACGGGACTGCTCACGAGCCCGCACCTGGTGCGCTTCAACGAGCGCATCCGCATCGAGGGCGAGCCGATCAGTGACGAGGCGCTCGTACGCAACTGGGAGGACATCGCCCCCTACCTCGCCATGACGGATGCCGAACTCGAGGCCGCGGGAGAGCTGCCGCTCACCTTCTTCGAGGCGCTCACCGTGCTGGCCTTCGCCGCCTTCGCGGACGCCCCCGTCGATGTCGTCGTGCTCGAGGTGGGCATGGGCGGCGAGTGGGACTCCACGAACGTCGCCGACGGGCAGGTGGCCGTGTTCACGCCGATCGCGCTGGACCACGTCGGTCGGCTGGGCAACACGATCGCCGAGATCGCGCGCACGAAGTCGGGCATCATCAAGCCGGCGGCGAGCGTCGTATCGGCCCATCAGGTGCCCGAGGCCGCCGCCGAACTCGCGCGGGCGGCGGAGCTCACCGAGTCCCAGCTCGCCGTCGAGGGCAGCCAGTTCGAGGTGACGGATGCCCGGGTCGCCGTCGGTGGCCAGCTCATCTCAGTCAAAGGCATCGCCGGGCGTTACGACGACCTGTTCCTTCCCCTCTTCGGCGCCCACCAGGCGCAGAACGCCGCCGTGGCGATCGCCGCCGTCGAGGCCTTCCTCGGGGGCGGCGAGCAGCCGCTCACCGAGGAGCTGCTCACCGAGGGCCTGGCCACGGTCATCTCTCCCGGCCGTCTGCACCTCATCGGCATCGAGCCGAGCGTGCTCGTCGACGCCGCGCACAACCCGCACGGGGCGCAGGCGCTCGTGAGCGCGGTGACGAGCGCGTTCGACTTCGACGAGATCGCGATCGTGCTCGGCGTGCTCAGCGACAAGGACGCCGACGGCATCATCGCCGCCCTGGCGCCGCTGGCCACGCGTTTCCTGGCAACGCAGTCCGGTTCGGAGCGGGCGATCGCGGCCGACGTGCTCGCGGACCGCATCCGTGAGATCTCTCCCGACGCCGACGTGACGAGCTTCGGCTGGGTCGAGTCCGCGCTGACGGAGGCGCGGGAGTGGGCGTCGGCGGCACCCAAGCGCGCCGTGCTCGTGACCGGCTCCATCACGCTGGTCGGCGAGGCGATGAGCCTCGCGGAGGAGGGGCGGTGGATGCAGGCATGAGCGTCGCATCCGCCCCGCGCAGCGCTCCCCGCTCGGTGCGTCGCAGCCTGGCCTCGATCGTGCTCGGGTTCGAGCTCATCGTCGTCTTCCTCGCGGCACTCGTGAACTTCGGACTGCCGACCGGTGGCGTCATCACCCTCGGGCCCGTCGGCTCACTCGTGGCCGGCGGGGTCTTGTGCGTGCTCATCATCGTTACGCTCGGGCTGCTGCGCTTCCGCTTCGCCTATGTTGTCGGATGGGTCGTGCAGGCACTCATCGTGCTCGGCGGCCTGTTCAATGTCGCGATGTTCTTCGTCGGCGCCCTCTTCGCCGGCATGTGGGCCTTCGCGATGATCCGCGGCCGAAAGATCGATACCTGGAACATGACCAACTGGAACAAGGAGAACGCATGAGCACGCCCATCGAACAGACCCTCGTCCTCGTGAAGCCGGATGGCGTCGCACGCAACCTGACCGGCGAGATCCTTCGGCGCATCGAGGCCAAGGGGTACTCGCTCGTCGACATCCGCATGGTGGAGCCCGACCGCGACCTGCTCTCCGCCCACTACGCGGAGCACGAGGGCAAGCCGTTCTTCGAGCCGCTGCTCGAGTTCATGGAGTCCGGCCCGATCGTCGCGCTCCGCGTGGCCGGCAACCGCGTCATCGAGGGCTTCCGCTCGCTCGCAGGGGCGACCGACCCCACGGTGGCCGCACCGGGCACCATCCGCGGAGACTTCGCTCGCGACTGGGGCCTGAAGGTGCAGCAGAACCTCGTTCACGGCTCCGACTCGCCGGAGTCCGCAGAGCGCGAGCTCGCCCTCTGGTTCGCCTGAGCCGGTCGATCTCGGCCAGGCCTGCCCGCGCGCGCTCGCGCTCTAGAAGATATAGCGCAGCACGTCGAGGCGGGCCTGGGCGATGATCGCGACGACCAGGTAGCAGACGAGCGTGATGAGCGGAATCCACGTGTAGGCGGCGTCGGCGAACGAACGCACCCGCTGACCGACCGGGAAGACGCCGGTGCGCAGGTTGTTCAGCGTCACGATCCAGAACAGCGGGATGACGACCGCCCAGGTGACCATGCACCACGGGCAGAGCGTGCCCAGCACGAAGATGGACTGGCCCATGAGCCAGATCACGAAGACGAGCGCGCCGAGCACTCCGACGTTGAACCCGATCCAGAACCACGTCGCGAAGGCGGCTCTGGCGAGAAGCGCGACACCGATCGTGATCACGACCGACCAGCAGATCACGCCGATCACGGGGTTCGGAAAGCCGAAGAGGGAGCCCTGCCACGACGCCAGGTTCGCCCCGCACTGCACCACGACACTGAAGTCGCACGAGGCCTTCGAACCCGGATGCTCGAGCACGTGGAACTTCTCAAGGGTCAGGTCGAACGCCGCCCAGAGGCCGATCGCCCCGAGGATCGCGAGCAGGGAACCGAGCAGGATCGGCGGCTTTGTGCGGGCGGTGTCGGACATGTCTCGGATTATGGCATGGCGTGCGGACCGTCAATCTGTGAAGACATGCGATAATCGTCATGTCCGGTGAGCCGCGCTCCCTCGGACGCCAACGAAGGCTTGAAGGGTGCCCAGCACCCGATTCGGTCACAGGACCGCACAGAAGTGGCAGTCAGAGCCAAGGGGCCGACTGCAGTAGACAGAGGATTTGCGAGGTTCCGCCCGGCGGGATTTCGCACAGAGAGTATCCGGCGCGGGTGGCGCGGCCAGTCGCACCGGTCGAGGAGTGCCCCAGAAATGGTGGAGAACAACGAGAACAACGCGACGACGGGCGATTCGGGCCGTCGACGGGGTCGGATCTTCGGCGCGCGCAAGGCGGTTCGCCCCGCCCACGCCCCGGTAACGCCTCGCGAGCAAAGCGCGCCGACGCCGCCGATCGCGGCGGCCACCGAATCCGCTGCGGTCCACGTGGATCCGGTCGACGTACCGCGCGTCGCGGATGCTGGCGAGCCGAACGCACCTGCAGAGGCTGCGCCCGCTGAGGCCGCGCCCGCTGAGGCTGCGCCCGCGGAGGCCGCGCCCGCTGAGGCGGAGGAGCCGGCGGTCGAGAACGCGGCTCTGGCATCCCCGATCCCGCCGGTGCTGAGCACGACGTCGCTCATCTTCCACGCGCCCGAGATCCTTCCGCTGCCCGAGCGCGAGGACCGCGAACGGCCCGACCGTCCGGAAGGCGATGAGTCCACCGTGCGTCGGCGGGCGCGCCGCCGAAGCGGCGACGAGGACAGGGGCCCTTCGGGCGACCCAGCCAACACCGTCGTCAAGGTGCGCCAACCGCGTGAGGCGCCGCTGATCACCGAGCCCCAGCGCATCAAGGGCTCCACGCGACTCGAGGCCAAGAAGCAGCGCCGTCGCGACGGCCGTGACGCCGGCCGCCGGCGCACTGTGATCACAGAGGCCGAGTTCCTGGCCCGCCGCGAATCCGTCGACCGCACGATGGTGGTGCGCTCCAAGAGCGGTCGCATCCAGATCGGCGTGCTCGAAGACGGCGTGCTCGTGGAGCACTACGTGGCCCGCAACCAGGACGCATCCCTCATCGGCAACGTCTACCTGGGCCGCGTGCAGAACGTGCTGCCCAGCATGGAGGCGGCCTTCGTCGACATCGGCCGCGGTCGCAACGCCGTGCTCTACTCGGGCGAGGTCGACTGGGATGCCGCGGCGGAGAACGGCGAGAAGAACCAGCCGCGACGCATCGAGCTCGCGCTCAAGCCGGGCGACAAGGTGCTCGTGCAGGTGACGAAGGATCCCGTCGGCCACAAGGGCGCCCGACTGACGAGCCAGATCTCGCTCCCGGGCCGCTACCTGGTCTACGTGCCGAACGGCACCATGAACGGCATCAGCCGCAAGCTGCCCGACACCGAGCGTGCGCGCCTGAAGAAGATCCTCAAAGAGGTGCTCCCCGACAACCAGGGCGTCATCGTGCGCACCGCGGCCGAGGGTGCGACCGAGGAGCAGCTCACCGTCGACGTGAACCGCCTCATCTCGCAGTGGTCCGCCATCGCGAAGCAGCTCGAGAACCAGCCGGCCCCGGCCCTGCTGCACTCGGAGCCCGACCTGCTGATCAAGATCGTGCGCGACGTCTTCAACGAGGACTTCCAGCGCATGGTGATCGCAGGGGAGGACGCCCGCGAGACCATCGAGAGCTACCTGCGCGCCGTCGCCCCCGACCTGCTCGAGCGCGTGGAGCCCTACACCGGCGACCGCGACGCCTTCGACGAGTTCCGCATCTCGGAGCAGATCGAGAAGGCGCTCGACCGCAAGGTGTGGCTGCCCTCCGGTGGTTCCCTCGTGATCGACCGCACCGAGGCCATGACCGTGGTCGACGTCAACACCGGGAAGTTCGTCGGTTCGGGCGGCAACCTCGAGGAGACCGTCACCAAGAACAACCTCGAGGCGGCCGAGGAGATCGTGCGCCAGCTGCGCCTGCGCGACATCGGCGGCATCATCGTGGTCGACTTCATCGACATGGTGCTCGAGTCCAACCGCGACCTCGTGCTGCGCCGGCTCATCGAGTGCCTCTCGCGAGACCGCACCAAGCACCAGGTGGCCGAGGTCACCTCGCTCGGACTCGTGCAGATGACACGCAAGAAGCTCGGCCTCGGCCTGCTCGAGACCTTCAGCGAGCCGTGCGAGACCTGCGCCGGGCGTGGTGTGCTCGTGCACCACGACCCCGTCTCCAAGCACCGTCCGCCCCAGCAGCAGCAACAGCAGCAGCCCGGCCGCCGTCGGGGTCCCGCCGGTTCGGCGCCGAGCAACTCGTCGACGGATGCCGCCAAGGCTTCCAACGGCGCCAATGGCACCCACGGCATCACCGAGGACGCGAAGCACGCCCTCGCGCTGATCGCCGCCTCGACGCTGCACGCCGAGAAGGAGGCGCAGGCCGCCGGCGCCGAGGCCGAGGCCGCGGCCGCGGCGTCCGCAGACGACAGCAGCCAACGCGGCACCGCGGAGCGCAAGTCGCGTCGCGGCCGTCGTGGACGGCACTCCGGACGCGTCGACCTCGATGGCGCGATCGGCGAGGAGACGCAGGACGGCACGCCGGAGACCGCGCCCGAGAAGACGCCCCAGCCGGCGCCGGTGGCTTCGGCGGAGGAGCCGGACGCGCCGGCATCCGTCGCCGAGCCCGTGGCCATCCTCGACATCCCCGTCGAGAAGGTGGCCCGCCAGAGCGCACCGGTCGATCGCGTCGATGCCGAGCACCTGCTCGATTCGGTGCTCGAGGCGTTGCCTGCTCCGAAGGAGCCCGGTCAGGGCCGCACGCGCAGTCGTCGGGTGACCACGGCGGGCCTCTCGACAACGCCCGTCGAGCCGATCATCACGACCAAGGGCGAGTAGGCGGCCCTAGAGGTCTCGCCGCTCGCGAGCCGTGACGCGCAGGCCGCTGCCGCGCAGGCGCGTCACGAGTTCGCGGTTGCTCACGTGCACCGCACCGGCCTCGACCAGTGCAGCGTGTCGCTCACGCGGCACGTCGTAGTGGTCGAGGTCGAAGCTGCGCGGGGGGATGCCGTTGACGCCCGCGAATGCGTGCAGCTCTTCGAGGGACTCGTCGCTGACGAGATGCGCCCAGAGGGTGCCGTGATTGGGCCACATGGGCGTGTCGATCAGCACGGTCATGCTGGAATTGTAAGGTTGGTGTGAACCAAGGCGCGGAGTCGGCTCCGTTTGACCGGCGTATCCCGATCAGCTAGACTCGACCTTTGGTGTGTGCTGGATTCTGTCCGCACCGTCACCACGGTTTTCTGGTGGGCCCGTCGTTGGTCGAACCAGGGTGTATTTCCCGTGATAGGAATCGGGGCTCGTTCTGAGCTCCCCAGAGAATAGGTACGTAAAGTGGTTTACGCAGTTGTGCGCGCCGGTGGCCGCCAGGAAAAGGTCGAGGTCGGAACCATCGTGACGATGGACCGCATCAAGGCTGACAAGAACGGCACTGTCGAGCTCGCCCCCGTGCTGCTTGTCGACGGAGACACCATCACGAGCGACGCCGAGTCGCTCGCCAAGGTGAAGGTGACCGCCGAGGTTCTCGGCGACCTGCGCGGTCCGAAGATCGTCATCCAGAAGTTCAAGAACAAGACCGGCTACAAGAAGCGCCAGGGGCACCGTCAGGAGCTCACGCGCGTCAAGGTCACCGGAATCAAGTAAGGCCCAGGAGACACACGAGATGGCACACAAAAAGGGAGCAAGCTCCACTCGCAACGGTCGTGACTCGAACGCGCAGCGCCTCGGCGTGAAGCGCTTCGGCGGCCAGGTCGTCAGCGCGGGCGAGATCATCGTCCGCCAGCGCGGCACCCACTTCCACCCCGGCGCGGGCGTCGGCCGTGGCGGCGACGACACCCTCTTCGCCCTGCAGCCGGGCTCGGTCGAGTTCGGCACCAAGGGCGGCCGCAAGGTCGTCAACATCGTGGCGGTCGCCGAGTAGGCATCCCACATCTGTGAACGCGAGGGCGGGCTTCGGCCCGCCCTCGCGTGTTTATCGCTAGACCCAGCTTCAGGAGAACCCAGTGGCCAGCTTCGTCGACAACGTCACGCTGCACTTGCGTGCCGGCCATGGCGGCAACGGATGCGTCTCCGTACGCCGCGAGAAGTTCAAGCCGCTCGCCGGCCCTGACGGAGGCAACGGCGGACACGGCGGCGACATCGTGCTCGTCGCCGATCCCCAGGTGACGACCCTCCTCGGCTACCACCGGGCTCCCCACCGCTCCAGTGACAACGGCGGACCCGGCATGGGAGACCACCGTGCCGGCGCCAACGGCGAGGAACTCGAGCTCTCGATCCCCGTCGGAACCGTGGTGAAGGGTGGCGACGGCGAAGAGCTCATCGACATGAGCGAGCCGGGCATGCGCTTCGTCGTGGCGCCTGGAGGCCAGGGCGGACTGGGCAACGCCGCCCTCGCGACGACCAAGCGCAAGGCGCCGGGCTTCGCGCTGCTGGGCACCCCGGGCTGGGAGGGCGACGTCGTCCTCGAGCTCAAGACCGTCGCCGACGTTGCCCTCGTCGGCTTCCCGTCTGCGGGGAAGTCGAGCCTGATCGCCGCCCTCTCGGCGGCGCGGCCCAAGATCGCCGACTACCCGTTCACGACCCTGCACCCCAACCTCGGCGTCGTGCAGGCCGGCGACGTGCGCTACACCGTCGCCGACGTGCCCGGCCTCATCGAGGGCGCGAGCGAGGGCAAGGGCCTGGGCCTGGAGTTCCTGCGCCACGTGGAGCGTTGCACCGCCCTGCTGCACGTGCTCGACTGCGGCACGCTCGATCCCGGACGCGATCCGCTGAGCGACCTCGACATCATCCTGGGCGAACTGGCCGCCTACCCGGTACCCGAGGGGCAGAAGCCCCTCCTCGAGCGGCCGCAGCTGATCGCCCTGAACAAGATCGACATCCCCGAGGCCCGGGAACTCGCCGACTTCGTGCGCCCCGACCTCGAGGCCCGCGGCTACCGCGTCTTCGAGATCTCGACGGCGAGCCATGAGGGCCTGCGTCCGTTGAGCTTCGCCCTCGCCGAACTCGTCGAAGCCGGTCGCGTCGAGGCCGCTGCCGAGCCGCCCAAGCCGCGCATCGTGCTGCGTCCGAACGCGGTCGACGAGCAGGACTTCACGATCCGGGTCGAGGGTGGCAGCTACGGGTCCATCTACCGCATCCTCGGAACCAAGCCCGAGCGCTGGGTCGCCCAGACCGACTTCACGAACGACGAGGCCGTCGGCTTCCTCGCCGATCGCCTTGCCAAGCTCGGCGTGGAGGATCGGCTCTTCAAGGCCGGAGCCGTGGCGGGCTCGACCGTCGTCATCGGCCCGGGGGAGGGCATCGTCTTCGACTGGGAGCCCACGCTCACCTCGACCGCCGAGCTCATCACCGCTCCGCGCGGAACGGACGCGCGCCTGGACGAGAATCGCCGCGCCACGCGCAACGAACGTCGTGAGAACTACTTCGAGCGCATGGATGCGAAGGCCGAGGCGCGCGCCGAACTCGAGCGCGAGCGCCAGGCGGGCGTGTGGCGCGGTCCGGACAGCGCGGAGGACGCCAACGGCGACGGGGAGAACGACGAGCGGTGAGAATCAGCGAGCGCGCAGCGATCCCGGCGGCGAAACGGGTCGTCGTGAAGGTCGGGTCCTCGTCGATCAGCGGTGAGAACGCCGGCCAGATCACGCCGCTCGTCGACGCCCTCGCCGCAGCATACGGTCGTGGCATCGAGGTCGTGCTCGTCTCATCGGGTGCGATCGCGACCGGCATGCCCTATCTCAAGCTCGACGCCCGGCCGAACGACCTGGCCACCCAACAGGCGGCCGCATCCGTCGGCCAGAACCTGCTCATCTTCCGCTACCAGGACAGCCTGCGTCGCTATGGCATCGTCGCCGGCCAGGTGCTGCTGACGGCCGGTGACCTCGAGAACGACACCCCCCGCTCGAACGCGCAGCGCGCGATGGAGCGCCTGCTCGACCTGCGCATCCTTCCCATCGTCAACGAGAACGACACGGTGGCCACGCACGAGATCCGCTTCGGCGACAACGACAGGCTGGCGGCGCTCGTCGCCCACCTGATCGGAGCCGACCTGCTCGTGCTGCTCAGCGACGTGGATGCGCTGTACACGAAGCCGCCGCACCTTCCGGGCGCCGAACGCATCGACTCCGTCGCCTTCGGTGACCCTCTCGACGGCCTCGAGTTCGGTTCCGTGGGAGCGGCCGGTGTCGGAACCGGCGGCGCCTCCACGAAGGTCTCGGCGGCACGGCTGGCCGCACAGGCCGGCACTGCCGTTCTGGTGACCTCGACGGGCCTCGTGAACGACGCCCTCACGGGGACGGCGATCGGCACGTGGTTCGAGCCGGCACACGCCGAAACGGAGCCGGTGGCTGGCCTAGGCTGACAGCATGCCTGAAACGGATGCGTCCCTGCCGGGTTTCAGCGAGCGCCTCGACGCCGCACGTTCTGCCGCGCTGCGCCTGGCGACCGCGACGACGCAGCAGAAGAACGCCGCTCTCTCCGCGATCGCGAACGCCCTGCGCTCCGCGGCAGGTGAGATCATCGCGGCGAACGCACGCGACCTCGAGAACGGCGAGGGCAACGGCCTGTCCGCCGGCCTTCTGGACCGGCTGCGGCTCGATGAAGGCCGCGTCGGCGCCCTCGCCGACGCGGTGGAGCAGATCATCGTGCTGACCGATCCCGTCGGCGAAGTCGTCCGCGGAAGCACGCTGCCCAACGGCGTGCGCATCAGCGAGGTGCGTGTGCCCTTCGGCGTGGTGGGCGCCATCTACGAGGCGCGTCCCAACGTGACCGTCGACATCGCCGCCCTCGCGCTGAAGAGCGGTAATGCCGCCGTGCTGCGCGGTGGATCCGCCGCCGAGAACAGCAACGGAGCGCTCGTGAGCCTCATCCAGGGCGCCCTCGCATCCGCAGGACTTCCGGGCGAGGCCGTGCAGACGATCGATGATTTCGGGCGCGACGGGGCGACGGCACTCATGCAGGCCCGCGGCTACGTCGACGTGCTGATTCCGCGCGGCAGTGCCGACCTCATCAACACCGTCGTCACGCAGTCCACGGTTCCCGTCATCGAGACGGGTGCGGGCGTCGTGCACATCTTCCTCGACGAGAGTGCGACCCCATCGTGGGCGGTCGACATCGTGCACAACGCGAAGACCCAGCGTCCGAGCGTCTGCAACACCGTGGAGACGGTGCTCGTGCACGAGGGTGCCGCCGAGCGGCTGCTGCCTGCAGTGCTCGATCGGCTCGCGGAGGCCGGTGTCACGGTGCACGGCGACGAGGCCACACGGGCGATCTGGCCCCGGGCAGTGGCGGCGACCGCCGAGGACTGGGGCACCGAGTACATGAGCCTCGACGTGACCGTCGGCGTCGTGCCGTCGCTCGACGAGGCCATCCAGCACATCCGGCGCTATTCGACGCGGCACACGGAATCGATCATCACGAACGACCTGGCGAACGCGGAGCGCTTCCTCAACGAGGTCGACTCGGCGACCGTCATGGTGAACGCCTCCACCCGCTTCAGCGACGGCGGTGAATTCGGCTTCGGTGCCGAGGTCGGCATCTCGACCCAGAAGCTGCACGCCCGCGGCCCGATGGGCCTGCCGGAGCTGACGAGCACCAAATGGGTGGTGCGCGGTTCCGGGCAGGTGCGCGCGTAGGCGATAAGCTGGGCGGGAAGTCTGGCTGAACACGCCGTGAATGGAGATGTACATGTCGTTGCTGACCACCGTGCTCGCTGAGGGCACTGAGCCCGCCGTTCCGACGTTCGTCTTCGGCTTGGTCGCCCTGGGCGTCTTCGCCGTTCTCGGGTTCATCACCTTCAGCTACCGCGATGTGGCCAACCGTCACAGCGCGAAGGCCGACGCCTATGCCGCCGCGCATTCGGGTTCGGCCGAACACGGCGGGCACGGCGGGCACTGAGCGAGCCGGCGACGAGCATCCCGGTCATGGCGGAATCCGCACGGCGCCCGCGCATCGGCATCATGGGTGGAACCTTCGATCCGATCCACCACGGGCACCTCGTCGCGGCGAGCGAGGTCGCACAGGGTTACGACCTCGACGAGGTAGTGTTCGTGCCGACGGGGCAGCCGTGGCAGAAGGCCGCGGTGAGCCTGGCCGAGCACCGCTACCTGATGACGGTGGTCGCCACCGCATCCAACCCTCGCTTCACCGTGAGCCGCGTCGACATCGACCGGAGCGGGCCGACGTACACCATCGACACCCTGCGCGACATGCGCGCCCAGTGGCCCGATGCGGAGCTCTTCTTCATCACCGGAGCGGACGCGATCGCGCAGATCCTCACGTGGAAGAACGTGCACGAGCTCTGGGAATTGGCGCATTTCGTTGCTGTGAGTCGTCCGGGACACGATCTCTCCATTTCTGGATTGCCACAGGCGGACGTAAGCTTGTTGGAGGTTCCGGCACTTGCGATCTCTTCGACCGATTGTCGGGAGCGTGTGAGCCGGGGTTATCCGGTCTGGTATCTGGTGCCCGATGGGGTGGTCCAGTACATCTCGAAGCACCATCTGTATCGGAGTAGTGCGGCATGACGACGGGTCAAGTGCCTCAGACGCGCAGGCAGGCGCGTGAAATGGAGCGTTCACGCGAGGACGCTCCGTCGCCGACCCCGAATTCCCGGCGAGCCGTGACCAACGAGGCGACTCCCGGGGGAGAGGCGCCGCATCTCGTCACGGCGTTCCCCACTGCTCCAGACGCTCCCAAGAGCGCCGAGGGGGAGCGAACCGAAGCCGCCGCAGCAACGCGCCCCACGGTGCCCGCGTACGCCGGCTACACCGCCGGCGGTTACGCGCCTCCGACTTCTCGCCTCGCCGTCTCCACACCTGAGGCACCCCGCCCCGCTTCCGACGTTCCGGCCTTCACCACGCCGTCACTGACCACGCCGTCCGATGCGTCACGGGTCAGCGGTGAGACCGATACCCCTGACGACGCCGAGGCGTCCGAATCCGTCCCAACTCACACTCTGACCCGCCGGCAGTTGCGCGCCATGCTCGCCGCCCAGCAGGGTGGGAGTGTGCAGGCCGGCGTCGAGTCTGCCACCGAGCCCGTCGTGCTCACGCAGGCGCCCGCCGCCGAGGTCGAGCCGACCACGACGGACACCGGCCGCCGTGTCACTTGGACCCCTCCCGTCGCCGACGACACCGACACCCGCCCTGTCTGGGCCGTCGCGGCGCCGAGCGTCAATCCGCGTACGCAGGAAGGCCCCGCGCGTGAGGCGGTCGCATCGGCGCCGAGAGTCGCGCCGCTGCCCGTCACCGAGCTGCCTCCGACCGAGCCGACGTCGGCCATCACCGACGCCGCGCCCGCGCCGGCGGCCTCCGCTGCTCCTCGCGTGGGTCACTGGTCCGTGCCCGTCGAGGAGGAGACGCCTGATGCGCCGCAGTCCTTCGACCAGCTGATCGGGCGCGGCGTCGCATCCGGCGGAGTTCCGACCACGACGAACGCGTTGATCCTGCCCTCGATTCCGCAGGCCACCGAGGGTCCGGTCGCGTTGAACACCGGCGAAGTGCTCATCACCGGCTCCTTCGACCTTCCGCGCAGTCTCGGCAGCACCGGGGCGCACCCGAACCGCATCGACTCCTCCGACATCGACCGGATGTTCGATGCCGACGACGACCAGCCGGCGACCGGGGCGCAGCCCATCCGGGCCAGCCGTGCGGTCAGTACCCATTCCTCCACCCGCGACGTGCTCACGCCTCCGAAGAAGCAGAGCCGCTGGACGGTTCCCTTCACCATGGCGGTCTCCGGCGGCGTGCTGCTCGTCGGTGTCGTCGGGCTCGTCACCGCGGGCTTCATGTCCGGCATCTTCTGATGTCATTCCGTTCTTCACCGTTCCAAGGATTTCCTGTATGACCGCATCCGAGCACGCCATCGAGCTGTTGAACCTCGCCGCCGCCGCGGCCGATTCGAAGGCCGGTGAAGATCTCGTCGCTCTGGATGTCTCGGGACCGCTTCCGCTGGTCGACGCCTTCCTGCTGGTGACGGGCCGCAGCGAGCGCAATGTCGTCGCCATCGCCGAGGCGATCGAGGACCGCCTGGCCGAGGCCGGTGCCAAGACGCTGCGGCGCGAGGGCCGCTCCGAGGGCCGTTGGATTCTTCTGGACTTCGGCGACCTCGTGGTGCACGTCTTCCACGAGGAGGAGCGCATGTACTACGCCCTCGAGCGGCTGTGGAAGGACTGCCCGGTCATCCCGGTCGACCTTCCCGCCCACGAAGCGCGGGGCTGAGCGGCCGACGCACCCGGGCTGCCGTCTCGATTTCTTCGGATGCGGCGGGTGTAGTAATCTGAACAAGTTGCTTCCGCGGGTCGGAAACAGCGTCTGGGTCTGTGGCGCAGCTGGTAGCGCACCTGCATGGCATGCAGGGGGTCAGGGGTTCGAGTCCCCTCAGATCCACCAAAACCGCAGTTGAACGGGATCATTCCGTTGCGGGGTCCAGCTTTTTGGGCTCTGTTGGGTTCTTCTTGGTCTTCGCGTCGCTCCACCATCAACTACAAGTGACTGCGCCGATCCCCAGCGAGATTTCAACTTGGCGTGTCAGCGCACGGGACTGCTGCAGCTCTGGTCGTTTCGATAACCGAAGCTGCAGCGTCCCAGGCGACATGCCCATGCGGATTCGTGACTGGTTTGTCGACCGCGGGATCCGCTTCCCGGCGTCACCAGCCGAGATGACACGGAGCGTCATCGAGATCCTCGCCCAGGCATTATCGGATGCGGTGGATGTGGGTGAAGTCGGATCACCAGGTCTCGCAGAATTCCCAGCCATCGACAGCTGGCGACGACCTTGCGCGCGACCGCTGTCGCTCCTTGCCACAAGGATGCCGTGAGCATCAATGTGGGTGCAGTACGACGCGACCCCGGCGCCGCCGACATCGTGATCGACGATGATGAGGCGTCATAGGTGCCGCGCTGTCCGGAGAACGCGACGACGCCGTCGGTGACCGCAAGGATCGGCGTGACCGCTAGAGCCACTAGGTCGCTGCCGGCATGAAATCTCGACTCGCCTGTTCATTCGTGGGGTGTCGCGGCGCATCTCAGCCTTGCGAGAGTGCGGCGCAGGTGTCGCGGCGGGGGCCGAAGTCGTGGAGGTAGGTCTCCCACTCGTCCTGCGTGAGCTCCCGCCCCGCCAGTCGGCACGCCGCGCGGAAGTGGTCTTCCGGGTCGAGGGACCATTGCACGACGCCCTCCGCCGCATTCAGGACGAAGGCCGCGCCATCCGGGGCGAGGTAGCCGCCCACCGTGTTCGGGGCATCGGCCTGCAGGCGGTCGCCGAGCCGCGCCCCGGCGGCGAGGTCGTACACGGCAACGGACTGGTCGCGCGCGGCCACGAGCAGCGTGCCACCGTCATTGGACGCCGTGAGCGCGAGGGCCGCCGCGCGGGTTCGGGGCAGAGTGCCCTCGGCCGTGAGGTCGTCGAGCCGGTACCGGGTGAGGCGCTGCGGGCCAGAGCCGATGAGCTCGTCGCCGGCGATCTCGGTGCCCAGGTCGCCGGGCGGTCCCTCGGCGACGGGCTCGCCCGTTTGGCCGTCGAAGATCCTCGTCGCGAAGCCGGACCCGTCCGCCGCGACGTATGTGACGGCGACCCGGGAGCCGTCGAGGGTGTCGCTCACAACGAGGCCACGGCCCGGCACCACGAAGGTGGTGTCGAGGCGATGACCCGTGGTCGGGTCGACCGTGTACACGTCGCCATCGGTGATCGGGACATACAGGCGCTCCCCGTCGCGGCTCGCGGTCGGGTTGCGCCAGTCCTCCGCGGCCCAGTCGGCGATGCGCCGCTGCCCGGTCGCGACATCCAGCACCCCGAACCGCCCGTCTCGATTGGCCTCGAGCAGGGCGCCGTCGCCGGCCCAGAAGTACTCCGTGCCGTCGACGAGGTCGAGGTTGAGTGGCGCCTCCGCGGAGAGGTCCCAGATCACGGTGTCGCCGCCGACCGACTCGAGGTGTGGCGCGTCCGGCCGCGTCGAGGTCATCAGGTATCGTCCGGAGGGGTCGAAGCCGGCGCCCACGGCGAGGCGCCCGCCCACGACGAGATCGGAGGCGGGGCCGGATCCGTCTACGCGCCAGCGCACGATCACGGGTGCCTGCGCAGCGTAGGCGATCACCTCCGTGCCGTCGTCGCTCAACTCGAGCTTCGCGATCGCATCGACCTGCGGCTCGATCCGCCGCCCCGTCGGCAGCCCGGTGCGCAGGTCGCGTTCCTCGATGAGCCCGGAGTCACTCGCGCAGAAGAAGCGGTCGTTTTCGGCGTCGACCACGAGCCTGAGGCACTGCCAGTCCTCGAGGAGTGCGAAGTCGCGCTCCCAGAGCACCGCACCGCTCGCGAGGTCTAGCGCGGCGAGGCCGTACGGGCCCGAGGAGACGGCGATCCCGCCGTCCGTCGCCAGGGTCTGCGTCGTCGCGCCGACGGAGACGTCGGCCCCTCGCACCACGCGCCGCGAGACGAGGTCGACGAGCTCAATTCGCCCCGGCGTCGAGACGACGAGCATCCCGTCGGCCGTGACTGCGGCCCTCGTCCAGACGTCGTCGCCGACGGGTGCCCGGAACCCCGCGATGGTCGCTGGGGCGTCGGCACGGCCTGTTGCGGGATCAAGCACGGTCAGGATGCCGCTTGCGGTCTCTATCGCGGCGAAGCGGCCGTCGGCGAGCCAGCCGGCACCGTCGGTCGTCTGCGTCACGGCGACGGGGCCGGTCGTCGCGAAAGTCTGGAGATCGACGAACGCCGCGCCAGCGGCGTCCTCCGTGGCACCGACGACGACGGCGTACCGGCCGTCCGGCCGGATGCCGACGTACGGCGCGTACGCGCCTGCGGACACGGGAAGGTCGACCTCGTGGGCCTCCGCGCCGGTCTCGACGTCGATGATCGCTGCCGAGCTGTGGTCACGCATGACGAAGGCCTCGTCCGTCCCGGGGATCAGGCCGCCGGCGACGCCGTCCGATGCGCCCTCGACGTAGGTGCTTCCGATGTAGCCGCCCGCCGCGGTCATCGACCCCATGAGCGCGATCCGGCTCCGCGGGTCGTCGGGCGCGCGGCGGTAGAGCTCGGCCGCGAGCAGCGCCGCGACGTCGCGATCGCTCGACCGCGACGCGAGCGACGTGCTCATGAGCGCCTCGAGCGCGGCATCGTCGGCGCTCCGCCTCGCCTCCGCCGACGTCGAGGTCGCGACTCCCGCCGCGATCGCCGCCACGACGAACGCGGCCGTCGCGCCCACGAGCGCGGCGCGGAGCGTGCGCCCCTGCCTGACCTCCCGCGCGGCTCGAGCCTCGAGGACGCCGAGCTCCGTCCGGGCGGCGAGCGCGGAGGCGTCGAGGAACCCGGCCTCCACGGGCGTAAGGTCGGGGGTCGTCCGTTCCCGCCACTCGATCGCGGTCTGGAGGCGGGCGCCGCGGTAGAGATCCTCGGGGGAGCGGCCGCCCGCATTCCACTCCTCGGCGGCCGCGACGAGGCCGCCGAGCACGCGCGCGCCCTCCGCATCCTCGTCGAGCCAGCCGGCTAGGCGCGGCCAGGCCTCCGCGATCGCCTCGTGCGCCACGGCGATCGAGTCGGACTCCGCGGTCACGAGGCGCGCGCGCTCCAGTCGGTCGATGAGCGCGTCGCGCGCAGCGTCTTCCCGAAGCGGCGGCGTCAGCATCCGGCGCCGCACGGCCTGTCCGTCCGGACCACGGCTGACCAGCCGCAGGAAGGTCGCCCGGCAGAGCTCGCGCTCCGAGGCATCCAGCGATCGGTAGAGGCGGTCGGCGGACTGCGCGATCGCTCCGACGATGCCACCGGATGCTTCATAAGCGCCGACCGTGAGCGTGCGGCCCTCGCGTCGCAGCCACGCCTCGACGAGCGCGTGGGAGAGGTGGGGGAGGGCGGCGGGCTGGCCGCTCGCGTCGCGCAGGATGAGTTCGGCGAGCCCGGACTCGAGGCGCAGGCCGGCGACACGCGCGGGTTCCTCGATCGCACGCCTCAGCGCCTCGCGGCTCATCGGGCCGATGAGCGTGACGCCATTCACGAGGAGCGGTTCGAGGGCCGGCGTGGAGGCGATCCGGTCGAGGAAGTCGCTGCGGACGGTCGCGACGAGCGGAACGCCGGCGGACGCCGCGGCGCCGAGGGCCGTGGTGAACGCCCCGGCGTCCGCGTCGCCGAGGGCGAACGCCTCCTCGAGCTGGTCGACGACCACGATCGCGCCGTCGCCGGCTTCCACGGCCAGGGTCATGGCGACCACGCCCAGGGCGTCCGGGCGGATGACCTGGACGTCGCGTGCGCGCCGCCGCAGTTCGGGCACGAGGCCCGCGAGGACGGTGGAGGACTTGCCCGACCCCGACGCTCCGGCCACGACGACGGGCGGCGCTGCGCCGAGCCGTTCGAGGAGGGCGGCGATCTCGGCCTCGCGTCCGAAGAAGAACTCCGCGTCACCCACGGCGTAGGCCGCGAGACCGCGGTACGGGCACGTGTCGTTCGCGCGCGGCGGTACCGGCGCGGGATCGAGGGCGGGATCCTGGCGCAGCATGGCCTGCTCGAGGTCGACAAGTTCGCGGCCCGGGTCGACGCCGAGCTCGTCGGCGAGCCGCTCGCGCGCGCTTCTGAGCGTCGCGAGGGCCTCAGCCTGCCGGCCGGAGCGGTAGTCCGCGAGGGCGAGGACGGCCCAGCGGTGCTCGCGCAGCGGCGCCTCGCGGAGCAGCCGCTCCGCGTCAGCGATGACGCTGCGATGCTCGCCGCATGCCAGTCGGGCATCGAGGAGCTCCTCCTCGGCCGAGCGTCGTAGTTCGGCGAGCCGGTCCGCCTCCGCCGTCGCGGGCTCCCACGAGGCGAGATCCGCGAACGCCCGTCCGTGCCAGAGTGCGAGGGCCCGGTCGAGGGCGTCGGCGGCGCGATCGGCCTCACCGTAGGCGGCGTGGGAGCGCGCCGCGGCAACAAGCCGCTCGAAGCGGCGGGCGTCGATGGATTCCGCATCAAGCCCGAGTGCGTAGCCCACCGCGTCGGTGCGTACGGCCCCTGCTCCGAGAGCTCGACGGATCTGCGCAATCGAGGTCTTGACCTGCTGTGCCCAGGTCGCCGGCGGCTCCGCGCCCCACACCGCGTCTGAGAGCGTCGCGGCGTCGATGCTCTCGGGCGCGCGGACGACGAGAGCCGCGAGCACGGATCGCTCGCGCGGGCTGAGCGACGCCTCGCCCGCGATGAGGGGCCCGAGCACCCGCACGTCCATGGCACGAGCATCCGCCCTTACGGACGCCCCCGTCAACGGTCCCGCGACCGACGAGTACCGGACGAGTACCGGACGCGGCGATGACGAGTACCGGCGCCCGCGACAGTGGGCTCATGCGAACCTCACCTCTCTCTCAGCACGGCGGCTCCCGCGAGCGGATGACCGCCGCGATCGCACTGCTCGCTCTCGTCTCGCTCACGGCCTGCACGCCGGCGGCCGACCTCTCGAACGCCGCGACGGAGGCGGCTCCCTCAGGCGCCGGGGCGCCGTCGCCCGAGGGGCTCGTCGCCTTCGGTGCCTCCACCACCGGAGAGCCCGACATCATGACGATCGCCCTCGACGGCAGCGGCCGCACGTCGGTGACCGACGACCCCGCGTTCGACGCCTGCCCGGCCTTCACCCCCGACGGTTCCACGATCCTCTTCTGCAGCGACCGCTCGGGCACGTACCAGGTCTGGGCGATAGGAGCGGATGGATCCGATCCGCGCCAGGTGACCGACATCGGCTCCGCCCTCTTCCCGGACGTCTCTCCCGACGGATCACTCGTCGCCTTCTGCGGACTCGCAGACGGGGAGCCCGAAGAGACGGAGGACCTCTGGGTCGTCGGCATCGATGGCTCCGACCCGCATCCGATCAGCGACACGCCTGGAGGATTCGACTGCTATCCGAGCTGGTCTCCCGACGGCTCGATGCTCGCGTTCGTGAGCGACCGCAGCGGCTCCCCGCAACTCTGGCTCGCCGCGGCCGACGGCTCCGACCCGCACGCACTGACGACGGATGCGGTCGATGTCACCCAGGTGCCCGACTGGAGCCCCGACGGCCGCACGATCGCCTACGCCGCAGCGGGAGACGTATGGCTCATCGAGGCCGACGGTACGGACCCGCATGCCATCACCGCCGACGACGTGCTGGAGTTCAGCCCGGCGTGGACTGGGGACGGCTCCGCGATCGTCTACCGGAAGGCGGCCGACGACCTCACCGAGCTGTGGATCATGGCGGCCGACGGCTCCGGAGCGCGGGTGCTCTCGGCCGAGCCCGCCGAGAACGCCTTCAAGCCCACGGTCTCGTGGTGAGCGATGCTGGCTGTGCAGATCCGGCGCGAGGCGCAAGATCGAGTACAAGCTGCGCATGCTCGGAGAGGTCCTTCCGTCGGTCCCAGATGAGCGCCTTTCGGAGTCGCTCCGGTCGAGATGACCCGAGCATCGTTACCTCCAATCTGATCAGCAGTAAAACGGAAGTCGGCATTTGATTCCTCAGTCGAATGACTCGAATCCTCGGGTCCCGCGAACCGAGATGACGCACGAACATAAGCGCGGGACGTGAAGGTACGAGAGTCACTTCACCCGGTCTAGGCCAGCTCGAGGGATGGGGCGAAGGCCGGGCCGTCCTCACCGTCAACGGACGGGGTCACACTGCCAGTGGTTTCCCGGCGGCCGCAGCTTGATATGCCCGCACCACGCGGCGACGAGTCGGTTGGCTATCTGGGCCGTTGCACGACGTCGAACATGTTGCCGTCCGGGTCGGTGAGGACGACATAGTCCGCGTCCTCTTCGTAGCGCCAGTCGACTCGGCTGGCACCGAGAGCGAGAAGCCGTGCGACCTCCTTCTGCTGATCATCGCTGTAGAGGTCGATGTGGTGTCGACGACGACCTTCTGGAGCAGTGTGGACTTCCATGATGGCGAGCTGCACCCCCGCTCCGCTGCGGGGAACGAGGACCGCCCAATCCCGGGAAGGCTCCTCCCTCGGCTCGTAATCGAGTGCCGCGCACCAGAAAGCGATCGCTCGCGAGACGTCGCGTGAGCCCCAAACGACTGATCCGATGGTTGTCTCCACAGTGACCTCTCCCGTGCGCCCAGTGACATCCGTATCCGAAGTCTCCCACCCGGGGACCTCACGGTTCCCTGCGCCACGGGCCGACTCGCCGGCGCCCCGAGCGCGGACATCGTCCGCAGGCCGTAACCGCGGGTCATGTTCGCTCCCGGCAACCGGTCGACCCCTACCATCGGTGCATGGTCGTCGCACTCGGAATCGCCGCTGGCCTCGTGGCGTTGACCGCTGCCCTCGGGCTCGTACTGCGCGCTCGCCAGGGCCGGGTGCGACACGCGGATGCCACGGCCGTGGTCGACCCTGCCGAGTTGAGCCCCACCGCCAGATTCGGCGAGAGCGCGACGCTTCTGCAGTTCTCCACGGAGTTCTGCTCCTCGTGTCCGCAGAGCCGCCGGGTGCTCGCTTCGGTCGCCGCGGCACGGCCCGGAGTCGTGCACCTCGACGTCGACCTCACCCACCGGCCCGATCTCGCCCGCCGCTTCGCGGTGCTCCAGACGCCGACGACCCTGCTCCTCGATAGACACGGAGTCGTGCACGCGCGCATCGGCGGGGCGCCGGCCGCACAGACCGTCACCACCCAGCTCGACCGACTCATCGGGGGCACCGCATGACCCACCCCACCTCCGCGACGGATGCGACCGCCCCTCGAGCCACCGCTCCTCAGGCCATCGACCCGCGCGGGCCCCGCTTCGGCGCCGCAATCACGGCAGTCCTCCTTCTCACCGACGTGGTGCTCGGCTTCGCGGGCCTCAACACCGCAGCACTCATCCTGCTGATCGTTATCGCACTCGTGTTCGCGTGGGGTGCGTTCGCCGGTGTGCAGCGGCATCCGTACGGCCTGCTCTTCAAGGCCGCCGTGCGCCCGCGGCTGAAGCCGCCGAGCGAGCTCGAAGACCCGCGTCCGCCCACGTTCGCGCAGCTGGTCGGGCTGATCGTGACGGGTGTCGGCGTCATCCTCGGGCTGTTCGGGCTCACGCTGGCCGTGCCGATCGCGGCCGCGCTCGCCTTTGTTGCTGCCTTCTTGAATGCCGCGTTCGCCTACTGCCTGGGCTGCCAGATCTACCTGCTGCTCCAGCGTCTGCGCCCCGTCTCGGCGTAGCGACGCCTGCCGACAACGCAGAGCGGCTCACGCCATGGCGGTCGACCGCACATACAGCACCGGTGCGGTCGGTCGAAGCGTTCTGGACAGTGCATCAGCGCCGGGCGTACTGTGAGCGCAGCGCGGGCACCCGGCTCAACGGCGGAACGACCCACCATGTAGCCCGAGAAGGACGAGGATCATGGACCTGACGACCGAGCCGGACCTCATCGGCATCTACTCGTCGCTCGGTCGACTCGACCCTCTGCTCAATGGCCTGATCGAAGAACATGGAACGCCGGACCCGTTCCTCTTCCCGGATGGCGGGCGCACCGCACACAGCAACTTCGCAGGGATGGTCATGCACATCCTCGCTCAGCAGATCGCCACGAAGGTGGCGCTCGTCCTGTACGACCGACTCGTCGAGGCGACCGGTGGCACACCGACTCCCGAGGCGGTGTTGCGCCTGGATGTCGAGGAGTTGAGGGCCATCGGCACCTCGCATTCGAAAGCCACCTACGTCCGGGCGCTCGCCGAAGCCGTGCAGTCCGGCCAGCTCGACATCGAGGGGCTGGAGTCCGTGGGGGACGCCGAAGCCGAAGCCGCACTGACCAGGGTCAAGGGAATCGGGCCCTGGAGTGCGGAGATGTTCCTCATCCACCAGCTACGGCGAGGCGACATCCTGCCGGCCGGCGACCTCGGAATCCGGGCCGCCGTACGTAACCTCGACTCGCTGGAGGCCGTGCCTTCCATCGACGCGGTGCGCGCCCGCGGCGAGGCGTGGGCGCCCTATCGGACATACGCGGCGGCGCTGCTGTGGCGGTCGCTCTCCGAGCCCGCGGCGCTCATCCACTGATGGGCGTACGGATCAGCTCACCATCTGCGACAGGATGATCGCCCCGAGAATCATCGAGCCGATGTTGAGGGCGATACCCACGAAGCTCACGATGATTCCGACGAGGGCCAGCGTGCGTGCCTGCGGTTCGCGCGACCGGGAGAGGAAGCCCAGCACCACCCCGACGATGCCGACGATGAGCCAGACGATCGGAAGGATCCAGCACAGCAGTACGCTCACGGCCCCCAGGATGACCGAGACGATCGCGAGTGTCTTCGTGGACGTGGTCTGGGCGGCATCGGTCATGGTGACTCCTCAAATCGGTGCCGGCCACGGTGGTCGGCTTCGTCACACTATCGGCGGGCAGCACGGTCGCGCCGAATCCATCCACAGGCCATTTCGGTCTGTGGACCCGGGCAGAGTCCCGCAACGACTAGCGGCGCTCCGGCAACACTCGGATCGCACCGTCGATCGGATGTCGGGGCGCACGCTCCAGCCAGCGGATGACGAGGCCGGCACCGACCAGCGCTGCAGCGAACTGGCTGGCGAGTGATTGAACGGTGCCGATCAGCGCGGTGCGACTTCAGGCGCCCGAACCGTCGATCGGCGGCGCGCTGTCGATGCAGCTCACGTCGCTGATCCACGCGTAGTCGTAGGTGTCGTTCCCGAAAGCGAAATTCAGCACCTCTCCGGCATCGACGTGAGTGCGGTACTCGGACCGGGTCTCCGCGGCAAGAGCGGAGTCGGCGTCGTTCGAGAAGGAGTAGCTCACTTCCATCTTCGAGCAGGCCGCTTCGGGGATCACGCTCATCTGCCAGCAGCCGTTGAGGAACTCGGGCAGGCAGAGGTTCGCGAGCCGGTTGTCGTTATAGATGTCCACCGCAGCCCGGGACGAGAAGCCGTTCTCGTCGGCGCTCCAATGCTGTACCGGCTCGAGATCCTCCTGCGCGGAATCGTCCGTGCCCGGCTCGCTCGCGGCCGGAGCAGCCGGACCAGCCGGTGCGCTGGCGTCCCCGGCCTGGCCCGAGCGCACGCCCTCGGCGAAGCCCGCCGCGAACGGCGGGATCACCGCGAACGCCCCGTAGACCACGACGAGTGCGAGCACGACGGACGCCGCGACGATGCCGATCACGACAACGGGTGAGAGGCGCTTCTTCGGCGCTGCCACGACGGGCGTGGGGGCCGGGAATCGGGAGAGGAGAAGCGCCCGGGCGTCGGACAGCGTGTTCATCCAACTCTCCGCCGCTGCCCGCCCCTCACCCTCCGGATAGAGACTCGGGTGACGGGCGGCCACCGCCTGCCGGTACGCGTGCTCGACGACCTCATGCGTGGGTGCGAGGTACCCGGGTACCTCGAGCACCCGATACGCGTCGCTGATCTCCATCGCGGCAGAGTATCGGTGCGCCCGTGCCGGCCGGTAGACCCCGTGCGGGTCGCGCCCTCAGCTGTCAGTGCCCCGATCCTCGGGCAGCGGGATCACCTCGTGCTCGGCTGGATCACGATCGACTCTATTCGGCCGCTCGACTGGCCAGGAATGCGAGCAGGTAGGTCCGCGAGTTCGCGTCGTCGATGGGAACGGCATCTGGCGCGCTCGCCCGTTGGAAGGCATCCGCCGCGGCCTGCTTGCTGCGCAGCGCCGCGTACATGAGGAGGTAGTCGCCGAACTGCACGTTGTAGCCGCCGGGGGTCGCCTCCTCGAGGTTGGCCGTCATGCGATCGACGTCGCCCACGAGGTAACCCGCGACGGGCGGCATGGGGATGAGCTGGATGCCGAACTTGGCGTTCGGGTCGGCGCTGAACCACGTGGAGTAGTCGCGTTTGATGCCCCAGTTGAGCGCGATCACGGAGTGCGCGTAGCCCGTGTAGACGGGCTGGGAGGCGTCGAATCCGATCCAGTACGCCTGCGCGGTGGCGGCCTCGTTGGCCAGCATCCAGCGCGCCTGCCCGGCGAGGCCGGCGTTCTTCGTCGCGTCGGCCCACAGTGCAAGGCCGTTCCACGCCGAGACCGCCTCCGAACTGGACTCCTGGTTGTTGCCGTCGCGGAAGGGCACGTAGCCCGACGCCCACGAGTGGCCCGCGTACAGATCGAAGACGCGGTGGCTCGGGAAGAACGAGCTGTCGGCGTCGGTGGCGAGATCGGCGGCGACGAGGTCCATCACCGGACGCAGGCGGTCGCTGAGCTTCGGGTCGTCGGCGACGGCGATTCCTGCCGCATAGAGCAGGTAGCCGTAGTGGAAGTGGTGGTCGTTGAACTCATCGGAACCGAAGGAGGCGACCTTCCCGACGATTCCCTTCACGTCCGGGTCGTAGACGAAGCACCGGGCCGTGGCCCTCCTGCAGCGGTCGACCGTGGTCCAGTCGCTGAGCGCGTCGACGAGGCGTTTGCGGGCGACGGCGGCGGCGTCCTTGTCGTGTAGTTGCACGGCGAGCTGCAGGAGGTTCGCCAGCCGGTAGAGCGCCTTGCCGCCGAAGTAGGTGTCGTCGGGCAGTTCGCTGGGCCGCGCGACGTCGGCCGCGAGTTGGGTGCGGAGCGTCTGCTTGGTCGTGTCGTCGACCGCCTTCAGAGACAGCGCGCCCGAGGGTTTCACGAGCGGGGCGCTCCACGTGAGCGTGCGTCCCGAGCACAACTGCGCAGTGCCGTAGACGGTCTCGTAGGTGCCGAGCGTGCAGTGGGCGGATGCCGGCGCGGTACGCGAAGCCTGCTGGTGGGGGAGCACGGCGATGAGGGTGTCCTTCGCATCCGCCGTCGCGAAGGCGAGCGTCGTGGTCGCGGCCTTCCGGGTGACCCCGTCGCTGCCGGAGACGCCCGTGACGGTGTTCGCCGACGCGGCGAGCTTCCCTGCGTCGCCGCCCGTGGGCACCGCGAACCAGCGCACGTCGTCGCCGCTCTTCAGGGTGAGGGTGCCGCCATCGACGGACCCCGTGGTGAGCATGCCGTAATCGCGGCCGGCGATCGTCGTCGTATAGAGGTCGCCCGAGGCGTGTTCCGGGGGGGTCCTCAAGCTGATCGTCGTCGATGCCTTCGCGGCGAAGGAGACGAGAGGTGAGCCTTCGGCGATCGTCACGGTCCCGAGTTGCGTGGCAGCGCCGTCCGTGAGCCCGATCGAGACGGACGCGTCGTCGTAGGCCACGACCTTCGAGGTGACCGTCGTCGGGAAGGCCGCGGACACGTCGAGGCTCGGACCGGCGGAGATGGTGTCGGCGCCGGTCACGACGGCCGGAACCCCGAAATCGAATCCGGCACCGGTCAGGCTGAACGACAGGGGCAGCGGGAACACGGGCTCGGGCTCGTCGCCGAAGACGAGCCCGGAGAACCAGCGGTTCGTCGGCGGGATGAGCCCCTTCGCGAGGCGGGCCGCAGGCATCGGGGTCACCGATTCGTGCGGCAGCTTCTTGATGGTGTCGGCGACAGCCGCATCGGGGAAGACGCCGGTACCGCTGTGCGGCTCGCTGGGATTCGGCCCGACGGTGCACGCGCTCACTCCGAGCAGCACGGCGCCGAGCACGACGGATGCGACGGCCGCACGGATGCGGGTCATACGCCGATCTGCTCCAGGAAGTCGAGCCACGCACCCCGGAGGCCGGCGAGCGGGCCTTCGTCTTTCAGGTGCAGCATCGCCGTGACCGGTGTGCCCGACATGACGAGGCCGCCCGCGGCGCCCATCTTCAGGTTCTTGCTGCCGATGGTGAGGTCGGCGTCCGCGCGCCCGTCGACGGTCGAGACCCGCACGTCGGTCACTTCACCTGCGAGGCGGGTGTGGTCGGGCAGGATGATGTCGGCTTTCGCGCCTTTCTCCACGCGTGCGAAGTTGTAGGGCTCGAGGTGGTACTCGGCCCGCACGTACATTCCCTCGCCGCGGTCGACGGTCGCAAGCGACTGGCCGGCGCCGACGAACGCGCCCACGCTCGCGTCGATCTTCGAGATGACCCCCGTCTCGGTGGCGAGGAGGGACAGCATCCCGTCGTCGGTGACCGTGTACGCGGTGCTCGTCGGCACGGTGATCGTCGTGCTCGCGAGCGCCTGCGTGAGCGTCGGGCTCTGGATCGTCATGAGCGGCTCGCCCTTGGTGACCTTCTCGCCCTGCTTCATGCTCTGCGCGACGACGATTCCGGGGTAGTCCGAGCCCACCGAGTACGAGAGCGCCTCGATGGAGGCGGATGCCGATGCCACCTGGCTCTCGCGCTGGTTGAGGATGATGGTCGCTGCCGCGACGATCACGACGATGACGACGAGGCCGACCAGGAGTCGAAGTCTGTTGATCCAGGTCATGCGATGCTCCGGTTGGGTGCGGCAACGGCGGCTGCGATCCGGATGCGGCGCGCCTGACGGTCCTGCACCTTCCCCACGTGCGATTCGCGGAACGCGGCGATGATGAACACGCCGATGACGATCGTGTTGGTCACGTTCCACGCGGTGGCGAGCGTGAGCGTGAGATGCCCGACGTCTTTCGCGATGGCAACGATCGAGGTCAGGAAGAGGAAGGCGAAGAGGAGCACCTGGGGGATCATGAAGTTGAACGGTGAGGAGCGCCGACCGCCGCCTCCCGTCACGTGCCACTTCTGTTCGCGCTGCGAGAAGACATTGATGAGCGCGGCGATGTAGATGGGGAACGATACCGTCGCGAGAACGAGCGTCTCGAAGCGGAACGACCCCATCGTGTGGAAGGCGAGCAGCATCTGCAGACCGTAGAAGCCGGCGTAGAAGAGGAACCACGTGAGCGGCGTAATGGTGAGGTTCACCGGGCGCAGGTCGAAGTAGATCTCGAGTGGGGGCACCATGAGCAGCAGAAACGGCGTGATGCCCGCGAAGTAGTGCGTTGCGGTGATCGTGTACTGCAGACGCTGGTCGAGCGTCAGATGCGTGCGCGGGCTGAGCGGGTTGCGCTGCATGAGGATCTCGAAGCCACCGGATGCCCAACGCATCTGCTGCTTCGTGTAGTCCTCGACCGTCTCGGGCGCATCGCCGATCGCGAGCGTGACCGGGATGTAGATGGAGCGCCATCCGCGTTCGTGCAATTCGAGCGAGGTCCAGACGTCTTCGGACTTGGAGTCGGTGTTCATACCGCCGATGTCCATGATCGCCTTGCGGCGGAACACGACGTTGGTGCCGACGCAGAACGCTGCGTTGAAGCGATTGCGGCCCGGCTGGATGAAGCGGTAGAAGACCGCCTGCATGAAGCCGGCGCCGCGGGAGACGAGGTTGTGCATGTTGCCGTACGCCTGCGGGGTCTGCACGAACGCGACGTCGTCGTCGATGAAGAACGGCATGGTCTCGTAGAGGAAGTCGGGTTTCGGCACGAAGTCGGCGTCGAAGATCGCGAAGTACTCGCCCTTGGCGACCGACATGGCGTGGTTGATGTTGCCGGCCTTGGCGCCGCCGCCCGACAAGCGCCGGATGTAGTTGGCGCCGAGATCTGCGGCCAGCGCGCGGATCGCATCCGACTTTCCATCGTCGAGGATCCACGTGGTGTGCTCACCGCGTATCGCGACCGCTGCCGTCGTCGTGGCGCGTACCTTCTCGATGTCTTCGCCGTACACCGTGATGAAGACGTCGACGTCGAGTCGCGTGTCGTTGACGAACATCGGCCAGTGCTCGGGGCTGGCGGTCGCGTTCTTCTGTTCGGTGAGGTCGCGATCGAAGAGACGTTCCTGCGCGTGATGGAACGTGAAGTCGCGCGGGTCACGGCCGCCGGCGAGGATCGTCCACATCGACACGAGCGCCTGCGAGACGAGCACGACTTCGGCGACGATGACGAGCGAGTACGGAAGCCAGTCGCCGCGGTTGCTCGGGTTGATCAAGAAGACTGTGTACGCGAGCACGCCGATCGTGGCGATGATCACGAACAGGCTCAGAGTGGGCGACTGGGCCGCCTTGTTCTCCGTGGCGCGCGCGAGCGGAGAGTCTTCAGAGCGGCGTGGGCCGCGGTAGAGCCGATCGGTGAGCGTGGGCATCGCAGTTCGCCTCCCGGCCTCTGAGTGGATGCCCCCAGTTCCGCACACTGTCGTCGCCGGCTCTAGGCGCTTGACACCTGACGCTCGACGTGCGCTCCGCCTCGAGCGTCCGTGATCAGGCCTCGAGCGGGTCGATGAGGCTCGGGTCTGCTGCGTCGATGCGGCGGTGGTTGTTCACCCTCGGGTCGACCTCGTACTCGGTGATCGTCGGGGCCACAAGGTCGGACTGGTGCGTCAGGAAATCCACCATTTCGGCCATTCCGGCCGGGTCGAGCTTGACCGGGTCGAGATAGCGGTCGATCGCGTCGGAGGTGAGGTACACCGGCATCCGGTCGTGGATCTCGCCCGAGGCATCCCGCGCCTCCCGCGTGATGATCGACGTCGAGACCTCCCACGACCCGTCGTCGATCTTCCTCGCCGTCGAGATGCCGGCTGCGGCCAGCATGCCGCCGTCGCCGTGCAAGAAGTGCGCGCGCTTGGAGCCGGGCTCGCCCGTCCACTCGTAGTACCCCTGCATCGGCACGATGCACCGGCCGGATGCGAAGGCGCCCTTCCAGAGGCCGTTCGTGGCCACCGTCTCGATGCGGGTGTTGAACTGCGGGCGTTTTGCCTCTTTCAGGAACGGCGGGTGGAAGTTCCAGATTGCCGGCTCGAGTCGACGACGCAGCTCACCCGTCTCGGCGTCGGCGCGCTCGCGGATGATGGGCACGACATCCGTCGGCGCGAGCGAATACAGCGGTTGCCACTCGGGGAATCGGTTCTCGGCGTCGAAGACGTCGGTGAGATCTTCCACCTTCTGGGAAACGACGAAACGTCCGCACATGAGGGCAACGCTACCCCGTGGGTCCGACAGCGCTCACGGCCGCGAGAACGCGGGCGTGCCCTCAGTGACTGCGGTGATCGACGAAGGCGGCTCGAGGTGCCCGGCGCGGCTTTCCGGGCACGCCCTCTGCCTCGAGCAGGCGCACCACGCGATACCGGTGCCCGCGCCAGGGCTCCATCGCTTCGATCATCTCGTCGTCGGTGAAGTCACGGCCGAAGAGGGCATGCCCGATGTAGTCCGAGAGGTGGTAGTCGCCGACGCTGAGGGCGTCCGCGTCGCCGAGGGCACGTTGTGCCACTTCGGCGGCCGTCCACACGCCGATGCCGGGAACGCTCATGAGCCGGCGCTGCGCCTCGGAGGCCGGCAGGTCGGCGAGTTGGTCGATGCTGTCCGCCACTCGGCAGGCGCGCACGATGGTCTGCGAGCGCTGCGGGTCGACGCCGGCCTTGTGCCACTCCCAGGAGGGGATGCGGCGGATCGCCTCCGCCGCCGGCACCACCCGCATGGGCCGTGGGGTGGGGCCGGGGGCAACGGATCCGAAGCGCAGAAGCAGGTGACGCCATGATGCGTTGGCCTGCAGGGTGATCACCTTCTGTTCCAGGATGGCCGGCACGAGCGCCTCCATCACCCGTCCGGTGCGAGGAACGCGCAGGCCGGTGAAGCGTCGGTGCGCGCGGCTGAGCACGGGGTGAACCGGCCGGAACGAGCTGGAGTCATCGCCCGAGCCGAGCATTCGGGGGGCGGATGCGACGGCATCGGCGGCTCCGGCGCCCCAGGCCTCGCAGAGGATGCGGTCGAGCCGATTCTGGGTGATGCGCAGCGTCGCCGGACCGGTGGGCATGAGGGTCGTGCGCCAGATGGCGCCGTCGGTTGCGACGAGCTGGGTGGGGTCGCCCGGCCCGCGGCGCAGGCGGGCGGTCGTGAGCCGCGCATCCGTCGGGTGCGGCGGCGCCCAGTCGAGCGCCGCATCCGTCTTCATGATTCCAGTGTGCGCTATCGCGCTGACAAAAGCGGGCGCGCCGGAAGGGGAGCCGCCTCACGGGGAACTCGGCGCTTATCGTCGAGCACGAGGGGAGGAGTTCGCATGCCACGCCGACGCCGGTTCGCTGCTGCCTCCTGCGTGCTCGTCGCCGTGCTCGCGAGCGTTCTCGTGCTCTCGGGGGCGCCGGCCGCCGACGCGGAAGACTATCCCTCGTGGGACGAGGTGCTCGCCGCGAAGGCCAGCGCTGCCGCCACGCAGACCGAGGTCGATCGCATCAACGCCTTCATCACCGACCTCACGGCGGAGGCGGCCCGACTGGGAAAGCAGACCATCGAGAAGGCCGCGGCGTACACGGTCGCCAAGGACGAGCTCGATGCCGCGACCGCGCGGTCGGACCGGCTGAACACCCTCTCGGCGCAGGCCGCGGCCGACGCGGACGCCGCGCATGAGCGCTACGGGCGCATCGTGGCCCAGCTCGTGCGCTCCTCTGCCGGCCAGAACCTCACCGTGCGGCTGATCCTCGACGGCACGAAGAGCGACCAGCTGCTGCGCAAGCTCGGGTCGATCGCAAAGCTCACCGAGCAGGCCTCCTCCCTCGAGGCGCGCGCCGAGGAACTGCGCAACCAATCCGACGCCCTCACCAAGCAGGCCGCTGTGGCCAAGGCGGAGTGCGACCGACTCGCCGCGATCGCCCAGGACGCGCTCGAGCAGGCTCAGGCGGCTGAGAAAGCCGCCGACGACAAGCTGGCCGAGCAGAAGGCGGCGAGCCAGACGCTCTACGCACAGCTCGCGACCCTCACGACGCAGGCGGCCGACGTGCAGCGACGCTATGACGAGGGGGAGGCCCAGAGGCGGGCGGCTGCTGCTGCCGCGGCGGCTGCGGCGGCCGCGGCGGCAGCGGCGAACAGCGCATCGTCGGGAACCATCTGGACCGGGGATGTCGTCGTCGATCCCGCCGGCGCGCAGGCATATGCGCGGGGAGCCATCGGCCGCTACGGCTGGGGAGCCGATCAGATGAGCTGCCTCGTGCGACTGTGGAACCAGGAGTCCGGCTGGCGGGCGAACGCCTACAACCGCTCGAGCGGGGCATACGGCATTCCGCAATCACTGCCGGCGGAGAAGATGGCCAGCGCCGGGGTGGACTGGCGCACCAACGGGAACACCCAGATCGATTGGGGGCTGAACTACATCGCAGGCCGCTACGGTTCGCCATGCGGCGCGTGGTCGCACGAGGTCGGCTACAACTGGTACTGATCCGCGAGCTGGTCCTGCACCGCGGCATCGCCGCGAAGCTCGCGCAGGCGCTGCACGATCCGGTCGGCCACTGCGGCATTCAGCGAGGCGCAGACGATGCTGTTCGCGCCGAGGGAGGCCAGCCCGCCGGCACGAACCCGGATGACCTCCCAGCCCACCTCCGCCAAGGCAGCGTCCTTCTCGCGGTCGGAGGCCTCCTTCAGTCCGCGGTGAGCCCGTCGGGAGCGGCCCGGGTCGTCGTATTCGATCGCCACGCGCAGCGCGGGGAGCACGATGTCGGGCCACACCTCCTGCTGCCCGTAGAACATGCGGTTGACGCGCACGGTGTTCACGCCCGCCGGCACGCGGATGCGTTCGGCGAGCAGCGCGCGCAGCCGCTGTTCGGTGTGGGAGGTGCGCGTACGCAGTCCCGCGTTCATGGACGCGACTCCGCCGTCGGAGGCCACCGTCGCCTCGGCGGCGTTGCGGATGCACTTCGGGCATCCGGGGCCGGTCAGCACGTCGATCACTGCGGCGGTGTAGCGGTCATGCCCGCGAGCGCAGACCCAGGTGTACTCGGCACCGACGCGCGTCTCGAACGCCAGGGCGGAACGGCAGGGTGCAGCAGCGCGTCTCAGTAGCTCCGCACGTGTGCGGTGGGTCTCGGAAATGAGCATGCACAGCGGGCACTGGCGCCGAAGCACGAGTATTCCCTCTGCGGCATCTGCGCCGTGTCCGCAGGCGAAGCGCACCGCTGTCATGTTCGTCCTCGCGTTCGTGGTGGCCGTGGATCGTTCTCGTCGAGAGACTACGCGCCGCATCCGACACGGGTGCCCTTCGGCTTGACGCCCTCGTTCGGGGGACAGACAATGGCAGGACCGACCAGCGACGTGCGTGACAGACGTTTCAGAAGAGAAAGACATCATGGCCACTCGGACTCAGAGCACCGCCACGAAAGCGACCACCCCGCCCGCAGAGCCGCAACCGGCGAACGCGCCCGAGGTGCTCGCCGAGACCAGCGTGCTACCGCCCTTCAGCCCGGAACTGGAGGCCGCCGAGGCCATCGACCCCCATGAGCTCGCCGCATCGGGCCGGCCGGATGCTGCTCCGGCTCCGGCGCCCGGCGCTCCCGCGTCCGGCGCAGCCGTGCCGGCCGTGCGATCGGTCCGAACCGACAAGCCGTCGTGGTTCTCGCAGCAGCCCCTGCGGTTGATGCTCGTCGTCATCATCGGCGTGATCGCGCTGTTCTTCGCGTTCGGGCTGCTGATCATCTTCAGCCCGACGAACGCCTCCGTCGCCGCTCTCGCGGTCATCGCGACGCCCATCGCCTCGATGGTCGCCGCGTACTACGGCATCACCCTGAGCATGCAGCAGGTGCGCACCGAGCGCACCGAGAAGGAGAAGGCGCTGGCGCGGCTCGTGGAGGCCGAGAAGGCCGCCCGGGATGCCGACGTGTGGGCGGCCCAGATGGAGTCCGGCCTGCGCGTGGCGAAGGTGAAGCTCGATGCCGCTCGCATCACGAGCACCGACGTGTCGAAGGCGGCGGGCGTCACCGACGAGTTCTTCTGATCGGTTCCGGCTTCTTCACGCCGGGCGTGAGCGGGGCGCCGGTGCGCGCAGCATCCGGTCCACCCGCCGGAGCGACGCGCGCTTGGGCAGTTCCCGCACGACGCGGGGGAGCAGCGGCCAGACCCGGCGCGTGATGACGAGCGCGACGCGCAGCCAGCGGCCCGCCCGCGGCGTCCAGCGCATTCCGTAGAGATCGCGCACACCGGGAGGCAGCAGGCCGATGGTCGTCAGCCGGGCGAGGGGCATGAGCACCCGCATCCACGCCGGGATGCTCGTGGGGAAGAGCAGCCGACGAGCCACCTCCCGGGTCTCCGCATCGACCTGCAGGGTGGGGAGCATCGCCTCCCAGTAGTCGCGGAACGCCGCGCGGTCCACCGGCCACAGCTCGGGCGGCATCTGCAGTACGGTCGCGAGCTCGGAGTAGGCCGTGTAGAACGTGTCGGCGTCGTGCTCGGCGACCGGTCCGATGAGACGCTCATGAACGGTGACGGCCGTCTCGTAGAGCGTCGCAGCGACCCAGAGCTGCAGAGAGCCGTCGCGCGCATCGTACGCGGGATGCTCCCCGGGTTGCGAACGCACACGGCGGTGGGCGCGATCGACCGCCCGCACGGCCGCCTGCCGTTGCGCGTCGTCGCCGAAGGTGACGGCGTACACGAAACCCAGCGTGTTCCAGAGGCGCTCGAGTGCTCGATGCTCGAAGTCGGACTGACGGGCGACCCCGCGGCCGACAGCGGGATGCGCGAGCTGGAGGAGGATCGCCCGACCGCCGCCTGCGACCAGGATGCCGTCGGAGGCGAACTCCGGGAGAGTCGGTCGGGGCGACCTCACGCCGTGCCCCGCTCGTCGGGCCCTTCGGAGTCCTCATCGCCTCCGCCGAGCAGTCGCGACAGCAGGCCGTCGAAGACGTAGACCAGGAAAGCGAGCGGGCCCAGCAGCGGGGAGAGCGCGAGCGCGAGCAGGGCAAGCAGCAACGCACTCAGCGCGTTCCTCCTGCTGAGGCGCGCCTGGCGCGGGGAGACGTCGACCCCGTCATTCCCGTCGCGCGTCAGCCAGAGCCATTGCCCGTAGGACACGGCGATCACGAAGGCGAAGTTCGCGGGCAGCAGTACGCGACCGAGCACGAGGTCCGAGTACTGGCCGGTGAGACTCGTCGTGAAGGGCACGAGCACGATGCCGAACAGGCGCACCGAGTTCATCCAGATCGTCGGGGTGTCCACCGCCACGACGTGCTCGAAGACGCTGACGTGCTGCAGCCACATCATGCAGAGCAGCAGGAAGCTGATGGTGAAGCTGAGGAAGACGGGCCCGAGATGGGCGAGTTGCTCCCACAGTGCGGCATCCGTCGGTGCGGGCCGCAGGTCGCTCGTCGTGAGGTCGAGAACCAACAGGGTGGCCGCGATGGCGAAGACGCCGTCGGTGAATGCCTCGAGGCGGCGGGTCGACAACGTGGCAGCGGGGTGCGCCCTGCGCATCACTCGGCTCCGACGATCTCTTCGTGCACCCGGCGCAGGTCTTCGGTGAGGGAACCGATGAGCACCCAGTGCTGCGGGTGAGGGGTGGGGATGCGCAGCGGAGCCGTGAGCAGCGGCACGCTCTGGGTCGCGGTGCTCGGCGGGGAGCTCGCAGCGGCAGGAGCCGTCCGCACGAGCAACCGCAGGTCGTGGGCCGCCCGGTCGAGCTCGTCGGCGATCGCGACGACGGTCGGCTCGTGCGCGAGGTCGGCGTCGTAGTGGTCGCGAAGGGCGCGGGTCATTCCGAGCGCTCGCGTCACGAGCGGGCCCATCCGGGTGAACAGGGCCTGCTGATGTGCGAGGCCTTCGCGGTTGCGACCGCCGCGGGGGTTGAAGGCCAGGCTCTCGTCGGCCGTGTTGAGGGCGGCCTTCGCGTCGGCCTCCAGAGGCCGCAGGAGGCGCGCGGTCAGCAGCATCTCCTCGAGGTCGGCGGCGGAGGCCGGTGTGCGCAGCGCTGCGGCGAGCCGGTCGAAGGTCGCGGCGATCTCGGTTCCGAGGCGGGAGACCGCTTCGGTAGCCGGACCGAGGTGCACCGGCGGGACGATGAGCACGTTGACGATGAGCCCGAGCGCGGCACCGATGGCCGTCTCCACGATGCGCGCGAGGGCGTAGCCCGGGGTCGAGATCCCGATCGAGAGCACGAGCATGGCGCTGATGGGAATCTGGCTCGCCGAGCTGGCCGTGAGCCGCAGAGCCCAGCCGATGAAGATGGCGGCGACGACCCCGAGGATGACGACCCAGCTGCTGGCACCGAAGACGAACACGATCGCCAGGGCGAGGATGACGCCGGCGATGACGCCCGCCGTGCGCTCGATGGCCTTGCCGACCGACTGGTTCACGCTGGGCTGCACCACGAGCAGCGCGGCGATCGCGGCGAAGACGGGCAGCTGCGTCGGCAGAAGCAGCCCCGCGAGAATCCAGGCCGCGACCGTCGCCACCGCGACCTTGGCGACCTGCAGCAGCGGCACCCGGCTGCTCGCTCGCAGCTGCGGGGTCAAGCGTGGAAGAGTGGCCACACGCTCAGGCTACAAGGGGCTGCCCGAGGAACCGCGCGTACTCACGAGATGCGCGTCGCAGGGCCGGGGAGTCGGCGAGCGAAGCGGGCGCCGACGCGAACGGCGTCACCTCCACGCGCACGCCCTTCTTCACCACGGCTCGGCGCCAGAGCGCGAGAACCCGTCCGCCGCGCATGACGGTTGGTTGGAACACGCCGTTGCCACCGGGTACGACGAGGTTCTCGTCGGCCGTGTCGATGATCGGCGAGCGGTCGGTGTACCCGAGGTAGAACTCGTCGAAGCCCGGAAGCAGCTGAACGGATGCGGCGAATCGCCGCCGTCGCTGCGCAGTGCCCGGGGTGGCATCCGCGTCGGCGTTCATGAGCAGGTCGTCGCCGTAGGCGAGGATGCGGTCGCCGGCGACCGCGCGGGCCCGGCGCGCCTCGCCGAGCGAGAGCTTGCTCCAGCCGACGAAGTCGCGCAGTGCTGCCGGTCCGTGGCCGCCCAGGTAGCGCACGAGGTATTCGCCGAGGGCTTCGTCGGGCTCGAGCGCGCGTGCTGCGCGAATCCACTCGGAGCACAGGACGAGCCGTTGCATGCCGTCTCGAACAGGCCCCCAGCACCAGGTGCCCGTCTGGGCGAGGTGGGCGATGACGTGGTAGCCCCGGCCGGCGCGCGGATCGATGCCGCTCTCGTTCAGCAGCGACATGAACTCGTCGCGGCTGACCTCACCTCCTCCGGACAGGGCGCCCACCGCGATCTCGCGGGCGGACTCGATCACCCGGTCATCCAGTCCCAGCTGCTCCCGGCGCCGAGCCGCTTGGGCGAGCATGCGCCCGGCCGTGAGCGAGAGCAACCAGGACAGATCGCCGGCGGGAACCGCGAAGAGGGTGCCGCGCATGGTCCATGCGCGCACGAGGTCCCCGCGGCTGAAGGCGTCCAGGACCTCCTCGCGCGTGCGTCCGGATCTCAGGCCGATCGCCCACTGCGCTGCCGCGAAGTCCTGGGCCTGGATGGCGAGCATCCGCTGCCCGACGGCGGCGACGGTGCTCTCGGCGCCGATCCCGTGCGCGGTGGCGCGCAGACGGCGCAGTTCCGCAGCTGAATCGACCACGACGCCAGTATGCCGCGCACCGCGGACAGAGAAGCGGCTCGCACGCCGTAGACTGGATGGCTGCGCACCGTCGCGTCTTCCCTCTCAACTTCCACCGGAAAGGTGTCGCCGTGCTCGCCGTGCATGACCTCGAGATCCGCGTCGGTGCGCGCGTGCTCATGGAGGGCGTGAACTTCCGCGTCTCCGACGGAGACAAGATCGGCCTTGTCGGCCGCAACGGAGCAGGCAAGACCACGCTCACCAAGACCCTCGCCGGCGAGACGCTCCCCACGGGCGGGCGCATCGAACGCAGCGGCGAGATCGGATACCTTCCCCAGGATCCGCGATCGGGCGACCCCGAGGAGTTGGCGCGCACGCGCATCCTGAACGCCCGCGGGCTCGGCTCGATCGTGCTCGGCATGCACGAGGCCTCGCTCGAGATGGCGAGCACGGATGCCGCGGTGAGCGCCGCCGGAATGAAGCGCTACGGCAACCTGACCGACCGCTTCCAGGCGCTGGGTGGCTATGCCGCGGAGGCGGAGGCCGCATCCATCGCCAACAACCTCAACCTGCCCGATCGCATTCTCGACCAGCCGCTGAAGACGCTCTCGGGTGGCCAGCGACGGCGTATCGAGCTCGCCCGCATCCTGTTCTCGGATGCCGGAACGATGATCCTCGACGAGCCGACCAACCACCTCGACGCCGACTCGGTGGTGTGGCTGCGCGAGTTCCTGAAGAACTATCGCGGCGGCTTCATCGTGATCAGCCACGATGTCGAACTCGTCGGCGAGACCGTGAACCGCGTGTTCTACCTCGATGCGAACCGCATGGTCATCGACGTCTACAACATGAACTGGAAGAACTACCAGCGTCAGCGTGCCGCCGACGAGGAGCGTCGCAAGAAGGAGCGCGCCAACGCCGAGAAGAAGGCGGGCGCCCTGCAGCTGCAGGCCGCCAAGTTCGGCGCGAAGGCATCGAAGGCCGCAGCCGCCCACCAGATGGTGGCGCGTGCCGAGAAGCTGCTCTCGGGCCTGGAGGAGGTGCGCACCGCCGACCGCGTGGCGAAGCTGCGCTTCCCGACGCCCGCACCGTGCGGACGCACGCCCCTGCAGGCATCCGACCTGTCGAAGAGCTACGGATCGCTCGAGATCTTCACCGCCGTCGACCTCGCCATCGACCGTGGCTCCAAGGTGGTCGTCATCGGGCTGAACGGCGCCGGCAAGACGACCCTGCTGCGCATCCTCGGCGGTGTCGACCAGCCCGACACCGGGCAGGTCGAGCCCGGTCACGGCCTGAGGATCGGCTACTTCGCCCAGGAGCACGAGACCATCGACGTCAAGCGCACCGTCCTGCAGAACATGGTCTCCTCCTCGCCGAACCTCACCGAGACCGAGGCGCGCAAGGTGCTCGGCTCGTTCCTGTTCACCGGGGATGACTCCCACAAGCTCGCCGGAGTGCTCTCGGGCGGCGAGAAGACGCGACTGGCCCTCGCCATGATCGTCGTCTCCGGCGCCAACGTGCTGCTGCTCGACGAGCCGACGAACAACCTCGATCCTGCGAGCCGCGCCGAGATCCTCGATGCGCTCGCGCACTTCGAGGGCGCCGTCGTTCTCGTCTCCCACGACCCGGGCGCCGTCGAGGCGCTGAACCCGGAGCGGGTTCTCATCCTTCCCGACGGAGTCGAGGACCACTGGAACGCGGAGTACGCGGACCTCATCGCCCTGGCGTGATGCGCCGCGCCGCTCAGCGCCGTTCGCTCAGTGCTGGCGATCGAGGATCTCGTCCTCGATGACGGCGTCGGTGCGCGCCTTGAGTGCACGACGCCGGGCGCGCTCGGCCGCCCGCTCGCGCTCCTCGGGGTCTTCGGCGTTGACGACCCGGTACTCCTGGGTCAGGGCCCACCCGAACCCGACGAATCCCAGCAGGGCGAACACGAACCACTGGAACGCGTAGGAGAGGTGCGGGCCCTCGTCGAGCGGGGGCTTCTGCGCCGCCTGCGGTCGCGTGGACGGGGCAGGCGACTCCGACGCCATGAGCCCGTACGCACCGGTGTACGTGGGTTCGCCGATGATCTTCTGCATGTCGGTCAGCTCGATGGTCTGCACCTGGCCGGATGGGGCCTGCTTCCGGCTGGCGATGTGCGGTTCGCCGGCCTTCAGCCGTGCGACGACGGTGACGCGTCCCTCGGGCGCGGCGGGCACGCTCGCCGGCGCATCCGGCGTGTCGCCGGTGGGCAGCCAGCCGCGGTCGACGACGAAGACGGTGCCATCGTCCAACTGCAGGGGAGTGAGCACCTCGAAGCCCGGCCCCGAATCGCCGGGACGGTTGCGAACGAGGCGCTCATCGTCGAGCAGGTAGCTGCCGGTGAGGGAGACGGGAACGTACTTCTGATCGACGCGGAAGCTCGTCAGCCTGGGAAGCGCCTCGCCGACCGGCACCGGGTCGGCGTTCCAGTTCGTCTCGATGCGGTGGATCTCGGCGAGGGCCTCGCCTCGTCGTGCGATCTGCCAGAAACCGAGGCTCACGCAGACGATCGCGAACAGCGTCACGAGCGCGAGATAACCGGCCCACCGCCGGCTGAAGGCGAAGCGCCAGCCGCTCACGATGCTGCTTCCTCGCCGAGAGGCGACACCGTCACCGGGAACTCCCGGGCGGCGAGGAAGTCGCGCAGGAAGTCGACGTGCTCCTGGCAGGCCAGCCAGGTCTTGCCGCGCTCTCCCGTGTGGATGCGCGGATTCTTCCAGTCGACGCGCCACCGGGCGCCCTCCTGGCAGCCGGCGCGCGAGCAGGTGGCCCCCTCGGGGCCGGGGGACAGGGAGATCACTTCGACTCCTCGTCCTTCCGCTCGGCCGGACCGAGCGCGAGCGTTCCCGGTCGCAGAACGCCGGCCTTCTGCGGATTGGACCCCACGTTCGCCAGCACCACCGCAACATAGGGCAGCAGGATGGCGCCGGCGGCGAAGACCGCGAGCCACCAGCCGCGTGCGAACAGCAGTGCGATGATGCAGACCACGCGGATCGACATGGCGACCGTGTACTTGATCATGCGTGCGCGGCGCTCATCCTCGGGAGAGGGCGGGAGCGTCGTGATCGAGGAGGGCTGCTTCATTCCTGGCCGAACCGCGAACCGAAGTGGTCCGCTTTCTGCCTCAAGCCTACGCCGACCGAAGGAGGCACCCGTGCCTTCGGCGTAGTCTGGGAGGCCCGGCTTCCATCCGCCGCAGCACGCCCGTCACGAAGGGGATTCCCGCATGAGCACCGCCCGCACCGTTCTCGTCACCGGAGGAAACCGGGGCATCGGCTATGCCATCGCCGAGGAGTTCGTGCGACAGGGGCACCGCGTGGCCGTCACGGCCCGCTCGGGCCAGGGGCCGGAGGGAACGTTGACCGTTCAGGCGGATGTCACGGATTCGGCGTCGGTTGATGCCGCTTTCAGCGCTGTGGAGGCCGAACTCGGTCCCGTCGAGGTCGTGGTCGCCAACGCCGGCATCACCCGCGACACCCTGCTCATGCGCATGAGCGACGAGGACTTCGAGTCGGTGATCGACACCAACCTCACGGGCGCCTTCCGTGTCGTCAAGCGCGCCTCGAAGAACCTGCTCAAGGCGCGGTACGGGCGCATCGTGCTCATCTCGAGCGTCGTCGGCCTCTACGGCGGCGCCGGGCAGGCGAACTACTCGGCGTCCAAGGCCGCACTCGTCGGGTTCGCCCGTTCGATCACCCGCGAGCTGGGCGGTCGCGGCATCACGGCGAACGTGGTGGCGCCCGGCTTCATCGAGACCGACATGACGGCCGCCCTCCCCGAAGCCCAGCAGGCGGAGTACAAGAAGAGCATCCCGGCCGGGCGCTTCGCGACGCCGAACGAGGTGGCGAGGGTCGTCGCGTGGATCGCCGGCGACGAGGCCGCCTACATCTCCGGGGCGGTCATCCCCGTGGATGGCGGCCTCGGCATGGGGCACTAGCCTCTCGAGAGACCCAGCAGCGGCAGCACCTGTCGCAGGTCGGGCACGGTGATGCTGACGTCGGCGTGCCGGCGCACCAGTGGCTTCGCGTTGAAGGCCACCGACAGGCCGGCTTCGGCCATCATGAGCAGGTCGTTGGCGCCGTCGCCCACGGCGACCGTGCGCCCCAGCGGAACCCCGAATCGCTCCGCCCACTCGCGCAGTGCGCGCGCCTTGGCCTGTGCGTCGATGATCGGGCCGCTCACCGTGCCGGTGAGCGCACCGTGCTCAACGGCGAGGCGGTTCGCGCTCCACACGTCGAGGCCGTAGTCCGCTCCGATGGGATCGAGCAGTTCGTGGAACCCGCCCGACACGACGCCCACGACGCCGCCGGACGCCTGCACGCCCGCGATGAGGTCGTGCACGCCGTCTGTCGGCCGGATGCGTCGGCCGACCTCTTCGAAAACCGACTCCGGAAGGCCACGCAGCGTCGCGACCCGTTCCCGCAGGCTCGCCGCGAAGTCGAGTTCCCCGCGCATCGCCCGCTCGGTGATCTCGGCGACCAGGGGGCGCGAGCCGGCCGCATCCGCGAGCAGTTCGATGACCTCGTCCTGGATGAGGGTGGAATCGGCGTCGAGCACCACGAGCAGGCGCGCCGGGGCGCGCCGCGGGACTTCGCCCATCAGGCGGTGACCCTGGTCCCCTTGCCGACGACCGTGATTCCCGAGTCGGAGACGGCGAAGCCGCGCTCGATGTCCCGTGCCCGGTCGACGCCGATTCTCGCGCCTGCCTCGACGACGACGTTCTTGTCGAGCACCGCACGGCCGACGTAGGCGCCGGGCTCGATGCGGGCGCGTTCGAACAGGATGGAGTCGACCACGGTGGCTCCCGATCCGATGACGCACCATGGCCCGAGCACGCTGCGCTCGATGTGGGCTCCGGAGATGACCGAACCGAGGGAGACGATGGAGTCGATCGTCGTGCCGAGGGCGCCCTGGGCGTCCCGTGTGAACTTGGCGGGCGGCGCGTTCAGCTGCTGGGTGAAGATGGGCCAGGCCTGGTTGTACAGGTTGAAGACCGGCAGGGCCGAGATGAGGTCTTGGTGGGCCTCGAAGAAGGAGTCGATCGTTCCCACGTCGCGCCAGTAGTAGCGGTCGCGGTCGGTGGAGCCCGGCACGTCATTGCGACGCAGGTCGTAGACGCCGGCCGTGCCGCGGGCGACGAAGTCGGGAACGATGTCGCCGCCCATGTCGTGGCCCGAATCGGTCCGCTCACCGTCGCGCAGCACCGCGTCGACGAGCGCGTCGGCGTTGAAGACGTAGTTGCCCATGGACGCGAACACCTCGTGGGGCGCGTCCGCGAGTCCGATCGGGTCTTGGGGCTTCTCGCGGAAGGCGCTGATGGCGGTGGGGTTGTCCTCATCGACCTCGATGACGCCGAACTGGTTCGCCAGCTCGATGGGCTGGCGGATCGCCGCGACCGTCGCCTCCGCGCCGGAGTCGATGTGGGCCTGCACCATCTGCGAGAAGTCCATGCGGTACACGTGATCGGCGCCGACGACGACGATGATGTCGGGCTGCTCGTCGTGGATGAGGTTGAGGCTCTGCAGGATGGCGTCGGCCGACCCCGAGAACCAGCGCTTGCCGAGGCGCTGCTGCGCCGGAACCGAGGCGATGTAGGAGTTGAGCAGGCCCGACAGCCGCCAGCTCTGGGAGACGTGACGGTCCAGGCTGTGCGACTTGTACTGCGTCAGCACGACGATCTGCGTGAGCCCGGAGTTGATGAGGTTCGAGAGGGCGAAGTCGATCAGACGGTAGTGACCGCCGAAGGGCACGGCAGGCTTGGCCCTGTCCTCCGTGAGAGGCATGAGTCGCTTGCCTTCCCCACCTGCCAGAACGATGCCGAAGATCTTCGCAGACTGCATGGGTCAACAGTAGCGGGGAGCGCTGCGCGAGGCAGGGGATTGCGAAACACAACCCCGATGTCATACCCCTTGCGGTGCCCTAACGTTGCGTACATGCGCGTCGATCTTGTCACCCGTGAGTATCCGCCGGAGGTCTATGGGGGAGCGGGGGTGCATGTCGCCGAACTCGTGCGGGCGCTCCGCTCCAGCACGGAGGTCGTGGTGCGGGCCTTCGGGGCCCCGCGCGATGCGCCCGACACCTTCTCGTACGGCATTCCGCAGGAACTGGCCCATGCCAACCCCGCCGTCTCGACGCTCGGGACCGACCTCGTCATCGCGCAGGATGTCGCCGGCGCCGACATCGTGCACTCGCACACCTGGTACGCCAACGGCGCCGGGCACGTTGCCAAGCTGCTGCACGGCATCCCGCACGTCGTGACGGCCCACAGCCTCGAGCCGCTGCGGCCCTGGAAGGCCGAGCAGCTCGGCGGCGGGTACGCCGTCTCGAGTTGGGTCGAACGCACGGCATTCGAGGCCGCGGATGCGGTCATCGCCGTGAGCGAGGGCATGGGGCGCGACATCCTGCGTTCCTATCCCGCGATCGACCCGGCCCGCCTGCACGTCGTCTACAACGGCATCGACCTGGATCGCTGGCGGCCGATCGACGACCTCGACACGGTGCGCAGCTTCGGCATCGACCCTGAGCGGCCCACCGTCGTCTTCGTCGGCCGGATCACCCGGCAGAAGGGCCTGCCCTACCTGTTGCGCGCGGCCCGCCTGCTGCCCCCCGAGGTGCAGCTCGTGCTCTGTGCCGGCGCCCCCGACACCCAGGCGATCATGGACGAGGTCAGCGCGCTCGTGCGCGAACTTCAGACCGAGCGCACCGGGGTGGTCTGGATCGATCGGCTGCTCAGCCAGCCCGAGCTCGCCGCGGTGCTCACCGCGGGAACCGCGTTCGTCTGCCCGTCGGTCTACGAACCGCTCGGCATCGTGAACCTCGAGGCGATGGCCTGCGGACTGCCGGTCGTCGGGACCGCGACCGGCGGCATCCCCGAGGTCGTCGACGACGGCGTGACGGGTCGTCTGGTGCCCATCGAACAGCTCGATGACGGCACCGGAACACCCCTGGACCCCGATCGTTTCGTCGCCGACCTCGCCGAGGCGCTGACGGCGGTCGTCTCCGACCGCGAGGCCGCCGCCGCCATGGGCGTGGCCGGGCGGCGGCGTGCGCAGGAGCAGTTCGGCTGGGACCGCATCGCCACCCGTACCCGGGAGATCTACGACGCCCTCATCGCCTGAGGCGGCGTGGAACGGGCCCGGTGCGCCGATAGCATGGCTCTATGCCGAACGTTCTCCAGTTCTCTGACGTGACCGTCGTTCGCGGCGGGAATACCATCCTCGATGCGGTGAACTGGGAGGTCGACGACGACCAGCGCTGGGTGGTGCTCGGACCGAACGGAGCAGGCAAGACGACGCTGCTGCAGATCGCCGCCGCGCTGCTGCACCCGACCAGCGGAACCGCGGAGCTGCTCGACGAGCGCCTCGGCGCCGTGGACGTGTTCGAGCTGCGCCCCATGATCGGCTTCGCCAGCACGGCGATGGCGCGGCGGGTTCCGGCGCGCGAGAGCGTGCTGAACGTCGTCATGACCGCCGCCTACTCGGTGACCGGGCGCTGGCACGAGGAGTACGAGGAGATCGATTCCCGGCGGGCGCAGCGCGTGCTCGCCGAGTGGAAGCTCGACCACCTCGCCGACCGCGAGTTCGGAACGCTCAGCGACGGGGAGCAGAAGCGGGTGCAGATCGCCCGATCGGTCATGACGGATCCCGAGTTGCTCCTGCTGGACGAGCCGGCTGCGAGCCTGGACCTCGGCGCGCGCGAGGAGCTGCTGCAGTTGCTCTCCGGCTATGCACAGGAGCCGGCCTCGCCCGCGTTCGTGATGGTGACGCATCACGTGGAGGAGATTCCCGTCGGCTTCACCCACGCGCTGCTGCTCAAGCAGGGGCGTACGGTCGCATCCGGACCCATCGGACAGGCACTCACCTCGCAGACGCTGACGGAGACCTTCGACATGCCGATCGAGCTCACCGAGAGCGATGGTCGCTACACCGCCCGCGCCTCACGCGGCGAGGGCGCGGCCTGAGATCGTGCGCCGGCAGGCGCTCAGGCACCCGATCGATCTCTGCTAAGATTGGTAGCTGGCCCACCGCGGCCCACTGTTTCATCGCCGTTCGGCGATCTCATGAAACCGCATTCGAAACCCAAGGAAGCTCTGATGAAGTCTGACATTCACCCCTCGTACGCACCGGTGGTATTCCGCGACCTGGCGTCGGGGGAGTCGTTCCTGACCCGTTCGACGGTCGGCAGCGACAAGACCATCGAGTGGGAAGACGGCAACACCTACCCCGTCATCGACGTCGAGATCAGCTCGGCGTCGCACCCGTTCTACACCGGCAAGCAGCGCATCATGGACTCGGCCGGTCGCGTCGAGAAGTTCAACCAGCGCTTCAAGAACTTCGGCGGAGCCAAGTAGGTCGCACCGCCTCACCGCGAGCCCTCGACGCGAGTCGGGGGCTCACGTGCGTTAACCGGCGCCTCAGCGCTCCGGCCAGGCCCCCGACGTGGTGAACTCGGGGTCCTTTTCGCGGCGCATCCACTCCTGGAAGCTCTCGGCGTGCTCACGGCACCAGTCGACCTGGCGGGCGTGCAGGTCTTCTGCGGTCATCGCCAGGGCATGCGGGTAGCGACGGGCGATGGCCTGGGCCAGATGGCCGGCGGCGATGGCATCCGCGCCGGCATCGTGCGCCGCCGTGAGCACGACCCCGTAGTGCTCGGTCGCGGCGCTCAGCGTGCGCTTGCCCTTGCGGTAGCGATCCACGGCCTTGTCGATGACGAACGGGTCGATGATCGGCGCCGGCGTGGCCAACGGGGCGATGCCGTAGCGGCGGGCCTCGCGGTTGAGGATGGTGAGGTCATAGGCGGCGTTGTATGCCACGAGGGGAATGCCGGCGTCCAGATGCCCGCGTACGGCGTTGACGATCTCGGTGATCGCCTCAGCGGCGACCCGGCCGTAGATGCGCACGTACTCGGTCGTCAGGCCGTGCACGGCACTCGCCTGCTCGGGAATGTCGATGGCGGGATCGACGATCCAGTCGATGCGTTCTGTCACGGTGCCCGCCGCGTCGATGACGGCGACGGTCGCGCTGACGATGCGACTGGTCTCCACGTCGATTCCGGTGGTCTCGAGGTCGAAGACGGCGAGGGTGTCGCACCAGGTCGCCAGGGGGAGCATCGTCACGGATTCAGGGTAGACAGCACGGCCGACATCCCTCGTGAGCCACTCCGCGAAGCTGAGCGTTCCCGTCACATCCGGATGCGGTGGCAGGTTGGCGCCGTTCCGGAATGCGGCCGTCAGCCGTCGGGGGAGCGGCAGCGGGATGATCGGCCCGTTGCCGAGGTGCGCTGAACGTCGCAGTGACGCGATCGTGTGTGCGGGAAGCACCTCGGGCCCGGCGACGGTGATCACCCGCTGGCGTCCCGGAGGGATGACGGCCTCGTCCACGAGCACCCGCGCCACGTCGGCGACTGCGACCGGCTGGAAGCGCAGGCCCGGCGTCCTTGTGGTCCAGCCGAAGGGCGCCAGCCCGAAGAGCCGGTCGACGAGGTCGTGGAACTGGGTGGCCCGCACGATCGTGAACTGGAGCCCGCTTTCGCGGTAGGCCTGCTCCTGGGCAACCTTCGCCCGGTAGTAGGGCAGCGGCGTCTGCTCGATTCCGACGATCGAGAGCAGGACGAGCCGGCGCACCTTGGCGATGCGGGCCGCGGCTGCGACGACCCGTGGCCCGGTGGTGAGGGTCTTCAGGCTCGCCCCGGCGGAGCCGTTGGTCGCGTCGATGACGGCGCTCGCTCCCGTGAGCGCGCCGATGAGTCCCACACCGGTGACGATGTCGCCCTGCACGTATTCCACGTCGGCCGACCTGCCCCCGTGCGGCGGCAGGCGGCGGGCGAGCACGCGCACGCGCAGACCGCGGGCACGGGCATCGGCCACCACCGCGCGACCCGCCGTTCCCGTGCCTCCGAGCACGAGGATCAGCGGCGGCCCCGAGGGGGCATCAGCCACAGTGCAGCCAGTAGAAGCTCTGGGTCGCGAGGGTGAGGGTGAGCTTGCCCTCGTCGTCGAACGACGGGAAGACGCCGCCGCCGAAGAGGTCGTACAGGCGCGTGCCGGCCAGGGCGGGGTCTTCGATCGTCACCGAGATGGGGTTGTGCGAGAAGCTGAACACGCACAGCACGGTCTCGGCCTGGTCGCCGCCGTAGGTGCCGTACCGGGGGGCGCTGCCGTCGTAGTGCCGCAGGAAGGCCAGCGCGGAGTCGTTGTCGGTCTGCAGGAGCGTCAGGTCGCCGAGGCCGAAGACCGGGTGCCCCTTGCGTACGTGGATGACGTTGCGCACCCAGTGCAGCAGCGAGCGCGACTGGGCCAGCTGCGACTCGACGTTCACCTGGTTGTAGTGGAAGACGAGGGACTGCACGACGGGCAGGTAGAGCTTGCCCGGGTCGGCGGCGCTGAAGCCGGCGTTGCGGTCTGGCGTCCACTGCATCGGCGTCCGCGAGGAGTCGCGGTCGGGGAGCCAGATGTTGTCGCCCATGCCGATCTCATCGCCGTAGTAGAGGAAGGGGCTTCCCGGGAGCGAGAACAGCAGGGCGTGGGCGAGCTCCAGCTCCGCCCGTGAGTTGTCGAGCAGGGGCGCCAGGCGCCGGCGGATGCCGACGTTCGACCGCATGCGCGGGTCGTAGGCGTACCAGCCGTACATCGCCTGCCGATACTCCTCCGAGACCATCTCGAGCGTCAGCTCGTCGTGGTTGCGCAGGAAGACGCCCCAGCCGGCCGAAGCAGGCACGTCGGTCGTCTCGGAGAGCACTCGCTTCAGCTCCTCGGCCTGCTGCGAGCGCAGGGCGTAGAAGATGCGGGGCATCACCGGGAAGTCGAAGGCCATGTGGCATTCGGGCTCCTCCTCGGTGCCGAAGAACGCCGCGACCTCACGCGGCCACTGGTTCGCCTCGGCGATCATCACGCGGCCGGGGTAGTCGCGGTCGATCATGGCCCGCATGCGCTTGACGAACTCGTGGGTCTCGGGCTCGCCCTCGCCGTTGCCCTCGTCGGACTCGTAGAAGTAGGGCACCGCATCCAGTCGCAGACCATCGACCCCCATGTCGAGCCAGAACCGGACAATGTCGAAGACGGCCTCGTGCACCGCCGGGTTCTCGAAGTTCAGGTCGGGCTGGTGCGAGAAGAAGCGGTGGAAGTAGAACTGGCGGCGCACCGAGTCGAAGGCCCAGTTGGAGTCCTCGGTGTCGACGAAGATGATGCGGATGTCGGGCCACTTGTCGTCGGTGTCGTTCCAGACGTAGAAGTCGCCGTAGGGGCCATCGGGATCTTCCCGGGAGGCCTGGAACCACTCGTGCTGGTCGCTCGTGTGGTTCAGCGGAAGGTCGATGACGATGCGCATGTCGCGCTCGTGCGCCTTCGTCACGAGCTCGCGGAACTCGTCGACCGTTCCGAACTCGGGCAGCACCGATTTGTAGTCGGAGATGTCGTACCCGCCGTCTCGCAGCGGCGAGGCGAAGACCGGCGGGATCCACAGGGCGTCGATGCCGAGCCATTGCAGGTAGTCGAGCTTGGAGATCAGGCCGGCGATGTCGCCCGTTCCGTCGCCGTTGGCGTCGACGAAGGAGCGCACCATCACCTCGTAGAAGACGCTGCGCTTGTACCACTGGGGATCGAGGGTGAGTCCGGGCAACTGGATGGGCGCGGTGAAGGTCACTCTCCGAGTCTAAGAGGGAGCGTTCGCTCTCTGTCCAACGGTTGACAGCGGCGGTGTGTCGTCGTGCCCGTCGCCGCCGCGCAGAGACACCTTAGACTTACTGCGATGACCGCTCCCTCGCCGTATGCCGCCGCGCTGGCGCGCATCCCCGTGGTCGAGCGCTCGCTGTCTGCGGCCGGCAGTACGACCCGCTACTGGGAGTACGGCGACGCGGATGCCGAGACGACCATCGTCGCCGTGCACGGGTTCCGGGGTGATCACCACGGGCTGGAACCCGTCGTTGCGCAGTTGCCGCAGTTCCGCATCATCTCGCCCGACCTGCCCGGCTTCGGTCTCTCCGATCCCCTTCCGGCCGGTCACGACATCGACGCGTACGTCGGGTGGTTGCGCGCGTTCCTGGAGGGCCTCGAGGTGCGCGGCCGTCTTGTGCTGCTGGGGCACTCCTTCGGCTCGATCGTCGCCTCCGCAGCCGTCGCGGCCGGCGTGGAGGTCGATGACCTCATCCTCGTCAATCCCATCGGCGCGCCGGCGCTCGAGGGCCCGCGGGGCGTCATGACCCGGCTCGCCGTGCTCTACTACCGGGCCGGCGCTGCGCTGCCCGAGCGGGCGGGCTTCGCCCTGCTGCGCAACCGCGTCATCGTGCGGGTGATGAGCATCTCGATGGCCAAGACGAAGGACCGCGACCTGCGCCGATTCGTGCACGACCAGCACGACCGCTACTTCTCGGCGTTCAGCGATCGCGACGTCGTCCTCGAGGCGTTCCGGGCATCCGTCAGCCACGACGTGAGCGAGTACGCCCATGACATCACGACCCGTACGCTGCTCATCGCGGCCGAGAAGGACGACATCACGCCGCTCGCCGCCGAGGTGCGCCTGCAGACGCTCTTCCCGGATGCCGAGCTCCAGGTGATCGAAGACGTGGGGCACCTCATCCACTACGAGACCCCCCTCGCCGCCGCCGAGCACATCCGGAGCTTCCTCACGTGAAAATCGTCTTCGACTGCCGCTACACGCGGTTCGACCGACATGATGGCATCAGCCGGTACACCGCGAGCCTCGTCGAAGCATTCGCCCGCCTGCATCCGGTCACGATGCTCATCAGCGATCACCGCCAGCTCGACCTGCTGCCCGACCTGCCCTGGCAACTCGTGGCGAGCCCGACGAGCGCCCGGGACCCCTTCGTCGCCCGGCAGGTGAACCGGCTGAAGCCCGATGTGGTCTACACGCCCATGCAGACCATGGGCTCATGGGGCCGGCGCTACGCGTTCGTGCTGACGGTGCACGACCTCATCTACTACACGAACCGCACCCCGCCCCGGAACCTGCCGTTGGCCATCCGCGGACTCTGGCGGCTCTACCACCTGGCGTGGTGGCCGCAGCGCCTCCTCCTGAACCGGGCGGACGCGGTCGCGACGGTCTCGCACACGACGGCGGAACTGATCGCGCGGCATTCGCTGACCCACCGGCCGGTCACCGTCATCCCCAATGCGGCGCCGCCCCTTCCCGGCGAGGACGTGCCGGTGCGGGCGCGGCCCCAGCAGCGCTCGCTCGTCTACATGGGCTCGTTCATGCCGTACAAGAACGTCGAGGCGCTCGTTCGGGCCGTGGCGCTGGTGCCGGGAACCCGGCTGCACCTGATGAGCGGAGTGAGCGACGCCGACCGGCGGCGACTGACGGCACTCGCCCCGCAGGCCGACCTCGTCTTCCACGACGGCGCCACCGACGCCGAGTACGCCGACATCCTGAGGCACGCGACCGCGCTCGTCTCCACCTCCCTCGATGAGGGCTTCGGCATTCCGCTCGTCGAGGCCATGTCGGTCGGTACGCCCATCGTCGTCAGCGACATCCCGATCTTCCGCGAGATCGGGGGAGCGGCAGCCCTCTACGTGGATCCGAAGGATCCGAAGGCGATCGCCGCGGGCATCCTCTCGCTCGACGCGCCCGGAGACTGGGAGCGTCGCTCGCTCGCGGGACGCACCGAGGCTGCCCGGTTCACGTGGGAGGGTTCTGCCCGCAAGCTGCTGGCCCTGCTCGAGCAGACGGTGGCCGCGCGCCGCCGTTGAGCACCGCGGGTGTGCTCGCGATGACTCAGCTGGAGACGGGCTTCGGCTCCTCTTCGAGGAAGACTCCGCCCGGACGGCCCGAAGCGGTCATGAGCTGTTCGACCCACTCGCGGTTGATCGTAGGCGTGCGCGAGCCGCTGTACGCGTAGTGGATGCCCACGCCGTTGTCGATCCAGAGCGCACGCCGTCCGCTGCCGAGTTCGAAAGGCTGCAGCCACGAGAGCACGAAGGGCTCGTGCCGTCTCAGCTTCGTCGTGAGCACCAGCTGCAGGTGGGCGAGCACCCGGTCCTCGAATTCGAAGCCCTCGTGGTCGTAGAAGAGTGTGCCCACGCGAAGTCCGTCCGATCCAGTGCCGCGTTCGGGCACCCGTAGAAGATTACAGTGCGCGGAAGGGCCCCTCGTGCAGTTCACCTGCCGAGGGCCGGTAGCCTTGCTGGGGCGAAGACGTCGGTCTCGCCGTACTGAGTGAATGGAGCGCGCCGCGTGGTGATCAACAGACTGACGGTCGATGGCAAGGACTACTTCCTCCCCGACCCCATCGATGAGCTGCGCACCCAGATCCTCGGTGCCGTGCAAGCAGGCGGCGGCTACGTCAACATCCCGCCGCTGCGCGGAGGTCCCGGCATCGACATCCTGTTCTCGCCGGGCATGCCGGTCACCTGGACCAAGATCGAAGTGAACGAGAGCACCGAGGCTGCCGCGGACCCGAACGCGGACACCGACTTCGACTTCTGAGCTGCTGACGCCGTGACGAGCGTCGAGGCCTACTGCCGGTTCTCCAGCAGAAGCGCCTCGACCTCGACGCGCGGCAGCGGCCGCGCGATCAGGTAACCCTGCGCACGATCGCAGCGCAGTCGACGGGCACGCTGCAGGTCCGCAGGCGTCTCCACGCCCTCCGCAACGACGCGGATGCCGCGATCCTTGACCAGGCCGATGACGGTGGCCAGCATCCGATTGCCGATGGCGCTGTCGTCCTGCACGATGGTGCGGTCGATCTTCAATTCACTCGCCGGCAGGCTCATGAGCTGCTCGACCGAGGTGTGGCCGGTGCCGAAGTCGTCGATCGAGATGCCCACGCCCGTTCCACGCACCTGCGAAAGCCGCTCGGAAACGGCCTCGAGGTCGTCGATCCGCTCGCTCTCCGTGATCTCGATCGTCAGGCGTCCCGCCTCGATGCCGGCGTGGCCGACGTAGCCCTCCAGGTCGCCGAAGAAGCGGTCGTCATCGAGTTGCCTGGCCGAGACGTTGACGGAGACCTCGATGGCCAGCCCCTGGGCGTCCCAGTCAGCGGCGAGGCGGCAGGCGTCGGCCAGCATGAAGCGGCCGATGTCGTGGATGGCTCCCGTCGCCTCGGCGAGGGGGATGAAGACGTCGGGCGGCACGAGGCCGAGCTCGGGATGCTGCCACCGGCTCAGCGATTCCACGGCGACGAACGCCCCGGTCGCCAAGTCGACCTGGGGCTGATAGCGAGCGACGATCTGGCCGAGGTCGACGGCCACGGCGAGGTCGCGCCTGAGGCGCTCCTCCGTCGTCGCTTCAGTGGAGCTCATTGCATGCGTCCCGTCGTCTTTTCCGGATACTCGATTCTCGATCGTGCAGAGAAGCCGGAAATTCGTCAACCGCCCTATCCGTCGATTTCCATGCGCTACTCTACGTTCTCCCGGGCGATCGAAGCCGCAATGAGGGCGATGACAGGGCCTCCGGTTATGCTTGCTCCGGCCGTGACCTTCATCGCCGATCCGGCCCCGCCGGAGCCCCGACAGAGGAGCCCCAGGTGCCCTTGACCTCACCGCAGGACGTCGACGTCCAGCACCGCAACAACGTGACGATCACCGGGAACCCCACAGGACGGCCGATCGTCTTCGCCCACGGATTCGGCTGTAGTCAGGAGATGTGGCGCTTCGTCGCCCCTGCTTTCGAAGAGGATCACCTCGTCGTGCTGTTCGACCACGTGGGGGCGGGCGGCTCCGACCTCAGCGCGTACGACCGCGCCAAGTACGACTCCCTGCACGGCTACGCCGACGACGTGCTCGAGATCCTCGAGCAGCTGGATCTGAGCGACGCAGTATACGTTGGACACTCCGTCAGCGCAATGGTCGGAATTCTGGCCGCCGCGCACGACCCCACGCGCTTCGGAAACCTCGTGCTTGTCGGCCCCTCTCCGCGCTACATCGACGACGCCGACTACACCGGCGGCTTCAGCCGAGAGGACATCGAAGGACTGCTCGACGCCCTCGACTCCAACCACCTCGGGTGGTCGGCCACCATGGCGCCGATCATCATGGGCAACCCCGACCGACCGGCCCTCGGCGAGGAACTGACCACCAGTTTCTGCAACGTCGACCCGGCCATCGCGCGGCATTTCGCGCGCGTTACCTTCACCTCCGACAACCGGGCCGATCTCGCAGCCGTCCTCACGCCGACGCTCGTGCTGCAGAGCGCCGATGACGCCATCGCACCCCGTGTGGTCGGTGAGTACGTGCACGACCAGATCGCCGACAGCCGTTTCGTGCTGCTGGATGCCTCGGGCCACTGCCCCAACCTCTCGGCGCCCGAGGAAGTGGTGCGCGCCATCCGGGAATACCTGTCGTGACCGAGGTGACCCCGGCAGCGCCTCCTCGTTCCGTCGACGGCGAGTCGGTGTCGGCCGCTCTGTACGATCACGCGCCGTGCGGCCTGCTCTGCATCGCATCCGACGGCACCATCACCCGTGCGAACTCCACCCTGCTGCAGTGGCTGGGGTACCGAGGGGAAGAGCTCGATGGCAGCCCGTTCGTCGACGTGCTCGACACGGCGCCACGGTTGTTCTACGAGACGCGCTTCCTTCCGGTGCTGAACCTCGAGGGCGAGGTGCGCGAGATCTCCCTCTCCCTGCGACGCGCCGATGGCTCGACGCTTCCCGTGCTGATGAACGCCGTCAAGGTCGGCGATGAGGTGCGCGCCGCCATCTTCGACGCCACCCAGCGTCAGGACTACGAACGCGAACTGCTGAATGCGCGACGGGAGGCGGAGGCCTCCGCCGTGCGCATCCGCGTGCTCCAGCAGGCCTCGCTCCGCTTCGACGGATGCGCCACCGAGCAGGACCTGGCGAGCGTTCTGGCCGAATGCGCACGCGAGGCATTCGCGGCGGCTCCCGTGACCGTGCTGCTGGCCGCGGATGCCGGCGCGTTCTACCTCGCAGCCGGCGAACTGCCCACGCGGCCCGGCTCGCAGGTGGGCGACCGCCTCGAGACGGCCGGCGGGCCGGCCTCCGACGCACTGCGTCACGGTGAGGTCGTCAGTGTCTCGGATCGGCAGGAGCTGGCGAGAACCTACCCGCAATTCAGCGAGCAGTTCCGGCGCGCACGCGTCGAGGCGGTGACGGCCACACCGCTGCTGCCCGACGGCGCAGGGCCCCTCGGAGTGCTGCTGTGCTTCTTCGGGAGGGGGCGTCCGTTCCCGCCCGAGACGTTGGAGCTGATGCAGTCGCTCGCGCGACAGGCGTCCCAGACGCTCATCCGCATCCGGCTGCAGGAACGGCTCGAACGGATGGCGTTGTACGACCAGCTCACGGGGATCGCCAATCGCCGGCTGCTCATCGAGCGCCTCGGCGAGGTGCTCGAGTCCGGCCGGCGGAACGGTCGGTGCACCGCGCTCGTGTTCCTGGACCTCGACGGCTTCAAGCCCGTGAACGACCAGCTCGGTCATGCCGTCGGCGACGACCTGCTGCGCGTCGTGGCGGCCCGCATCCGCTCGAGCGTGCGCCCCTATGACACGGCAGGCCGCTTCGGCGGCGACGAGTTCATCATCGTCTGCGACGACACCGACGCGCACGGTGCTGCCGTGATCGCCGAGCGCGTGCGCGCCGCCATCGAGGCACCGATCGCCGAGCTTCCCGACGGTTTCACCATTCGCGCGAGCATCGGCATCGCCGTGCACGATCACGCGGTCCAGTCGGTGCCCATCTCGGCCGGCGCCTTGATCCATGCCGCCGATGACGCCATGTTCGAATCCAAGCGTGCGGGCGGCAATCAGTTCACGATCGTGGACGCCTGAGGTCGGAACGAATCGCGTGGGGGCCGCTGGAGCGCAGGGCCCGACGCAGTTCCTTGCCGACGACGACGGCTGAGGGGCGCTCGGCGGGCTCGCGCGCCGTCATCCGCTCGATGAGGGAGCGCCACGGCCCGGAGACGATGTCGGGGATCTCGGGGTCCCGGCGCAGTCGCGCCATGGCCGAGGCGACCGGATCGCCGGGGTACTGGATGGTGCGGGTGAAGCACTCCAGCAGCACGAGTCCCAGCGAGTAGATGTCGGACGCGGTGCTCAGTGGCAGCCCGCGCACCTGTTCCGGGCTGAGGTAGGCCGCGGTTCCCGTGACGGTCGCGGCGCTCTCCACCGCCCTCTCGGAGTGGATCGCGATGCCGAAGTCGGTCAGGCGTGCCCGCACCCGGGACTGGCCGACGCCGTAGTCCACGAGCATGATGTTGGAGGGCGTGATGTCGCGGTGGATGATTCCGCGCGCGTGCACGTACTCGAGAGCCTCGGCCACCTCGTACCCGATCTCGCCGATCTGGCGGAGCGACAGGGCGTGCTCGGCGAGGGTGGCACGAAGCGTGCGACCCGGCACGAGTTCCATGATGAGGAAGGGTCGCGGGTCCTCGGGGGTGGAGAGGTCGACGCCGGCATCGAGGATGGATACGAGACCGTGGTGGCTGAGCGCAGCGAGCACCCGCAATTCGTGCCGGTACTGGCTGACGTGGGATTCCGTTCCGCCGCTGAACACCTTGATCGCCACGGCTCGTCCAAGGGATTCGTCACGTCCCGAGAACACGGATGCCGAGCCGCCCCGCGCGATGAGGGCGAGCGGCTGGTAGCGATCCAGGAGCAGGGGGGCGTTGAGGGCCTGGCCCGGTTGGTCGCCTCCGCTCATGCGCTCACCCTATTCGTGCCCGGCACGAGCGCGAAAGCGGATTCAGAGCCTTGACACGGGGTGCTCCGACCTGCCAAGGGCGGCCGCCCGTGTTCCTCGCTCAGAGCAGGGCGGCGATGGCCTCGAGCGTCTCCGTGGTTCCCGCGTCGACCTTGACGGCGGCGCGCGAATCGCCCTTCGTGAGGCCTCGATTGATGATGACGATGGGCGTGCGCTGGCGGCGTGCCTGTTCGACGAGGCGGATGCCGGAGTTCACGACGAGCGAGGAGCCGGCGACGAGAAGCACATCGGCGGCACGAAGGAGCGCCTGCGCCTGGCGGAAGCGATCGACCGGTACGAACTCGCCGAAGAAGACCACGTCGGGCTTCAGCATGCCGCCGCAGACCGTGCAATCGGGCACGACGAAGTCATCGACCTCGCTGACCTCGGCGTCGCCGTCGGGCGCAAGGCGTGCCGCCTCCGCGTCGTCGAGCCACGGATTGGCGGCGGCGAGGCGCTCGGCGATGTCGGTGCGCGCGAACACCTGGCCGCAGTGCAGGCAGAGCACGCGATCCATGGAGCCGTGCAGGGTCACGACGCGGCCGGATCCCGCGCGGCTGTGCAGGCCGTCGACGTTCTGGGTGATGATGCCGCTGACGCGTCCGGCCTCTTCGAGCTCCGCGAGCAGACGGTGCCCCCGGTTGGGCTGGGCGGCGGCGAAGCGGTGCCAGCCGAGGTGGCTGCCTGCCCAGTAGCGCTTGCGGTTGCGCTCGTCGGCGAGGAACTGCTGGAACGTCATGGGATTGCGCGCGGGCGCGCCGGCGCCGCGGTAGTCGGGGATGCCGGAGTCGGTCGACACCCCGGCGCCGGTGAGCACGACGCTCGAGCGGCCGCGCATCAGCTCGGCCGCGGTCTGCGCGCCGAGCACCTGCTCGCCGGTGAGCTCGAGCACAGGATTGCTCATGCCGGCCCCTTCCGTTCCCCTGAGTCTAAACACGCGAGTTTTCCGGAATGTTTCCTGCCGCTGAGACGATGGAGGGGTGCAGCTGATTCCGATCACCGACCTGAGTACAGACGGCCTCTCCGATTACGCCCGGCTGACCGATGTCGCCCTGCGGCGGCTCACGGAACCGGAGGGCGGCCTCTACATCGCCGAGTCGACCAAGGTGATCGCCCGAGCGCTCGCTGCGGGCCATCGCCCTCGCTCCGTACTCGTGCAGCGGCAGTGGATTCCCGACGTCGAGCCACTGCTGGCCGAGTGGCCCGACGTGCCCGTCTACGTGGGCGAGAGCGCCCTGCTGGAGAGCCTGACCGGGTACAGGATGCACCGTGGGGCCCTGGCGGCGATGCATCGTCCGGCGCTGCCCGATCCCGCCGACCTGCTCGTCGGCGCGCGTCGTGTCGTCATGTTGGAGGACATCGTCGACCACACCAATGTCGGTGCGGTCTTCCGCGCGGCAGCCGGCCTCGGCGCCGATGCCGTGCTCATCAGCCCGCGGTGCGCCGACCCCCTCTACCGCCGCAGCGTGCGGGTGAGCATGGGCACCGTGCTGCAGGTGCCGTGGACGCGTATTCCGGAGTGGGACGAGGCGGCACCGCTGCTGCACGCGGCCGGCTTCACGGTCGCGGCGCTCGCCCTCGCCGAGCACGCGGTCAGCCTGCGGGCGTTCGCCGCCGATCCTCCCGACCGGGTGGCCATCGTGCTCGGAACGGAGGGTGACGGCCTCAGCCGTTCTGCCATCGCGGCCGCCGACACGGTTCTCACCATCCCCATGCTGCACGGCGTCGACTCGCTCAACGTCGCCGCCGCGAGCGCGGTTGCCCTGTACGCGCTGCAGGTGGACGAGAGCGCATCCGCGGGAATTTAGACTGAGCGGATGCCCCTCACTCGACGCCAGATCTACCGACGTCGCAGAATCGTCGTCTTCGGCGGTCTCGTCCTGGTTCTCGCCGCCCTCATCTACTCCTTCAGCACCCTCACCGCCTCGGTCCCCGCGACCGCCGCCGAACTGAAGGAGCCCGCCGCGATCTCGACGCCGCAGGCGCAGCCCGCATGGCCGGGGTTCGGCCGCGGCGCCGTCGGCGCCGTCGGGTTCGACGGCGTTCTCTCGGCCAGCGGCGACCAGTCGGCCGCGCCGATGGCGAGCATCACGAAGATCATCACCGCCCTCGTCGTGCTCGACGCCAAGCCGATCGCCGTGGGGGAGGATGGGCCCTCGATCACCTACACCGACGCCGATGTCGACATCTACTACCAGGAGGTGGCCGCTGACGCCTCCGTCGCGCCGGTGCGCGATGGCCTCGTGCTGAGTGAGAAGCAGTCCCTCACGATGATGCTGCTGCCCTCGGCGGGCAACTACTCGATCTCGGTCGCGAACTGGGCGTTCGGCTCGGTCGACGCCTACCTCGGTGCCGCGGCCACGTGGCTGAAGGCCCACGGCCTTGCGAACACGACGGTCGTCGACACGAGCGGCCTGTCCGACGAGAGCGCGAGCACCCCGGCAGACCTCGTGGAACTGGCCAAGATCGCCAACACCGACCCCACCATCTCGGCGATCGTCTCGCAGCCCTCGGCCGAGATCCCCGGAATCGGAACCATCGAGAACACGAACAAGATGATCGGCAGCCACAACGTCGACGGCATCAAGACCGGCACGAACGACAATGCCGGCGCCTGCCTGCTGTTCTCGGCCGACTACACGATCGGCTCCCGCACCGTGACCGTCGTCGGGGTGCTGCTGGGCGGCCCCGACATGGGCGATCACGCCGAGCTCGATGCGGCGGTCGGAACGCTGCTGGACTCCGTCTCGGCGGCCTTCCACGAGGTCACGCTCACCAAGGCCGGAGAACGCTACGCGAGCTACACGTCGGAGTGGGGCGACACCGTGACGGCCGTCGCCGAGCACGACGCCTCCGCCCTGGTCTGGTCGAACACGCCGATCACCTCCACGGCGACGTCGAAGACGCTGCGCACCGTGGCCGACGGAGACACCGTCGGCTCGGTGACCTTCACCATAAACGGCACCACGACCGTCGTACCGCTCGTGGCACGCGGCGAGATCGAGGATCCGGGAACGCTCTGGCGCCTCGGGCACCCGGGCGAGCTCGCCGCCTGAGTCACCGGCGCTCGTGCGCGGCGGCATCCGTGTCGAACGGCGCCGCGATCGGGCGCTTGGGCAGCACGTTGTCACCGGATGACTGGTGACGGATGCGGCGCAGCACCCACGGAACCAGGTACTCGCGTGCCCAGTGCAGATCCTCGGTGCGCGCCCGACGCCAGGTCGAGGTGGGAACGGGTTCGGGCTTCATCGGCTCGAGGCTGTTCGGAACGTTGAGAGCCGCAAGTACGAGGCGGGCGACCTCGTGGTGCCCGAGGGCGTTCAGGTGCAGTCGGTCGGGCGCCCAGAACCGGGTGTCCTGGATCTCGGCGAGCGACCACTGGTCGGCCACGATGCAGTCGTACCGGGCCGCGATCGCCCGGATGTTCTCGTTGTAGATCGCGACCTTGCCGCGAATGCCCCGGAACACCGGTGAGAATCCCACGTCGGTCGCGGTGAAGATGAGCACGGTGGCGCGATCCCGGGAGAGCCGGCTCACGAGAGCCTCGAACTTGGCCGAAACCAGGTCGGGGTCCGACCCGGGCCGGATGACGTCGTTGCCGCCCGCGCAGACCGTGATGAGATCCGGCCGCAGCTCGAGTGCCGGTTCGATCTGCTCGTCGATGATCTGCTGGATGAGCTTGCCTCGGACGGCGAGGTTCGCGTACGCGAAGTCGGGGTTGCTTCGGCTCAGCACCTCGGCGACGCGGTCGGCCCAGCCGCGGTGGCCTCCGGCAACACGCGGCTCCGGGTCGCCGATGCCCTCGGTGAAGGAGTCGCCGATGGCGACGTACCGGGACCAGGGGTGAACGGAGGGGGAGAGAGCATCGTTCGTCATAGCCCTCCTATTCTGCTCCCGCGTCGGGCCCCTCCGGAGATCCCACCGAGAGGGCGGCGATGGCGGACCGGTTCGTCCCGAACGTGCGCAGGCCGTCGACCAGGCCGAAATGGGCGAGCGTGAGAGCGAGATCGGGCCGCACCCGGGCCAGGCTCAACTCGACCTGCCGGGCGTCGAGCCAGGTGCGCAACCGCCGGAAGGCATCCGCGCCCGTGACATCGACGTCGGTGATCGCCTCGCAGTCGAGCACGAGGTGCTGCACGCCGTGGGGCTCGGCGTTGCGCACGGCGCCTTTCAGCGTGTCGGCGAAGGCCTCGGCGTTGGCGAAGAACAGCGGAGCGGCGAAGCGCACGACGACGACCCCGGGAGCGGTCAGCGGCGTTGCGGCATCCAACGGAAGCATGGCGTCCGCCGGGTTCTCGACCGTGCCCAGCACGTCGATGGCCGGCTGGGACGCGCGCTGGGCGAGATTGACGAGGGAGAGCACGAACGCCACGAGGATGCCGGCGATGGGGCCGAGCAGCAGGGCCGTGAGGAAGCAGACGGCCGCGATAGCGAACTCGAACTTGCGCTCCCGCCAGAGCCGGATGAGGTCGGGGATGCCGAGCAGCGGGTACACCGCGACCGCGACGATCGCCCCGATGGCGGGCGAGGGGATGTCGGCGAGCACCGCCGTGCCGAAGATGACGAGCAGCAGCGTTCCCACCGCCGTGACGAGGGAGGGCAGCTGGGTGCGCGAGCCGGCGGAGTCCATCGCGGCCGTGCGCGACGTGGACGAGCCGACGGTGTAGCCGCCGGTGGCTCCGGAGGCGAGGTTGGCCACGCCGAAGGCGAGCAGGTCGCGGTTCAGGTTCACGGGGTAGCCGCGCCGGTCGCCGTAGCTCTTGGAGACGAGCAGGCCCTCGCCCATTCCTACGAGCGTCAGGGCGAAGGCGCTCGGGATGACCGCGAGCCAGTCGCTCCACGCGAGCACCGGCCAGGTGAGAGTGGGCGGCCCTGCCTCGACGGCGCCGAGCACGTCGACGCCCTGCGCGGCGAGCGGGGTGAGCACCATGAGCAGGGTCGTGACGACGAGGACGACGAGGGCCCAGGGGATCGCGCGGATCCAGACCCGGCCGAGCAGGAGGACGGCAATGGAACCCACCGCGATGGCGAGCGAGAAGGGATTCACGGTTGCGAGCGAGGCCACGAGCTGGGTGAGCTTCTCGAGGAACTCGGCACCGCTGTCGATCTTCACCCCGAGCATCTTGGCGACCTGGCTCACGAGGATGTCGAGGGCCAGTCCGCCAACGAAACCGACGAGGATCGGCCGCGAGAGGAAGTTGGCGAGGAAGCCGAGCTTGAACACCGCGAAGAGCACGAAGACGACGCCGCCCGCGATGGCCTGGGCGAACGCGAGCGCGAGGTAGTCCGCGCTGCCCACGGCGGCGAAGGCGACGAGGGAGGAGGCGACGAGGGCGGACGCCGCCGCATCGGGGCTCGCGATCAACTGCCTGCTCGAGACGAAGAACGCCCAAAGCACGGCGGGCACGATGAGCGCGTACAGGCCGGCGGTCGGGGGCAGCCCGGCGATCTGCGCGTAGCCGATGTTCAGCGGCACGGAGATGGCCAGCAGCGTCACGCCCGCGAGCAGTTCGGTGCCGAGGTTGCGAGCCGTCAAGCCGGGGAGGATCAGCCGTGAGCGGCGTGGCTGCGAATGCTCGCGCGGCGCCCCCTCAACCGACACCGGCACCGGCACCCCCGATCTGCTGGGCCCGCCGTGGCGTGCCGACGAAAGCTCAATTCAGTGTGAGCATATCGGCATGGACCAGATCGCCGAGTTCTTCGACGCGCAGAAGCTCAGCGGTTGGGACCTGCTGTTCGCCCTGCTGGTGCTGATCGCCGGCTGGATCGTGGCCTCCCTCGTGAAGCGGGCGATCCTGGCGATCGGGGGCCGCTGGCCGCAGGTGAGCCCGCCGCTCGTGCTCACGCTCGCCCGGGTCGCGAAGTACTTCGTCTGGCTCATCGCGCTCGGCGTCGCCCTCGCCTTCCTCGGGGCGAACGTGCAGCCCCTGCTCGCATCCGTGGTCATCGTGCTCGTCGTGCTGGCACTCGCCTTGCGCGGCATCGCCGGCAACTTCGGCGCCGGAGTCGTGCTGCAGGCTCGACGACCCTTCACGGTCGGCGACGAGATCGAGGTGCAGGGCATCGTCGGCGTCGTGCGGGACCTGAACTCCCGCAGCGTCGTCGTGCACACGAGGGACGGGCGCGTCGCCCACGTGCCCAACTCCGACCTGCTCGAGAACCCGTTCTGGAACAACAGCGAGCACGCCGCACGCCGCAGCGAGATCCGGGTGCGGGTGAGCGAGCCCGGCCAGCGGGACGCCCTCGAGACCCTGCTGGTGGATGCCGCGGAGGCCGGCCCGCTCGTGCACAACAAGCCGCGCCCGAGCGTGCTGTTCACCGAGCTCTCTCCCGAACGCGCCAGTGCGCGGGTGCTGTTCTGGCACGCGCCACTCAATGAGAACGTTGCGACGTCGCAGGCCGTCACCGCGGTGGCGGATGCCCTGACGGGCGCCGGTTTCTCGGCCACGGTGCAGTCGGAGGTCCCCGTTCCGCCGCTGGTTCCGCCGCCCTCGGTCTGAGGCCAGACGCCGCCGGCTGTCGGCCGGGTCGGGTAGATTCTTGTCAAGTGAGTACACCGTTTCCCGGAGGCCCCGTTCCCGGCACCTCCGCTGCGGAGCACCTCTCTCCCGCGTTCCCCGAGCGGGCCGCGTGGGGAACCGCCGACAAGCTGAGGGCATGGCAGGCCGAGGCGCTCGAGGCGTACTTCGCGAACGAGCCGCGCGACTTCCTCGCCGCCGCGACCCCGGGCGCCGGCAAGACGACCTTCGCGCTCCGCCTGGCCGCCGAGCTGCGCGCGCGCCGCGTCATCGACCGCATCACCGTCGTCGCGCCCACCGAGCACCTCAAGAAGCAGTGGGCGGATGCGGCGGCCCGCGCCGGCATCCGGCTCGACCCCTCGTTCCGCAACGCGCACGGCAGCTACGGGCGCCACTTCCACGGCATCGCGGTCACCTACGCCCAGGTGGCCGCCCGCGCGGCACTGCATCGCGAGCTCACCCAGGCATCACGCACGCTCGTCATCCTCGACGAGGTGCACCACGGCGGCGACGCGCTCAGCTGGGGCGACGCCATCCGCGAGGCGTTCGAGCCGGCGACCCGACGCCTCTCGCTGACGGGAACGCCGTTCCGCTCCGACACCGCCCCGATTCCGTTCGTGCAGTACGCACCCGATGAGCACGGCATCCGCACGTCGCTCACCGACTACAACTACGGCTACGGTCGAGCCCTGGCCGACGGCGTCGTGCGGCCCGTGCTGTTCATGGTCTACGCCGGGGCGATGCGCTGGCGCACCAAGGCGGGCGACGAGATGGAGGCCCGGCTCGGCGAGGGCAACACCAAGGACATCACCGCCCAGGCGTGGCGAACGGCCCTCGAGCCGAAGGGGGAGTGGATCCCCGCGGTGCTGCGCGCAGCAGATCGCCGGCTGAGCGAGGTGCGGCAGTCCATTCCGGATGCCGGCGGCCTCGTGATCGCGACCGACCAGACGGTCGCGCGCGCCTACGCCGGCATCCTGCGGGAGATCTGCGGGGAGAGCCCGACCATCGTGCTCTCGGACGAGAAGGAGGCCTCCGACCGCATCGAGGAGTTCGCGAAGGGGAACGCGCGCTGGCTCGTCGCGGTGCGCATGGTCTCGGAGGGCGTCGACGTTCCGCGGCTCGCCGTCGGCGTCTACGCAACGAGTTCGGCGACGCCCCTGTTCTTCGCCCAGGCGATCGGACGCTTCGTGCGTGCCCGCCGTCGCGGCGAGACCGCATCCGTCTTCCTGCCGAACGTGCCGGTGCTGATGGCGCTCGCCTCGCAGATGGAACTCGAGCGCGACCACGCCCTCGACCGCCGCACCGACGAGAACGCCGAGGGCGAGCTCTACAACCCCGAAGACGCGATGGTGGCCGAGGCCAACCGCGACGAGAAGGCCTCTGACTCGCTCACGAGCGAGTTCAGCTTCGAGGCCCTCGAAGCCCGCGCCGACTTCGACCGCGTGATGTACGACGGCCAGGAGTACGGCACCCTCGCGGAACCGGGCAGCCTGGAAGAACTCGACTTCATCGGCATTCCCGGACTGCTCGAGCCCGAGCAGGTCTCCGAGCTGCTGCGCCACCGGCAGTCCCGGCAGGCACGGCGAGCGAGCGACCGCAAGCGCGACGAGCCCGCCAACGAGGAGCCGGTTGCCCTCTACCGCACCCTCAAGGAGCAGCGCACCCTGCTGAACTCGCTCGTCGGCATGTGGTCCAAGCTCTCGGGAGAGCCCCATGGCATGATCCACGCGGAGCTGCGCCGCCTCTGCGGAGGTCCGGCCGTGCCGCAGGCGAGCGTGACGCAGCTCCAGGCGCGCATCGAACTGCTGCGCAAACGGCTGGGTCGCACCCACTGAGGGTGCACTGCCCTAACGTGAGACCGTGAAGCTCAAGACGCGCGTGCTCGTCGTCGCCATCGTCGTCTCGTTCGTCGCCTTCCTGGACGGAGCCGTCACGAACGTGGCGCTGCCCGCCATCCGGCACGAACTCGGCGGGGGACTGCCCGTGCAGCAGTGGGTGGTCGACGGTTACCTCATCACGCTCGGCGCCCTGATCCTGCTCGCCGGCTCACTGAGCGACAACTTCGGTCGACTGCGCATCCTGCGCGTCGGCCTGTACGGCTTCGGGATCACCTCGATCGCCTGTGCCCTCGCCCCGACCGGTGAGTTCCTCGTCGGCGCGCGGATCGCCCAGGGAGCCGCCGGCGCGTTGCTCGTGCCGAGCTCGCTCGCGCTGATCATCTCGACCTTCCCCTCCGACGAGCAGGGCAAGGCCATCGGACGCTGGACCGCCTGGACGACGGCCGCCTTCCTCGGCGGCCCGGCGCTCGGCGGCATCCTCGTGGACGCGGTGTCGTGGCGGCTCATCTTCGGCATCAACATCCTCCCGATCGCGTTCGCGCTCTGGCTCATGATGCGGCTCGGACGCGACGTGCGCACCGCTCCTCGGGTCGGCATCGACTACATCGGCGGCGTGCTCGGCGTGCTGGGGCTGGCCGGTCCGGTGTTCGCCCTCATCGAGCAGGGGCGCTACGGGTTCGGAAGCCCACTCATCTGGGTGCCGGGAATACTCGGGCTGGCCTGCTTGGCCGCCTTCGTCTGGTGGGAGGGCCGCTCACCGCATCCGATGATGCCGTTGAGCCTCTACGCGGCGAGGAACTTCGCCTGGGGAAACCTGGCGACCTCCTTCATCTACGCCGCCATCGGCTTCTCCGGCTTCGCCCTCACGGTCTTCCTCCAGGAGAGCGCCGGGTACTCCGCATTCCTGGCCGGCATCGTGAGCGTGCCGCAGACCCTCATGCTCGTGCTCCTGTCCTCGTACTTCGGCGGGCTGTCCACCCGTTACGGGCCCCGGCTGTTCATGACCGTCGGGCCGCTCGTGGCGGCGGCCGGCACCCTCTACCTGCTGATGGTCGGAGCCGACGCGAACTACTGGGTGGAGCTCTTCCCCGGCATCGTCGTGATGGGACTCGGCATGGCCATGACCGTCGCCCCGCTCACCTCGGCCATCCTGGGCGCCGTCGACCCGATCCACTCCGGCATCGGCTCGGCCGTCAACAACGCCGTCGCGCGCATCGCCGGCCTCATCGCGGTGGCGTGCACGGGCGTCATCGTGGGCGCGAGCGGACTGGACGTGCGGGGCTACCACCGGGCGGTGATCGCCTGCGCGGTGCTCCTGGCCATCGGCGGCGTCGTCTCGTGGCTCGGCATCCGCAATCGTGCGCCTGTCCAGCGGATTCCGGATGCCGGAGCGGCCCACCCCATCGCCTGAGGTTTCGGCGAGCCGAAGAAAGCATGGAGAAGCTGCGACTGCCGGTACCATTGCGGAAGCTTCTGCGCCCTTCGGAAAGGAATCCGCCGTGGATTCGAAGAAACCTGATCTCGATCGCGTCGATCGTGCCCTCTTGAGGGCGCTGTCGGCGAACGCGCGCGCCTCGGGCTCCGCCCTGGCGAGCGAGGTGGGCGTCGCAGAGTCGACCGTGTCGCTGCGCCTGCGGCGGCTGCAGTCACTCGGCCACATCCGCGGCTATCACGCCGACATCGACCTCGCGACCCTCGGCGCCTCGCTGCAGGCCCTCATCGCGGTGCGGCTGGCCAAGCACGCGCGGGAGGAGATCGACGCCTTCTGGCAGGCGGCCCCCCACCTTCCCGGCGTGCTCGGCATCTTCCACATGGCGGGAGCCGACGACTACCTGCTGCACGTCGCCGCCCACGACGCCACGGAGCTGCGCGACTTCGTGCTCACGCACCTCACCGGCCACCCGGCGGTTGCGCACACCGAGACGAACCTCATCTTCGAGCACGTCGACGGCGATGGCTGGAAGGAGCTGGTGGCCGAGTGAGTACCGCGCTACCCGGCGACCGCTCGAGCAGGAACCTGCGCCGCTGGCGGCAGTACCTCGCCGACGAGCGCGCCGAAGCCGCCGTCTACCGCGAGCTCGCGGGCCGGCGCACGGGCGAGGAGCGCGAGATCCTGCTCGCCCTCGCCGAGGCCGAGGGGCGCCACGAGGCGCACTGGCGCGAGCTGCTCGGCGCGGATGCGGGCAGGCCGGTCTCTGCGGACCTGCGCACCCGTATTCTCGCCGTGCTCGCCCGCCGGTTCGGTTCGGTGTTCGTGCTCGCACTCGCGCAGCGCGCCGAGGGCCGCTCCCCGTACGCGGACGACCCGCAGGCGACCGCCGCCATGGCGGCCGACGAGCGCATCCACGGGGAGGTCGTGCGCGGGCTGGCCGCCCGCGGGCGCCGTCGGCTCTCGGGCACCTTCCGCGCCGCCGTCTTCGGCGCCAACGACGGGCTGGTCTCGAACCTCGCCCTCGTGCTCGGCATCGCGGCCACCGGCGTGCCGACCGGAGTCGTGCTGTTCACGGGCATCGCGGGACTGCTCGCCGGCGCGCTCTCGATGGGCGCGGGCGAATACGTCTCCGTGCGCTCCCAGCGGGAGCTGCTCGAGGCATCCGCCCCCGATCCGAGCGCCCAGACCGTGCTGCCCGACCTCGACGTGAACGCGAACGAGCTCGCGCTCGTCTACCGGGCCCGCGGCATGTCGGAGCAGGCCGCCTCGGATCGCGCCGCTCGGCTGTTCGAGGCGCTGCACGCCGCCGAGGAGGCGCCGCCGACCGCCGGCATCGATGTGCTCGATGACCATGAGACGGTCGGCACGGGCCTCGCCGCCGCGGCATCGAGCTTCTGCTTCTTCGCCTCGGGTGCCCTCATCCCGATCCTGCCCTTCCTGTTCGGCCTGAGCGGACTGGCCGCCATCGCGGTCTCGGTCGTGCTGGTGGGCATCGCCCTACTCGTCACGGGCGCCATCGTCGGCCTGCTCTCGGGGGCGGCACCGCTGTCTCGGGCGCTGCGGCAACTCGTCATCGGCTACGGCGCCGCGGCCGTCACCTACGCGCTCGGCCTCCTGTTCGGCACGAGCCTGGGCTGAACCCGCCTGGGCTGAGCGCTCGGCTCCCCGGCCTCAGTGCGCCGGCTCCGTGACGAAGTCGATCAACTGCTCCACCCGGCCGAGCAGGGCCGGCTCGAGGTCGGCATAGGTGCGCACCTGCCCGAGGATGCGCTGCCAGGCGCGGGCGATGTCGGCCTGCTCGGCGTGCGGCCAGCCCAGGGCGGCGCAGACGCCGTGCTTCCAGTCCGTTCCCCGCGGGATGACGGGCCAGGCCTCCCGGCCGATGCGCGCCGGACGTACCGCCTGCCAGATGTCGATGAACGGATGCCCGACGACGAGCACGTGAGCGCCGTACGGCCCGCGGGCGACGGCATCCGCGATGCGGGACTCCTTGGAGTTCGGCACGAGGTGGTCGACGAGAACGCCGACCCGGCGGCGGGCGGTGGGGGCGAACCCGCGCACGATGGCATCGAGATCGTCGACCCCCTCGAGGTACTCCACGACGACGCCCTCTGCGCGCAGGTCGGCGCCCCAGACCTTCTCGACGAGTTCGGCGTCGTGGCGGCCCTCGACGAAGATGCGGCTCGGCAGGGCGACCTTGGCCGGCCCGTTGTCGACGGCGAACGAGCCGGATGCGGTGCGGTCGCGACCTCGGGGAGCCGCTGGCTTGGGCGCGGTGAGCACGACCGCCTCGCCGTCGAGGAGGAAGCCGGGACCGAGCGGGAAGAGGCGGCGCGTGCCGAAGCGGTCCTCGAGGCTCACGATGCCCTTCTCGAGAGCCACCACGGCTCCGCAGAAGCCGGTGACGACCTCCTCGACCACGAGGTCGCGCTCGGCCCAGACCTCGGGAACCACGCGTCGACCGGCGCGTCGCCAGTCGCCCTGCAGAACATCGCTGCCGTACCTGTCGAAGTCCATCGTTCGAAACTAACTGAAGTCGCGGCTCTTGTTGTGTGCCGCCACGGTGAGTGGCTCGAAACGGTCGGCGACGAGGTTGACGATGCCCTCCTGGCTGCGCTCGAGCATGCCGCGGACGATCATCGCCGGGGCCTCACGGGCGACGCGGCGGTAGCGGTTCCACACGCCGACACCGGCGATGACATTGAGGGTTCCGGTCTCGTCCTCGATGTTGAGGAAGGTGATGCCTCCTGCCGTCGCCGGCCGTTGCCGGTGGGTGACGACGCCGCCCACCTCGTAGCGGCGGCCGTTCTCGGCGGAGTGCAGGGCCTCCACAGAGAGCACGCCCCGCGCCTGAAGCCCCTCGCGCGCGTGCCGGATGGGATGGTCGTCGGGCGAGATGCCGGTGGTCCAGAGGTCGTAGACCACCTGCTCGACATCGCTCAGCATCGGCAGCAGCGGAGGCTGCACGACCAGAACCGAGCCATCGAGATAGGCGGCGCGATCCTGCGCGGCGTCGCCGGCCACCCAGAGCGCCTCTCGGGGTGCCAGGCCGAGCGACGCGAAGGCGCCGGCCGCCGAGAGCGCCTCGAGTTGCTCGGTCTTCAGCCCCACCCGGCGCGCGAGATCCGACATGCTGCGGTAGGCGCCGTGGGCCTCGCGCTCCGCGACGATGCGCTCGGCAAGGGCCACTCCGATGCCCTTCACCTCGGCGAGGCCCAGGCGCACGGCGAAGGCGCCGTCGCGCCGATGGGCAGCCGACTCGTCGGGGCGGCGCGCGTCGAAGGATCCCGTCGGCGGCTGGATGCCCTCGCGGCAGCTGTCGCGCCCGGTGACGCGGATGCCGCCGGTGCCCTCGGCCAGCGGCTCGAGCCCCGCGTGCGCGCGTGAGCGCAGGATGTCGGGTCGGCGCACCTGCACGCCGTGCCTGCGGGCATCGGCGGTGAGCGTCTGCGGTGAGTAGAAGCCCATGGGCTGCGCCCTCAGCAGCGCGGCCAGGAAGGCGGCCGGGTAGTGCAGCTTGAACCACGAGCTCGCATAGACGAGCAGCGCGAAGCTGATCGCATGGCTCTCGGCGAAGCCGAAGCTCGCGAAGGCCTCGATCTTGCCGTAGATGCTGTCGGCCACCTCGTCGCTGATGCCGTTGCGGGCCATGCCCTCGTAGAGCTTGGCTTTCAGGGTGGAGATCTTCTCGACCCCGCGCTTGGAACCCATCGCCCGGCGCAGGCGGTCGGCATCCTCGGCCGTGCAGTCGCCGACGGCCACGGCCATCTGCATGAGCTGCTCCTGGAACAGCGGAACGCCGAGCGTGCGTTCGAGCACCGGCTCGAGCTTGGGATGCAGGTAGCTGATGGGCTCGGTACCCATCTTGCGGCGGATGAAGGGGTGCACGGCTCCGCCCTGCACCGGACCGGGACGGATGAGGGCGATCTCGACGACGAGGTCGTAGAAGCGCCGCGGCTGCAGGCGGGGGAGCGTGCCCATCTGGGCGCGGCTCTCGACCTGGAAGACGCCGATGGAATCCGCGCGGCAGAGCATGTCGTAGACCGCGGGCTCTTCCTTCGGCAGGGTGTCGAGGCTCCACTGCTCGCCGAGGTCATCGCGCACCGTGTCGAAGGTGTACTGCAGGGCCGCGAGCATCCCGAGGCCGAGCAGGTCGAACTTCACCAGGCCCATCCAGGCGCAGTCGTCCTTGTCCCACTGCAGCACGGTGCGCTTGTCCATGCGGGCGTGCTCGATGGGACAGACCTCGCCCACCGGGCGGTCGGTGAGCACCATGCCGCCCGAGTGGATGCCGAGGTGACGCGGAAAGCTCAGCAGCTTCTCGGCGAGCTCGATGACGGGGCCGGGGATGTCGTGGTCGGCGCTCGTGATCTCGGCGCCCCAGCGCTCCACCTGCTTGGTCCAGGCATCCTGCTGGCCGCCGCTGAAGCCGAGGGCCTTCGCCATGTCGCGCACCGCCGCCTTGGGGCGGTAGCTGATGACGTTGGCCACCTGGGCGGCGTTGTGGCGGCCGTACTTGTCGTAGACGTACTGGATGATCTCCTCGCGCCGATCGGAGTCGAAGTCCACGTCGATGTCGGGTTCCTCGTTGCGCATGCTCGAGAGGAAGCGCTCGAAGGGCAGGTCGTAGAAGATCGAGTCCACCGCCGTGATGCCCAGGGTGTAGCAGACCGCCGAGTTGGCGGCCGAGCCTCGCCCCTGGCACAGGATGCCGCGGCGCCGGGCCTCCTGCACGATGTCGTGCACGATGAGGAAGTAGCCGGGGAAGTCCTTCAGCTCGATCACGTCGAGTTCGCGCTCGAGCCGCGCGCGCACGGCTTCGGGAACGCCGGGGTACTTCTCGGCCGCCCCGCGCCAGACCAGCTCGCGCAGCCAGCTCATGGGAGTGTGGCCGGCGGGAACCTTCTGCTTCGGCAGCCGGGGCCGGGCACTGCGCAGGGTGAAGGCGAGCTCGTCGGCGAAGCGCACGGTGTTCGCAACAGCGCCGGGGAAACGGGCGAACAGCCGTTCCATCTCGGCGCCGCTGCGCAGGTGCGCACCCGCGGAACCGGGCAGCCAGCCATCCATCTCGTCGAGGCTGCGCCGGGCGCGCACGGCGGCCAGGGCCGAGGCCAGGCGGTGCTCGTCGGGGGTGGCGTAGTGCACCGCGCCCGTCGCCACCACGGGAAGGCCGGCGGAGGCCGCGAGGGCGGCCAGTTCGTCGTTGGCTGCGCTGTCGTGCGGATGCCCGTGGTCGAACAGCTCGACGACCACGTTCTCACGTCCGAAGCCGTCGATGAGGGCGTCGAGGGCTTTCGCCGCGGCCGGGGCGCCTCCCGCGGCGAGGGCCTGGCGCACGGCGCCCTTGCGGCATCCGGTGAGCACGAGCCAGTCGCCCCCTGAGCGTTCAGCCAGCTCGGCCAGGTCGTAGAGCGGCTTGCCCTTCTCGCCGCCGGCGAGCTGGGCGGCCGTGATGGCCGAGGCCAGGCGGTGATAGCCCGCCTCCCCGCGTGCCAGCACGAGCAGGTGGGTTCCCTCGGGATCGGTGATGCCGTTCTGCGGTCGGTTCAGGCCGAGGGAGAGCTCGGCGCCGAAGACGGTGCGCATGCCGGGGTAGCTCTCGGCCGCCTCCGCCAGCCGCACCACCCCGTAGAGGCCGTCGTGGTCGGTGATGCCGATGCCGTGCAGCCCCAGCCGTTGCGCCTCCTCGAGCAGCTGCTCCGGCGACGAGGCCCCGTCGAGGAAACTGAAGGTGGAGTGCAGATGCAGTTCGGCGTAGGGAACAGCAGGATCCGTGCTCGGCGCAATGGCCTTGGGCCGGTAGGGCTGGCGCTTGCGCGAGAAGGCCGGCGCGTCGCCCCCGTCCGCGATCAGGCGCTGGCCGCCCGGGCGACGCCGGTCGGAGAGCGAGCGTTCCAGTTCCGACCAGGGAATCGGGGGATTGCTGAAGCCCATCAGTCGTACCTGGCCTCGGCCTGCCAGGCCTCGCCCTCGAGCAGCAGCAGCCAGGCGATGCCGTCGTCGTCCACGAGCTGCAGGCGGCAGACGCGGCGGGCCTTCGCGGAATCCCACCAGCGTTCGACGACGGGCCACGGCCCGGCCCAGGCTGCGACGGCCCGCATCTCGGCGGCGCGGCCGGTGGGGGAGAAGAAGCGCGGTTCGCCCGTGAGCATCCCGCGGTCATCGACGATCACCGGCGCGCCGGCATCCGTCAGCACGGTGACCGGCCGCGCAGCCCGGAACACGGTGGCCGGGGCCAGGTCGGGAAGGCTGCCCGGCCATGGCCGCTCGGCACTCGCGACCGCATCCGCCGGGGGCTCATCGCCCCAGGGAACCAGGATCTGGCGGTCGGCGAGCAGCCGGCCTCCGCCGATGACGGCCGTCACGACGCCCTCATGGCCGAGCATGCTCTGCACCCGGGTGAGGCCGTGGTGCACGCGCTCGTCGGGACCGGATCCCCAGAGCCCCTCTTCGTGATTCGCCGTGGAATCGGTGCGCTCCGGAGCGATCGTGACCGCGGCAACCGCAGAGCGCAGGCCGCTGTCGACGGCTCCGCTTCCCTGCAGCTGCCAGCGCACCCGGTCGAGCACGTCGGTGGGCGTGAACCAGCGCGGATGCATCCAGCTGCGTTCGACGACCTCGCCGGATTCCGAGAGCACGCTCACCCGCACTCCGGTGCACACCAGGCGCGCCTTCGTCATGGCGGCGATGAAGTCCTCGGCAGCCGTACGCACGCCGAAGCTCACCTGGTCGACCCGGTCGAGGGGAGGCTCGAACGCGACGGTGACCTCGAAGTCCTTCGGGGGAGTGCGGGCGATGACCATGCGGCCGTCCCGGCCGGCGGCGATGGCGTGGGCGTGCGCGCCGATGGCCCCGAACCGGCGATGCACGTCGACGGCGGGCAGGGCGGCGAAGTCGCCGAGGCTGCGCACGCCGAGTCGCAGCAGGAGGGTGCTCAGCGAGGGCTCGACGAGCAGGCCGATGGGCAGCGGGGCGAGGAACGTGGAGGAGCCGCCAGGTTCGACGATGCCGATGCGGTCGGAGCCGCTGCGCCGGGCGGCCTGCTCGGCGGCGAACGGCCCGTCGGCGATGCCCACGCGGGCGTCGGTGATGCCGAGTTCGGCGAGGCAGTCCAGCAGCACGGCGGCCGCCTGTCGTTCGCCCCCGTAGAACCGTGCGGGGCCGCGCGAGCGCACGGCGCAGGTGCCGGGCCGGATGAGCTGCACGCCGGGGGTGGCCTGCTCGATGCGGGCCAGCACCGGCTCGAACGCGCGGGCGTCGTGCAGGGGGTCGTAGGGCAGGGTGATGAGCTGCGTGCACCGGGCCTGGGCCTCGCGCAGCTTGAGGCCGCGCGCCACGCCGTCGCGTCGGGCGGCGGGCGAGCAGGCGAACACGAGGGCACGGTCGATGAGAGCGACGGGCGCGTGCGCATCGATGCCGCCGGCACGCATGGCCGCCGTCACGGGCCAGTCGGGACACCAGAGCACGATGGTGCGGCCGAGCGGGCTCACCGGGCCACCGCCTGCAGTCGGGGAGCGGCATCCTCGCCGACGGTGAAGGCCTGCTCGGGATCGGGGAGCCACAGCCGGGCGGTACGCGGTCGTGAGCCGCCCAGCCGGCCGGTCGCCGTGACGGTCGCCTCGCGGGCACGCAGGTAGCCGTGGCCTCTGCCGAGCCCCGACCAGCTGCTCTGCTCGAGCGTGAGGCGCGCCTCGCTCTGCGGCCAGGGACCGAGCACGATGAGAGCGGCCCCGCGTTGGCGCAGCCTCGCCGCGAGCCGGGCGACATCCGAATCGCTCGCCCGCATCGGCGGCCGCAGCACGACGACGCTGAGCACGTCGACGAGCGCGGCCGTCGCGAGCAGCCAGTGCTCACCGGGATCGGGAACCAGCACGAGGCGTTCCAGGTCGATGCCGAACCGGGTGGCCGCCTCGGCTCCGAAGTCGGGAACGCCGACGACGCCGCACCACGCCCCGCTCGCCGACGGGGCCGCGAGCATCGCCATCGCGAGCGTGAGGGAGCCCTCCACCGAATAGGCTGCTCCCTGCCGCAGGCTTCCCCCGGGAAGCACGGCGGCGATCGCCGACGAGGTCGGCAGTGCCGGGCTGTCGAGGCTCGTGGACTGCATGCCGCGGATGCGGGCCTGAAGCTCGGCGACGCGTTCCAGGTTCGCCGCGGCGTCCTCGACCGGGGAGGCTCCGTTCAACGGAAACCCGGTCGAAGACGAGGATGAGACGGCGGCCATGGACACCCCTTCAGTTTCGAACTCTTGTTCTAACTAGTCAAGTCGATACCGCCGACATGCAGCATGTCGCGAGGGGGCTCTCGTAGCATGAGCCCATGTCGAGCCCGCTCTTGCCCGTGAACCCGGATTCCCTGTCGTGACCCAGCCGATCGAGGACTACGCGCTGTTGTCCAACAGCCGCACCTGCGCCCTGGTCGGCAAGGACGGATCCATCGACTGGCTGTGCCTGCCGCGCTTCGACTCGCCGTCCGCCTTCGGCGCACTACTGGGAACGCCCGATCACGGCCGGTGGTTGCTGCGTCCGGAGGATCCGGATGCGACGCTGGAGCGCCACTACCTCACCGACACCTTCACCGTCGTGAACACCTGGACGACGAAGGAGGGCGTCGTCGAGGTGCTCGACACCATGCCGCGCACCCGCGGCCACATCGACGTGCTGCGCCAGGTGCGCGGCATCCGCGGAACCGTGCCGATGCGCCAGGAGATCCGCATCCGGTTCGCCTACGCCAGCGCTCTGCCCTGGGTGCGCCAGATCGAGGAGGATGGCTCCCCGGCACTGCTGGCGGTATGCGGCCCGGATGCCATCATCGTGCGGGGGCCCCGGCTGAACGCCCGCAACCACCTGCACGAGTCGCTGTTCTCCGTGGGAGAGGGGGAGGTGCAGCGCATCTCGCTGAGCTGGTTCCCCTCCAACGAGCAGGCGCCGCCGCGTCCAGACGGCGACTCGGCCTTCATCGCCTCGGGGCAGTGGTGGTCCAACTGGGCGGCGACCTGCGAGCACGACGGCCCGTACCGTGACCAGGTGGTGCGATCGCTGCTCGTGCTGCGCGCCCTCACCCACGAGGAGACGGGCGGCATCGTCGCGGCAGCGACGACGTCGCTTCCCGAGCAGCTCGGCGGGCCGCGCAACTGGGACTACCGCTACGTCTGGTTGCGGGATGCGTCACTGACCCTGCAGGCCCTGCTCGCCCACGGCTACTCCGAGGAGGCGATGACGTGGCGCGAATGGCTGTTGCGCACGATCGCCGGTGACCCGGCCGACGTGCAGATCATGTACGGCGTGGCCGGTGAGCGCTACATCCCCGAGCGCGAGATCGCCTCGCTGCCCGGCTACGCCGACTCGCGCCCCGTTCGAGTGGGCAACGCTGCCGTCGACCAGTACCAGGCCGACGTGATCGGCGAGGTCATGGTCGCCCTCCACGAGGCCCGCAAGGCGGGCGTCATCGACACGCAGTTCTCCTGGCCGCTGCAGCGCGCGCTCATCGGCTTCGTCGAGTCGAACGTGGCGCGCAAGGACCAGGGCCTGTGGGAGATGCGCGGAGAGCCTCATTACTTCACGCACTCCCGAGTGATGATGTGGGCGGCGCTGGACCGGGCGATCATGGCCAGTGCCGAGTTCTCGGTGCCCGGACCGCGGGAGCGCTGGAAGACGCTGCGCGAGCAGTTGCGCACCGAGATCGACGCGAAGGGCGTGGACCCCGTGCGCGGATGCTTCGTGCAGTACTACGGCACGACAGAGGTGGACGCCTCCCTGCTGCTCCTGCCCGAGGTGGGCTACTGCGCGTTCGATGACCCCCGCATGCTCGCGACCGTCGCGGCGATCGAGAGCGACCTCATGAACGACGGGCTCGTGCACCGCTACCGTACCGAGGCGAACGTCGACGGGCTTCCGCCGGGGGAGTTCCCCTTCCTCGCCTGCTCGTTCTGGCTCGTGCGGCAGTACGCCAAGACGGCCCGCCTGTCCGAGGCGCGCGCGCTCATGGACCGGCTCGTCGGATACTGCAGCGACCTCGGGCTGCTCGCCGAGGAGATCGACCCGGCGACGGGCGCCCACGTCGGCAACTATCCGCAGGCCTTCTCGCACCTGGCGCTCGTCGGCGCCGCCGACGCCATCGCCGAGGCGGAACAGCAGGGCCGCTGAGACGACGAAAGCCGGGTCTTTCGACCCGGCTTTCTGACTGTCTCAACACAGTGTGCGCGAGGGGGGACTTGAACCCCCACGCCCTATACGGGCACTAGCACCTCAAGCTAGCGCGTCTGCCTATTCCGCCACCCGCGCATGTGTTCTTCGCGTCGCGATCTCTCGCGGCCACGAGCTAAGACATTACCACGAGTTCACGGCTGCCCTCGCACCGGCCCAGGCCGCCCGGGCGTGTCCGGTAGCGTGGCGGCATGGCACCCGCCGAACTCGAGAACACCGCCGCGATGGCCCGCGACCTCATCCGCTTCGACACCACGAACTACGGAGACGGTCGCTCCAACGGCGAGAGGCAGGCCGCTGAGTACGTCGAGGCGCACCTCTCACGACTGGGACTGCGCCCGCGGCTGTTCGAGAGCGAACCCGGACGCACGAGCGTCCTCGCGCGGGTGCCCGGCCGGGATGCGTCAAAGCCCGCCCTCGTGGTGCACGGCCATCTCGACGTCGTGCCGGCTGATGCCGCGAACTGGAGCGTCGACCCCTTCGCCGGCGAGGTGCGAGACGGGCTGCTGTGGGGTCGCGGAGCCGTGGACATGAAGAACATGGATGCCATGATCATCGGCGCGCTCGATGACATCCTGAGCTCGGGCCGGCAGCCGGAACGCGACCTCGTCGTCGCGTTCTTCGCCGACGAGGAGAACGGCGGGGTCTTCGGCGCGCAGTGGCTCGTCCGCAATCACCCCGAGCTCTTCGCCGGGGCGAGCGAGGCGATCAGCGAGGTCGGCGGCTACTCCACCCAGGTCGGCGAGCAGCGCGCCTACCTGTTGCAGACCGGCGAGAAGGCGCTCGTGTGGGTCACGCTGATCGCGCGGGGTCAGGCGGCACACGGCTCGCGCCTCATCCGGCAGAACGCCGTGACGCGGCTCGCGGAGGCCGTTGCGGCGCTCGGTCGGCGCGAGTGGCCCATCCGGCTCACCGACACCACCCGGCAGCTGCTCGACGAGGTCGCCGGCATCCTCGGCGTCGACCCGCGCGTCGTCGGGCCCGACGAGCTCGCGCTCTCGACGGGCTCCGCCTCCGGCTTCATCCAAGCCACCCTGCGCACGACGACCAACCCGACCATGCTGCAGGCCGGCTACAAGGCCAACGTCATCCCCGACCGGGCCGAGGCGCGGATCGACATCCGCACCCTGCCGGGCGAGGAGGACGCCGTGCTCGCCGAGGTGCGCGAGATCGTCGGCGAGGACATCGAGCTCGTCGTGACCCACCGCGACATCGGACTGGAGAACCCGTTCTCGGGCCCCCTGGTCGAGGCGATGTCCGCCGCGCTGTCGCGGCACGATCCCGAGGCGCGGGTGCTGCCCTACCTGCTCTCGGGCGGCACCGACAACAAGTCGCTCGCCACCCTCGGCATCGCCGGATACGGGTTCGCCCCGCTGCGCCTGCCTGCCGGCCTCGACTTCCCGGCGATGTTCCACGGGGTTGATGAGCGCGTACCCCTCGACGCGCTACTCTTTGGACGAAGGGTGCTGAATGATCTGCTCCTGACCTACTAGCTCACTAGACGTCGAAGGCAGACCATGGACGTGCTCAATGCGATAATCCTCGGCCTGGTGCAGGGGCTCACCGAGTTCCTGCCCATCTCCTCGAGCGCCCACCTGCGCATCGTGGGGGAGTTCCTCGGCACCGGAGAGGACCCGGGCGCCCGCTTCACCGCCATCACTCAGATCGGCACCGAGCTCGCGGTCATCATCTTCTTCTGGCGCGACATCGTGCGCATCATCGCGCAGTGGGCGAAGTCCCTCGTCGGGCGCGTTCCCCGCGACGACCCGGATGCGCGCATGGGCTGGCTCATCATCATCGGCTCCGTGCCCATCATCATCCTCGGGCTGCTCTTCCAGGATCAGATCGAGACGGTGCTGCGCAACCTCTGGATCACGGCGATCATGCTCATCGTCTTCGGCATCCTGCTCGGCATCGCCGATGCCGTGGGAGCCAAGACCCGACGGCTGAAGAACCTCACCTACCCGCACGGCATCATCTACGGGCTCGCCCAGTCGCTCGCCCTCATCCCGGGCGTCTCGCGCTCGGGCGGCACCATCACGGCGGGCCTGTTCCTCGGCTACGAGCGCAAGGCGGCATCGCGCTACGCCTTCCTGCTCGCCATCCCGGCCGTGCTCGGCAGCGGCTTCTACCAGGTGTACAAGTCGATCGCGGATCCGTGCGCAGCGGGCGCGACCACCTGCACGCCAGAGGTGTTCGGGCCCTTCGAGACGGCGCTCGCCACCGTGGTGGCCTTCCTCGTGGCGCTCGTGGTGATCGCCTTCTTCATGAGCTACATCTCACGGCACAGCTTCCTGCCGTTCGTGATCTACCGCATCCTGCTCGGCGGCCTGCTGATCGCCGGACTGCTCACCGGAGTGCTCACCGCCTGACGCGGCGGCGCGGCTCAGCCGCGGCGGGGGTCGTCGGGCTTCTCGCCCGGACGATCTCCGCGGTGGCGCAGGTACTTCTCGAACTCCTGAGCGATCGCCTCACCGCTGGCCTCAGGGGAGTCCACGGTGTCGCGCGCCTGCTCGAGGCCGGCGATGTACGCGGCCATGTCCTCGTCGTCGGCCGCGAGCGCGTCGATTCCGCTCTCCCATGCCTCGGCCTCGCTCACGAGATCGCCGCGGGGGATGGTGACGTCGACGAGCTCCTCGAGCCGGTCGATGAGGGCGAGCATCGCCTTGGGCGAAGGGGCGTTGTGCACGTAGTGGGGAACCGACGCCCAGATCGAGAGGGTCGGGATTCCCGCCCGCTCCGCGGCATCCGCGATGACGCTGAGGATGCCGACGGGTCCCTCGTAGCTCGAGCGCTCCAGGCCCAGCTCCGCGCGCAGCTCGGGGTTGTCGCTCGAGGAGCTGAGCGAGATGGGCCGCGTGTGTGGGACGTCGGCGAGCATGGCACCGAGGAAGACGATGGCGCTGATGTCGGCGGCGAGGGCGGAATCGATCACGTCGGCGGCGAAGTTCTTCCAGCTGCGGGAGGGCTCGGTGCCCAGCAGCAGGTAGATGTTGCCGGTGTTGGCACCGCTCACCTGCAGGGCGGCGTCCTCGGCGAGCGAGGCGACCTGGCCCGTCGGCACGGCGGGGCCGTAGAGCACCGCTCCCGGCCACTCGAGGTAGCGCCGGCCGTCGTCGCCGAGCGTCGCGGTCGGGCGGTTGAACTGGTAGTCGAAGTACAGCTCGGGGTCGACCGAGAAGATCTCGATGAGGTCGAGCTCCTCCTTCAACGAGCGCACCGCCCCGGATGCCGCTTCCCCGGCGTCGTTCCATCCCTCGAATGCGACCACCAGAATGCGTCCGCCGAGAATGCCGCTGCGCTCAGCCACCGGGTGCGACCTCGTTTCGTTGAGGGGCCGCACGCGCGACCCTGGACTCAAGGATAGAGCCCGACCCGTAGACTTGTCGGTTGTGGAAACTGTTGCGCCTGCTGCCGTGCTCTGGGACATGGACGGGACGCTCGTCGACACCGAACCGTACTGGATGAGCGCCGAGATCGAACTCGTCACCTCGTTCGGGGGAGGCTGGACGCACGCGGACTGCCTGCGCGTCGTCGGCCTCGGCCTCTGGGAATCGGCGAAGGTCTTCCAGCAGGCGGGCGTCGCGCTCGACGCCGACACGATCGTCTACCGGCTCACCGCCTCGGTACAGGAGCAGCTCGATGCCGAGGGCATCCCGTGGCGGCCGGGCGCTCGAGAGCTGCTCGCGCAATTGCGCGAGCGGGGAACCAAGACGGCCCTCGTGACCATGTCGGTGCGCTCCATGGCGGAGCAGATCGCGGGCCTGGTCGGCTTTCCGGCGTTCGACGTGATCGTCACCGGCGACAGCGTGGCGAACGCAAAGCCACACCCGGAGCCCTACCTCACCGCGGCACGCCTGCTCGGGGTCGATGCCGCGGACTGCGTCGCGATCGAGGACTCGGTTCCCGGCCTGGCCTCGGCCGTGGCATCCGGAGCGGTCACGATCGGCGTGCCCCACCAGGTTCCGCTCGCCGAGAGCGATGCCTACACCCTGTTCTCGTCGCTGAGCGACGTGAGCGCAGCCGACATCGACGCCCTCTTCGCCGGAGCCGAACGGAGCACGCGATGAGTGCCAACCAGCGTCCCCAGAACAGCGGGCCGTTCCGCATCGGCGACCGCGTGCAGCTGACCGGACCCAAGGGCAAGCTGAACACCATCACGCTCGAGGCCGGCAAGGTCTTCCACTCGCACCGGGGCATGCTCGCGCACGATGAGATCATCGGCCGCCCCGACGGCTCCGTCGTCACGAACAACGTCGGCGTCGAGCACCTCGCCTTGCGACCCCTGCTCACCGACTTCGTGATGTCGATGCCCCGTGGCGCCGCCATCATCTACCCGAAGGATGCCGCGGCGATCCTCGCGATGGCCGACATCTTCCCGGGTGCCCGGGTCGTGGAGGCCGGTGCTGGCTCGGGCGCTCTCTCCCTGTGGCTGCTGCGGGCTATCGGTCCGAGCGGACGGCTCTCCTCGTTCGAACGACGCGACGAGTTCGCCGACGTCGCCCGCGGCAACGTCGAGACCTTCCTCGGCTACGAGCCCGAGAACTGGACCATCACGCTCGGCGACCTCGCCGAGGCCCTGCCGCAGACGGTCGCCGACGGCACCGCCGATCGCGTGGTGCTCGACATGCTCGCCCCTTGGGAGTGCCTGCCCGCGGTCTCCGCTGCGCTCACGCCCGGCGGTGTTCTGCTGTGCTACGTCGCGACGGTCACGCAGCTCTCCCGCGTTGCGGAGGCCATCCGTGCCACGGGTTTGTACACGAACCCGGTCTCGAGCGAGACGATGGTGCGCGGCTGGCACGTCGAGGGACTGGCCGTGCGCCCCGATCACCGCATGATCGGCCACACCGGCTTCCTGCTCACCGCTCGCCGACTGGCCCCCGACACCGTGCTGCCCGAGCTGAAGCGCCGCCCGTCCAAGTCCGACTACAGCGACGAGGACGTCGAGGCCTGGACTCCGGGAGCGCTCGGCGACCGCACGGTCAGCCCCAAGAGCCTGCGCAAGCGGGTGCGAGCCGCCGGCACGAGTGCAGCGGCCTCCAAGGCTCGCGACCTCGGCTCCGAGTAGGCTCTTCTCGGTGCGGGCCCTGGGCATCCGCACCACCTGTATCTCCACACGAATCACGAAACGAGGACCCGTGCGCAAGCTTCCCGCTCTCATCGCGGCCGCTGGCCTGATCGCTGTCGGGCTGACCGCCTGCTCGTCAGGACCCGCAGACTGCACGGGCGGCGCGCCCTCGGGCGATGCGTCATCCATCGTCACCGCGAAGGGCGACTTCGGCAGCGCGCCCGACGTCGACTTCCCGACGCCGATGCAGGCGCCCAAGACGCAGCGCAGCACGATCGTCGACGGTCACGGCGAGGGGCTCATCACGGGTCAGAAGGCCGTCATCGACATGGCCGTCTACAACGGCACGACGGGCGACCTGATCGAGAAGACCGACTACAGCGACGACGTGAGCAAGCAGCTCTCGGTCGTCGTCTCGAGCACGCAGGTGCAGAAGGGACTCGCGAAGGGCCTGACCTGCGCGAAGCCCGGTTCGCGCATCGCGATCGTGGTTCCCCCGAAGGATGCCTTCGGCTCGGCGGGCAACGCCGGCATCGGGCTCTCGGGCAAGGACGACCTCGTGTTCGTCGTCGACGTGAAGAAGGCCTACCTGACGCGCGCCGACGGCGCACCGCAGCCGGCCCAGTCCGGATTCCCCTCGGTGGTGCTCGATCACACCGGCCGCCCGGGCCTGACGATCCCCGACGAGAAGGCGCCGAAGACCCTGAAGGTCGCCCAGCTGAAGAAGGGCGATGGGCGCACCGTCAAGAAGGGCGACACCGTCACGGTGCACTACACCGGCGTGGTCTGGAGCTCCAAGGAGGTCTTCGACTCCAGCTGGGAGCGCGGCGCCCCCGCGAGCCTCGTCGCGGCATCCGGTGCCGACGTGCAGGGCGGCGTGATCGAGGGATTCGCCGACGCGCTCATCGGCCAGCCGGTGGGATCGCAGGTTCTCGCGATCATCCCGCCGAGCAAGGGCTACGGCGACCAGGCGCAGTCGAGCATCCCGGCGAACTCGACGCTCGTCTTCGTCGTCGACATCCTCGGCATCGGCTGATCGGCACCCTCGCCCCGACTAGGATCGGCATCGTGCCCGCCAGTCCCGTCACGGTCGAAGAACGACTGTTCTCCCTCGTGCTCGCCCTCATGGCGAGCGAGAACGGCCTGACCAAGGCCGACATCCTCTCGACGGTGCAGGGGTACAGCCAGCGCTACAGCGTCGGCGGGGCCAACGTCGCGCTCGAGCGGCAGTTCGAGCGCGACAAGGACGACCTGCGCGACCTCGGCATCCCGCTGGAGACCATCGACTCGCCCGATCGTCCCGGCGACAACACGGCGTTGCGCTACCTCATCCCGAAGAAGCTCTACGACCTGCCCGCCGACATCGAGTTCTCGCCGCAGGAGGCGAGCCTGCTCGCGCTGGCCGGCGCCGCGTGGCGCGAGGGATCGCTCTCTGACCAGTCCCGGCGGGCCCTCATGAAGCTCAGCTCCCGCGGCGTCGAGGCGAGCGAGCCCCTCGTGGGCTACGCGCCGCGCATCCGCATCCGCGAGGCCGCCTTCGACCCGCTGCAGGCCGCGCTCGGCGAGAGCGTCGTCACGTTCCCCTACGTCAAGGCGGGCGGGTCCTCCCCGCGGCAGCGCACGGTGCTGCCGCTGGCCGTCGTGCAGTTCGACGGACGCTGGCACCTGTACGCCCACGACCTCGACCTGAACGAGACCCGCACGTTCCTGCTGTCGCGCATCGTCGGACCCGTTCTCGCCAAGCCGAAGACGCCGCTGCCGGCGGCGCCGACCGCCGGTGCGGCCGAACGGGCGCTGGCCGAGCTGGAGGTGCTGTTCCGCTCGAACACGGCCGAGATCCTCGTGCAGGCGGCGACGGATGCCGCGGTGCGGCTCTCGCACCGCAACGCGGCCGAGAGCGCAGACGGCCGCATCACGCTGCACTTCACCGACCCGGCGATCCTCGCCGACGAACTGGCCGCCTTCGGTCCCGAGGTCCGGGTGCTGCGCCCCGATACGCTCGCCGACGCCGTGCGCGAGCGCTTGGAGCGCGTCGCGGCCGACCACGAGGACGGAGTCTCTCATGACTGAAGCCCGTCGCCGCTCCCTGCTCGGTCCGGAGCGCACCCTGTTCATGCTTTCCCTCGTGCCCTACCTGCTCGAGCGCGGCGAGGTCGCCATCGACGAGGTGGCCGCGCACTTCGACGTCACGCCGGACCTCGTGCGCCGCACGGTCGAACTGCTGCCCATGACGGGCATCCCGGGGGAGTCCAAGGCGTACCTCGCGAACGACCTCTTCGAGATCGACTACGACGCCCTCGACGAGGGCATGGTCGCGCTCACGCGGAACGTCGTCATCGACGAGACGCCGCGGTTCTCGGCCCGCGAGGCCTCCGCCCTCATCGCCGGGCTGCAGTACCTCTCGGCGCTTCCCGAGAACGCCGACAGCGAGGCGATCGCAGCCCTGCAGGCGAAGCTCTCGCGCGGCGCCTCCTCGACGCCCCGCGAGCTCGCGGTCGGCGGCAGCGCCCCCGACGCGGCTCTCGCCGTGATCCGGGCCTCCCTCGCCTCCGCGACGCGGCTCTCCTTCGACTACCGCAACGCGCAGGGCGACACCGAGCGCAGGACCGTCGATCCGCTGCGCGTCGAGTCGAGCGACCAGGACTGGTACCTGCGCGCGTGGTGCCACAACCGGCAGGCCGTGCGCACCTTCCGGCTGGACCGGATGAGCGCCCTCACTCCGAGCGCTGAGCCCATCGGGCATCGCGCCGACGAGGTCGCACTGCCCGACACCCTCTTCCAGGGATCGCCCGATGACCGCGAGGTGCTCATCGAGCTTCCGGCCGATGCCGTGGGGCTGCTCGCCGACTTCCGGCCGGACGAGGTGTCGAAGCAGTCGGGCGGAACCGTGCGGGTACGCCTGCGCGTCGCGCACTACCACGCGCTCAAGCGCCTGATCGCCGCGCATGCCGGCCTCATGCGGGTTCTCGAGCCTGCGGAGGCCCGCCAGGCGGTGCAGGAGTGGGCGCGCGCGGGCGCCGCGCAGTACACCGCCTGATCACCGGCCCTTCCCGCGCGGGCGCGCCGCCCCAACTCACAGGGTGCACCGCCCCGTGCAGGTTAGACTGGAGCCCTCTTCCCCGCAGAATTGGACCGCCCTCATGTTCAGCAACCTCACCGGTTGGCACTTCCTGATCATCCTCGTCGTGATCCTGTTGCTCTTCGGCGCTCCCAAGCTGCCCGCGCTGGCCCGCAGCCTCGGCCAGTCCATGAAGATCCTGAAGGCCGAAGTGCGCTCGGACGACAAGCCCGCGGACAAGTCGGCCGACGGCGTCGTCGACACCGCGCAGGCTCCCGCCGCGGATGCGACGACGACGACGGTGAAGAGTTCCGACAGCGGAACCGCCGAACCCACGACAAAGCCCTAGCAACCGTGGCAGTGCGCTCCCGACGGCGCAGCAACCGCGAAGCCCGGATGTCGCTGGGCGAGCACCTTCTCGAGCTGCGCAAGAGACTCTTCCTCTCGGCCGCCGGCATCGCGGTCGGGGCCATCATCGGCTGGCTCGCCTCGGACTACATCTGGGAGGCCCTTCGCGGTCCCGTGATCACGATCGCACAGGCGCAGCACCGTGACGCCCAGATCAACTACCCCAACATCACCTCAGCCTTCGACCTCAAGCTGCAGATCGCCTTCTACGTCGGCCTGATCATCTCGAGTCCCATGTGGCTCTACCAGGTGTTCGCCTTCTTCCTCCCGGCACTCACGCGCAAGGAGAAGCAGTACACCTTCGGGTTCTTCTTCACGGCTGTGCCGCTGTTCTTCGCCGGCTGCGCGGCCGGCTGGTTCGTGCTGCCCCACGTGGTCGAGCTCATGGCCGGCTTCGCTCCTCCCGACACGGTGACCTTCCTCGAGGCCAGCACCTACTTCAACTTCGTGCTCAAGCTCGTGGTGGCGATCGGCATCGCCTTCGTGCTTCCCGCGTTCCTCGTGCTGCTGAACTTCGCGCGGGTGATCAGCGCCGCATCCATCCTGCGCTCGTGGCGCTGGGCGATCATCGTGATCTGCCTGTTCACCGCGATCGCCACGCCGGCGGCCGACGTCGTCTCCATGTTCCTGCTCGCCATCCCGATGGTCGTGCTCTACTTCGCCGCGTGGGGCGTCGCCTGGCTGCACGATCGCCGAATGGATCGTCGCGAGGCCGCGCTGAACGCCCAGTACGCCGCGTAGCGGGTTCGGTGCCCTGCCGCCCGGATGCGCCGCCCCGCCAACGTAGGCTTGGCTCGTGAGCACTCCCTCGCCCGCCGAACGCTACGCGGCCTTCCGCGCCACCCAGCGCCAGCCCCTGCTCGATGAGTTCCGAGCCGCTCAGCGGTTCGACCTCGACCCGTTCCAGGTGGCGGCCTGCGCCGCGCTCGAAGAGGGCAGGAGCGTGCTCGTCGCGGCACCGACGGGCGCGGGCAAGACGATCGTCGCGGAGTTCGCCGTCTTCCTGGCGATGCGACGCTCCAACGCCAAGGTGTTCTACACGACGCCCATGAAGGCGCTCTCGAACCAGAAGTTCAACGAGTTCGTCGACGAGTACGGCGCCTCGGAGGTCGGCCTGCTGACGGGCGACACCAACATCAACTCCTCCGCGCGCGTGGTCGTCATGACGACCGAGGTTCTGCGCAACATGCTCTACGCGGACTCCGACCTGCTCACCGACCTCGCCTTCGTCGTCATGGACGAGGTGCACTACCTCGCCGACCGGTTCCGCGGGGCGGTGTGGGAGGAGGTCATCATCCACCTGCCGCAGGTCGTCAGGATGGTCTCGCTCAGCGCCACCGTCTCCAACGCCGAGGAGTTCGGCGACTGGCTGCAGGCCGTGCGCGGCGACACCGACGTCATCGTCTCCGAGGAGCGGCCCGTTCCCCTCGAGCAGCACGTGCTCATGCGCACCAAGCTCGTCGACCTGTTCGATTCGTCCACCCGGGCGGGCAGCAACCGCGTCAACCCAGAGCTCGTGCAGCTGGCGGCCTACGGCGGCCGTTCCATCCAGGGCCGCTCGACGGCCGGGCGCCGCGGGCGAGACCGCGGAAGCTATCACCGGCCGATGGCGCGCGAGTCGCGCATGCCGCGCGAGGCTCTCATCGAGCTGCTCGCGGGCAAGAACCTGCTTCCCGCCATCTTCTTCATCTTCAGCCGGGCCGGCTGCGACCAGGCGGTGCGCCAGGTGCTGCGCAGCGACATCCGGCTCACGGCCGCCCACGAGCGCGCCGAGATCCGGCGCATCGCCGAGGAACGCTCGCGCACCATGAACGACGAGGACCTCGCGGTGCTCGGCTACTGGGAGTGGCTCGAGGGTCTCGAACGCGGGGTCGCCGCCCACCACGCCGGCCTGCTGCCCGCCTTCAAGGAGGTCGTCGAGGAGCTCTTCCAGCGCAAGCTGCTGAAGGTCGTCTTCGCGACCGAGACGCTCGCCTTGGGCATCAACATGCCGGCGCGCACGGTGGTGCTGGAGAAGCTCGAGAAGTTCAACGGCGAGGCCCGCGTGCCCATCACGCCGGGGGAGTACACCCAGCTGACCGGTCGTGCCGGCCGTCGGGGCATCGACGTCGAGGGCCACTGCGTGATCCAGTGGCAGGAGGGCCTGGACCCCCAAGCCGTCGCCTCGCTCGCCTCGCGGCGCAGCTACCCCCTCAACTCGAGCTTCCGGCCCACCTACAACATGGCCGTGAACCTCATCGAGCAATTCGGGCGCGACCGGGCGCGCGAGATCCTCGAGTCCTCGTTCGCGCAGTTCCAGGCCGATCGCTCGGTCGTCGACCTCGCCCGCAAGGTGCGCCAGCAGCAGGAGTCCCTCGCCGGGTACGAGGAGTCGATGCGCTGCCACCTCGGCGACTTCGGCGAGTACGCCGCCATCCGCCGGCAGCTCACCGAGCTCGAGAAGCAGGGCACCCGGGCCGAGGGCCAGTCGCACGCGGCACGCCAGAACCGGCAACGCGACCTCGCGCGGCTGCGCGAGAAGCTGCGGGCGCATCCGTGCCACGGCTGCCCCGACCGCGAGCACCACGCCCGATGGGCCGAGCGCTGGTGGCGGCTGAAGCGCGAGACCGACGCCCTGCAGCAGCAGATCCGGTCGCGCACCGGGGCCGTGGCGCGCGTGTTCGATCGCGTGACCGATGTGCTGGTCAGCCTGGAGTACCTCGAGCGGGATGCGAGGGGGCGACTCGGAGCGAGTTCCGCCGGAAAGATGCTGCGGCGGATCTACGGCGAGCGCGACCTGCTCGCGGCCGAGGCGCTGCGCCGCGGGCTGTGGAATGACCTCGACCCGGCCGGGTTGGCGGCGATGGCGTGCGCGCTCGTCTACGAGCCGCGCCGGGAGGAGGGCGAGACGATCGAGCGCTACCTTCCCCGCGGTGCCTTCCCGGCGGCGCTGGACGCGACGCAGCTGCTCTGGAGCGGGTTGGACGACGTCGAGCGTGACAACAAGCTGCCCGGAAGCTCCCCCCTGGCTACAAGCCTGTGCCTTGCCATGAACAAGTGGGCGCGGGGTGGACGGCTCAGCGACGTCCTGCTCGAGGCCGACATGGCGGCCGGCGACTTCGTGCGTTGGACGAAGCAGACGATCGACCTGCTCGACCAGCTGTCGGTCGTGGCCGAGAATCCCGTCGCCCGCAACGCCCGGGTGGCCATCGATGAGGTGCGCCGTGGCATCGTCGCCTACAGCACCGTCGCCTGAGAGCCCTGTGGCAGAACGCTCCCAGCCGGCCGTGACCTAGCGGATGCCGTCGCGCGCATATGCTGATCGGGTGACTCCCGGCGCTGCTCGTGGGCGTGCGACGCCGATCCTGCCGCTGTGGGCTGCCTTCCTCACCGCGGCCGCCGGCGGATTCGTCTATGACCTCGGATTCCCGGACGCGGATGTGTGGCCGCTCGCCTTCCTCGGCATCGGCCTGTGCCTGATCTCCCTCGTCGGCCGCCGGTCGTGGTCGGCCCTCGGCGTCGGCTTCGTCTTCGGGGTGGTCTTCTACCTGCGCCAGGTCTCGTGGACCGCGCTCTACCTCGGCCCGATCCCGTGGCTCACGCTCTCCGGCCTCGAGTCGTCCTTCGTCGCGGCGGGCTCCGTGCTCATCGCGCTCGCCTATCGCTGGGCGCCCGCCGTCGGTGGATTGTGGTTCCGCCTGATCGGGCTGCCGATGCTCGTGGCTGGATTGTGGTGTGTTCGGGAACAGGCCGTCGGCTCGATGCCCTATGGCGGTTTCCCCTGGGGACGGGCGGCGCTCAGCCAGTCGGAGAGTCCTTTCGCCCAGGTCGTCTCGTGGATCGGGTTCACGGGCCTCAGCTTCGTGATGGTGGCCATCACCGCGATGCTCATCGAGTGGGCGCGGCTCGCGCGCTGGCGTGATGCACGCACCGCGATTCCCGCGGTCGCCCTCGTCGTGCTCGCCATCGCCGCTCCCGCCTGGTCGACGACGCCGCACGGATCGCTGCGGGTGGCGAGCGTGCAGGGCAACGGGCCCACCGGCTACTTCGACAAGCGCTCGGCCGGCGACGTGTTGAACTCCCAGCTGGAGGCCACGCGCCCGGTACTGGAGGTTCCCGACATCGACGTGCTCGTCTGGCCGGAGGGCGGGTCGGACATCGACCCGACGCGCGACGCGGCGGTGGCTCGGGAATTCGACCGCCTGAGCGAGCAGCTGGACGCGCCCCTCGTACTCAACACCGTGACGAAGAGCGGCGAGGAGTACTTCAACACCTCCCTGCTCTGGCGCGCCGGAGAGGGCGCCGTCGACCGCTACTCGAAGCGCCATCCCGTCCCGTTCGGCGAGTACATCCCCGATCGGGACTTCTACTACGCACTCGCCCCCGACCTCATCGGTCTCGTGCAGCGCGGCTACACCCCCGGAACGGATGCCCCTGTCTTCGATCTCGGCAAGACCGTCGCCGGGCTCGCCATCTGCTTCGACGTCATCTACGACGACCTGATGTGGGAGGGCGAGAACGACGGCGCCGAGGTCTACTTCCTCCAGACCAACAATGCCGACTTCCGCGGCACCGATGAGAACCAGCAGCAGCTCGCGATCGCGCGACTGCGCACGATCGAGACGGGTCGTTCGGCCGTCAACATCTCCACCGTCGGGCGCAGCCAGGTGATCGATCCGACGGGCAGGACGATCGACGCGCTGCCGGCCGGAACGGCCGGCTCGATGGTGACCGATGTGCCGCTGCGCGTCGGATCCACGCCAGCGGTCGTGCTCGGGGCGTGGACGCCCGGAGTGATCGTCGTCGGCGCCCTCGCGGGGCTGCTCGCCTGCGGGTTGGCCTTCCGTCGTCGACGGCGCCGGGAGCAGGGCGAGTGAGCCGGGTCCTGGTCGTGGTGCCGACCTACAACGAGTCGGAGAGCATCCGCGCGATCGTCGAACGCATCCGCGGCGCCGTTCCCGACGCCGACGTGCTCATCGTCGACGACGCGAGCCCCGACGGGACGGGTGCGATCGCCGACGGCATCGCCGCCGCCGACGACCGTGTCGGCGTTCTGCACCGCCCGGGCAAGGACGGACTGGGCGCCGCCTACCTCACCGGCTTCGCCCACGCTCTCGCGGAAAGTTACGACCACGTCGTCGAGATCGACGCCGACGGTTCCCACGACCCGGCGGAGCTGCCGGCAATGCTCGCTCTGGCCCGCGCGGGGGCCGACCTCGTGATCGGATCCCGCTGGGTGCCGGGCGGCGCCGTGCGCAACTGGCCGGCGTACCGCCAGGCGATCTCGCGCGGCGGCAATGCCTACGCGCGCGCGTTGCTGCGCTCGCGTATCCGCGACATCACCGCCGGGTTCCGGGTCTACGACGCGCGTGTGCTGCGCGAGCTGACCACGGCATCCGTATCGAGTCAGGGTTACTGCTTCCAGGTGGAACTCGCCTGGCGAACCGAGCGCAGCGGCCACGTGGTGGCCGAGCATCCCATCGTGTTCGTCGAGCGAGAGCACGGCGCATCCAAGATGCACTCCGGCATCGTCGCTGAGGCGCTCTGGCGGGTCACGCTGTGGGGCATCTCCGACCGGCTGCGGGCACGAAGAAAGGGCCCGGCCGTGTCGGCCGAGCCCCTATCGAACTCCGAAGGATCGGACTAGGCGCCGATCTTCTGCTGCCCGCGACGCGCGCGCAGAATCTGCAGGCGCTCCTCGAGCAGTTCCTCGAGTTCCTCGATGGTGCGACGCTCCAAGAGCATGTCCCAGTGCGAGCGGGCGACCTTGTCGCCCGAGTGGTCGATCTCGACCGGCTTCGAGTCGACGATCAACGTGGCCTCGTGGCCACACGTCTTGCACTCCCACGCCTCGGGCGCCTCGGCCTCAGCCGAGAACGTCATCACGGTCTCACGACCGCAGTTCGAGCAGCGGTAGGTGTGATTGACACGCTGCGCGAAGCTGACACCCTCTTCGCTCTGCAGGCTCTGTGCGCCGAGGCGCATGCCGCGCAAACTCCGATCAGCCATGGTGGACCCCTTTCACTGCCTCAACAGTTATAGCCCTCCAAGCTGGGCATTCCCTTGCGGCGGGGCCCCTCTTGCACAGCGGGCTCTCAGGGTGTAGCGGGGGAGGACCGGTGTCGCGGGTCGGCGCGCGCCACGGCCACGGCGAGGTCCGAACGATCCGTCACGATGCCGTCGACGCCCAGCGAGAAGAGGCGTTCCATCGCGGCAGGGTCGTTGACGGTCCAGACGTGCACCTCGGCTCCCGCGCGATGCACGGCGTCGACGACGCGGCGCGTCACCAGGGGCAGTCCGAATCGGCGCTCGGGGATCTGCAGGGCGACCAGCCCGTTCAACGCCTGCCGCAGCTCCGCCCGCCATCCGAGCTTCGCGGCAAGGACCGCGCGCACGACGACGAGCGACGACGCGGAACTCGCCACCCCGGGCAGCAGCTGCACCGTGCCGCTTCGGCGGTGCTCGGAGAAGGAGGTGATGAGCACCCGATCTGTGGCGGCCGCAGCTGCGACGGCGGCGGCAGTCGGCCCGATGGCGGCGTCGTCCTTGACGTCGATGTTGAAGCGGGCAGCCGGGAAGGCACCCAGCGCCTCGGCGAGGCTGCAGAAGCTCTGCGCGTGCCCGAGATCGATGGAGTGCAGCTCATCGAGGGTGAGGTCGCCGACGCGCGCGTCGCGTCCGACGAGGCGGCGCAGGTCGGGGTCGTGGCTGATGACGGCGACGCCGTCCCGACTCGCGTGCACGTCGGTCTCCAGGTGTGTTGCACCGGCCTGGATGGCGCGCTTGAAGGCGAGCAGCGTGTTCTCGGGCGCATCGATCGCCAGGCCGCGATGAGCGAAGACACGGGGGTACTCGCTCTCGAGGAACGGTGCCGTCATCTCAGCCGGTCGGCGTCGAGGGGTCGGCGGACGGTGCCGCACCGGCGGCGGGGGCAGTGACGGTGTGGGCCCGGGTCGCACGCGGGCCGCCGTTCTGGTTTCCGTCGGGCACGAATGCGGTCGCGAGGCCCTTCAGCGCCTCGGTGAGCTCGCTCGGCACGATCCAGAGCTTGCTGGCAGGGCCTTGGGCGATCTGCGGCAGCGTCTGCAGGTATTGGTAGGCCAGCAGCTTGGGGTCGGGGTCGCCCTCGTGGATGGCGCGGAAGACGGTCTGGATCGCCTCCGCCTCGCCCTGCGCCCTCAGCACCGCGGCGCGGGCGTCTCCTTCCGCACGCAGGATCTCGCCCTGCCGGGCGCCCTCGGCAGTCAGGATCGCCGACTGCTTGGTGCCCTCTGCGGTCAGGATGAGCGCGCGGCGATCGCGCTCGGCGCGCATCTGCTTCTCCATCGAGTCCTGGATGGAGACGGGCGGATCGATCGCCTTGAGCTCGACCCGACTGACCCGGATGCCCCACTTGCCCGTGGCCTCGTCGAGCACGATGCGCAGCTGGCCGTTGATGTTGTCGCGACTCGTGAGCGCCTCTTCGAGGTTGAGGCCGCCCACCACGTTGCGCAGCGTCGTGGTGGTGAGCTGTTCGACCGCACCCAGGTAGTTGGCTATCTCGTAGGTGGCGGCCCGCGCATCCGTCACCTGGAAGTAGACGACCGTGTCGATCGAGACGACGAGGTTGTCCTCGGTGATGACGGGCTGCGGCGGGAATGAGACGACCGTCTCACGCATGTCGACGAGGGGTCGCACCCGATCGACGAAGGGGATCAGCAGGTTCAGCCCCGGGCTGAGGGTCTTGTGGTAGCGGCCGAGCCGCTCGACCACGCCGGCGTACGCCTGCGGGATGATGCGGATCGACTTGAACAGCACCACGAGCACGAAGATCGCGAGAATGACGATGATGACGATCACGATGATCGTCGCGACGGTGTCGTTCACGGCTGCATCCTTTCAGCGGGCACGACGACGGCGGTGGCGCCGTCGATCGCGGTGACGAGAACACGTTCCCCGGCGGCGACGGGTCGCTGCTCGGTGAGAGGGGAGAGGCGGGCGGTCCAGGTCTCGCCGTTCTGCAGCCGCACCTGCCCTGCACCCGAGACCAACGACATCACGACAGTGCCCTCGATGCCGATCAGCGCGTCCACGTTGCTGCGGGCGGGATCACCCCCGCGCTTGAGCGCCCGCAGCAGCGGCGGGCGGATGAAGGCCAGCAGCACGACGGCGAGAAGGGCCGTCACCGCGATCTGGAGCCACCATGGCGCGCCGAGCAGGCCGGCGACGAGCCCGCCGAGGCTTCCGATGGCGATCATGAGGAAGGTGAGCTCGAGCGTGAGCATCTCGATGGTGATGAACACGAGGATCAGCACGAGCCAGACGATCCAGGCGTAGCTTGAGACCACGTCGTCCATGAGCGCTCCAGTGCTGGTGGGTGTTCCTCGAAACTATCAGCAAGCCGGCCGGGATCGGGGCAGTTGATAGTGTCGATGGGCGCGCCGTTCCGCGGCAGCCGCATCGTTCGCCACATCAAGGAGCACGCCGTGACCAACCCGCTGCCCCCCGCATCCCTCGCCGGGAAGTCCGTTCTCGTGACCGGCTCCTCCCGCGGCGTCGGCGCCGACACCGTGCGCTACTTCGCACAGGCCGGCGCGCGGGTCGTGATCAACTTCCGCAACAAGGAGGCGCGTGCCCAGAAGCTCGCCGAGGCGATCCGGGCAGAAGGAGGCACCGCGATCACCGTGGGCGCCGACCTCACCGATGCCGACTCCGTCGCCGAGCTGATGCGCACGATCGCAGCCGAGTACGGTTCGCTCGACATCCTCGTGCTCAACGCGTCGGGCGGCATGGAGTCGGGCATGGCCGAGGACTACGCCATGCAGCTCAACCGCGACGCCCAGCTGCGCGTGCTGGATGCGGCTCTTCCCCTCATGGGGTCGGGGTCGCGCGTCGTGTTCGTGACCAGCCACCAGGCCCACTTCATCGCCACCACGCCGACCATGCCCGAGTACGAGCCGGTGGCCCGCAGCAAGCGCGCCGGTGAGGATGCCCTGCGCGGGCGCATCGGCGAGCTGGACGCATCCGGAATCGAGTTCGTCGTGGTCTCCGGCGACATGATCGAGGGCACCATCACGGCGACCCTGCTGGAGCGCGCGAACCCCGGCGCGATCTCGGCACGCAAGGATGCCGCCGGCCGGCTCTACAACGTGAGCGAGTTCGCCGCCGAGGTGGCTGCCGCGGCCGTGGACCCCATCCCCGAGGACCACACGCGCTACGTCGGGGACACCGCCGACTTCTCCTGAGCGCTCAGGCCGCGGCTGCCACGCCGCGGCCGAAGGTGAAGGCGCGCACGATCTGCATGAGGCCGAGCACGATGAGGCTGATGCCGGCGAACCAGAACAGCACGATCGCACCCCACACCGGCGAGAACAGCAGGAAGATGCCTGCGACGATGCTCAGCACCGCGAAGAAGATCGCCCAGCCCTTGGAGGGCGCGTCGCCGAGCTGCGCCAGGGTCACGACGCCTTCCACGATCCACGCGATGCCGACGAGCAGCCCGAGGAAGACCGCGAGGAACGCCGCCGTGCCGGCGACGTTGAACAGCGCCAGGACACCGGCGATCACGTAGAGCACTCCGAGGATGATGTCGAGAGCGCGTGCGCCCCCGGTCAGGCCCTTCGAGAAGATGCCGATGGCGAGGTAGGCCAGACCGGCCACGATGAAGTAGACCGCCAGCAGCACGGTGATGGCCGCGGCGGCGCTCTTCGGCCAGAAGGTGATGAGGATGCCGACCAGCAGGGCGACCACGCCGCTGATGCCGAGTGCGATGCGCACGCTGTTGACGGTGGACTTTGCGAGTTGCTTCGCATCGAGGCTGAAGGCGTCGAAGAGCGAACCGGATACTGGCGTGGACATGTTCTGTCTCCCTGTGTCGATGGTGACGACCGATCGTGCTCAGCGTATTCCCAGAAAGTGATCGTCGCTCGCATTCGGACGGCGCGTTACGCGGGATAACCTCGATCGGTGGACTCAGCGACAGCAGGTGTGGGGGAGAGGGCGTCCCGTGTCGCCCGGCGGGTGTTCGGCATCGAGGCGCTGAAGCCGGCGCAGCTCGACGCGATCAGCGCGGTGGAGCAGGGAGACGACGTGCTCGCCGTGATGCCGACCGGGTACGGCAAGTCGGCCATCTACCAGGTGGCCGCGCACCTGCTCGACGGCCCGGCCGTCGTGGTCTCACCGCTCATCGCCTTGCAGCTCGACCAGGTGCGCCACATCGCCGCGGCGACCGGCGAGGAGTCGGCCGTCGCCATCAACTCGCAGCAGGGCGAACGCGCGACGGAGCGCTCGTGGCAGGCCGTCGCCTCCGGCGAGGCGGAGTTCATCTTCCTCGCCCCCGAGCAGTTGGCCCGCGACGAGGTCATGCAGGAGCTCGCCGAGGTGGGCGTGTCGTTGTTCGTCGTCGACGAGGCCCACTGCGTCTCATCGTGGGGACACGACTTCCGCCCCGACTACCTGCGCCTCGGCGACGTGATCGCGGCGCTCGGCCATCCGCGCACGCTCGCCCTCACGGCGACCGGCTCCTCGCCGGTGCGTGCAGAGATCATCGAGCGGCTGGGGATGCGTACTCCGCGGGTGCTCGTCGGCGGCTTCGACCGGCCGAACGTGCACCTCGCGGTGGTGCGGCACGAGTCCGACCGCGACAAGACGGAGTCGGTCATCGATCGCGTCGTGCGGTCCGCGCATCCTGGCCTCCTGTACGCGGCGACGCGGGCCGATACCGAGACGCTCGCGGAGGAGCTCGCCGGTCGCGGGCTGAGAGCGGCTTACTACCACGCCGGCATGGGCACCCGACTGCGCCGCGAGACGCATGAGCGCTTCCTCGCCGACGAGTTCGACGTCGTCGTGGCGACCAGTGCCTTCGGCATGGGCATCGACAAGCCGAACGTGCGCTTCGTCGTGCACGCCGACATCACCGAGTCCCTCGACGCGTACTACCAGGAGGTGGGCCGATCGGGCCGCGACGGCGAGCGCGCCGAGGCCACCCTGCACTACCGGGCGGAAGACCTGGGACTGCGACGGTTCTTCGCCGGCGGCAGCCCCGACCGCGACCGGGTGCTCGCGGTCGACGAGGCCATCGCGGCGGAAGGTGGCGGTGCGTCCGTCAACGACATCGCCGCATCCACGGCCATGGCGGCGCGGACGGTGCAGAACATCGTGAACCTGCTGCGTGAGGCTGCCCTCATCCGTGTGGGAGAGGACGGCCGTTGCCAGCGGCTGCCTCGAGCGGCCTCGACCGATGCCGCGACGGCTGTGGAGGAGGTCGTAGAGCGCCGCATCCGCATCGCGGAGTCCCGGCTCGCCATGATTCGGGGCTACGCCGAGACCGAGCGTTGCCGACGCCAGTTCCTGCTGGAGTACTTCGGAGACGAGCTGACCGAGCCCTGCGGCAACTGCGACACCTGCGAGAGCGGCACGGCGTACGAATTCGCCGCGGTCGAGGCCGCCGAGACGGCGCCCGACGACGGCTTCAGGCTCGATCAGCCGGTGCGCCACTCGACGTGGGGTGAGGGCCGGGTCATGAGCATCGAGCCCGATCGCATCACGGTCTTCTTCGACGAGGGCGGCTACCGGGTGCTCTCGCGCGAGATCGTCGACGACGGCGACCTGCTCGAGGCCATCTGAGCGGTCCGGATGCGAGTGCTCTAGGCCGTGGGACCCGACCGCTTCGAGAGCGTGTTGCGGCGCACGGCGCCGATGACGATCGTCGCGATGACGAGCACGATGCCGATGATGCCGAGCCAGAGCAGACCCTTGATGGCGAATCCGACGATCGCGAGGATGAGCCACAGCACGATGAGGACGATCACCAGAATGAGCATGTTTCACACGATACGCGTGCGGGGGAGATCTTCGATGCGACCGGGGGCGGATTCGGAGAGAATGGACGCACCATGAAGGTGAGTGCCGTCGAGATCGAGCCGTCCGTGTCGCGCGTCGCCGACAGCCACGACGTCATCCGCGTGCAGGGCGCGCGCGAGAACAACCTGCGCGACATCGACGTGCAGATCCCGAAACGCCGGCTGACCGTGTTCACCGGCGTCTCGGGATCGGGCAAGAGCTCGCTCGTCTTCGCCACGATCGCCGCCGAGTCCCAGCGCATGATCAACGAGACCTACAGTGCGTTCGTGCAGGGCTTCATGCCGACGCTCGCGCGGCCCGACGTGGACGTGCTCGAAGGCCTCACCACGGCGATCATCGTCGACCAGGAGCGCATGGGAGCCAACCCGCGATCCACCGTCGGCACCGTGACCGACGCGAACGCGATGCTGCGCATCCTCTTCAGCCGACTCGGCGAGCCGCACATCGGCCCGCCGCAGGCCTTCTCGTTCAACGTCGCGTCGGCATCCGGGTCGCGATCGGTGACCATCGAGCGCGGCTCGAGCGCGGTGCTCAGCGACTCGTTCTCAGTCACGGGCGGAATGTGCCCGCGCTGCGAGGGCATGGGGTCGGTGACCGACATCGACCTCGCCCAGCTCTTCGACGACACCAAGTCGCTCACGCAGGGCGCGATCACCATTCCGGGCTACACGGCCGACGGGTGGATGGTGCGCATCTTCAGCGAGTCGGGCTTTCTCGATCCCGCCAAGCCCATTCGCGACTACACCGAGACCGAGCTTCACGACTTCCTCTACAAGGAGCCGACGAAGGTCAAGCTGCAGTCGATCAACATGACCTATGAGGGCCTGGTTCCCAAGATCCAGAAGTCGATGCTCTCGAAGGATCGCGAGGCGATGCAGCCACACATCCGGGCCTTCGTGGATCGAGCGGTGACCTTCAGCCCCTGCCCCGATTGCGGTGGCACCCGGCTGAGCGAGGCCGCGCGGTCTTCGCGCATCGGCGGCGTCAGCATCGCGGATGCCTGCGCCATGCAGATCAGCGACCTCGCCGAGTGGATCGCCGGACTGCAGGAACCATCGGTCGCGCCGCTGCTGGCCTCACTGCGGCACACGCTGGAGTCCTTCGTCGAGATCGGGCTCGGCTACCTCTCGCTCGATCGCCCGTCGGGAACCCTCTCCGGCGGCGAGGCCCAGCGCACCAAGCTCATCCGGCACCTCGGCTCGGCGCTGACCGACGTCACCTACGTCTTCGACGAGCCGAGCATCGGACTGCACCCCCACGACATCCAGCGCATGAACGAGTTGCTGCTGCGGTTGCGCGACAAGGGCAACACCGTGCTCGTGGTGGAGCACAAGCCCGAGATGATCGCGATCGCCGATCACGTCGTCGACCTCGGTCCCGGCGCCGGAAGCGACGGCGGAACCATCTGCTTCGAGGGAACCGTGGCCGAACTGCGGGGGAGTGGAACGCTCACCGGGCGCCACCTCGATGACCGGGTGTCGGTGAAGCCGAACGTGCGACCTGCTCGTGGCGCCCTCCAGATCCGCGGAGCCACGGCGCACAACCTCAAGGACGTCGACGTCGACGTTCCCCTCGGGGTGCTGTGCGTCGTGACGGGGGTGGCCGGTTCGGGCAAGAGTTCGCTCATCCACGCGTCGATCCCCGCGGGCGCCGGGGTCGTTTCGATCGACCAGGGCGCCATCCGCGGGTCGCGGCGCAGCAATCCCGCTACCTACACCGGGCTGCTCGATCCCATCCGCAAGGCCTTCGCCAAGGCGAACGGCGTCAAGCCCGCGCTCTTCAGCGCGAATTCAGAGGGCGCGTGCCCCAACTGCAACGGTGCCGGCGTGATCTACACCGATCTCGGCATGATGGCGGGAGTGGCAACGACGTGCGAGGTCTGCGAGGGCAAGCGTTTCGACGCCTCCGTGCTGGAGTACCGGCTCGGCGGCCGTGACATCAGCGAAGTGCTCGCCATGTCGGTCACGGATGCGGAGGGCTTCTTCGCGACGGGGGAGTCGCGCACGCCGGCCGCGCACGCCATCCTGCAGCGCCTCGCCGACGTGGGCCTGGGCTACCTGAGTCTTGGGCAGCCTCTGCCGACACTGTCGGGAGGCGAGCGTCAGCGCCTGAAGCTCGCCACCCACATGGGCGAGAGCGGCGACGTGTACGTGCTCGACGAGCCCACGAGCGGCCTGCACCTCGCCGACGTCGAGAACCTGCTGCGGCTGCTGGACCGTCTCGTCGACGCCGGCAAGTCGGTGATCGTCATCGAGCACCATCAGGCCGTGATGGCCCATGCGGACTGGATCATCGACCTCGGTCCCGGAGCCGGTCACGACGGCGGCCGGATCGTCTTCGAGGGCACACCGGCAGAGATCATCGCCGACCGGGCGACGCTCACGGGGGAGCACCTCGCCGCCTACGTCGGCGGTTGAGCGCTCACAGGAAACACTCAGGAAAGGAAGGTCCATGGCAGACGCGACGGCGGCATCCGCGACGGCGACGTCCGGCACGAAGTCGGGCTTCACAGCCGAGGAGCGGGCCGCGATGAGGGAACGGGCGAAGGAACTGAAGGCGTCGGAGACGCGTGCCGAGGCCGAGAAGGCCGTGCTGGAGAAGATCGCCGGCATGAGTGACGGGGATCGGGTCATGGCGGAGCGCGTGCACGCGATCGTGACCGCGGCGGCGCCCGAACTCGCGTCCCGACTCTGGTACGGCAGTCCCGCTTACGCGAAGGACGGCACGATCATCTGCTTCTTCCAGGAGTCGACCAAGTTCAAGATCCGGTACGCGACCCTGGGCTTCAGCGATGCGGCGAAGCTCGACGACGGCACGATGTGGCCCACATCCTTCGCGTTGACGGAACTGACGGCCGCCGATGAGGAGCGCATCAGCGAGCTCGTGAAGCGCGCTGTGCGCTGAGCGTTCCGGTGGGATCGCCGGGCTGGGTCTAGAGTTCGGCCATGATCCATGAAGATCCCGTGGTGATCAACCCGGAGCATTACTCCGTGCTCTGGGAGAACGAGCTCGTACGGGTGCTGCGATATTCGGACCTGCCGGGCGAGGCGACCACGTTCCACGTGCATCCCGACAGCGTCATGGTGACTCTGAGTGATTTTCAGCGCCGATTGTTCGTCGGAGATCGCGAGGCGAACGTCGCGCTGGACGCGGGCCAGGCGGTCTGGCTGCCGGCGCAACGTCACGCCGGCGAGAACACCGGTGAGACGCCGACGCACACGATCCTCATCGAATTGAAGCACTCGGATTCCGTTCCGGACGAGGCGGCCCTGGGTCCATCGGCGCCGTGATCACGCCCCGCTCCAGCCACCCGAATAACAACCGATAATGCGCATTATGTCAACTAAGGTGTCGGAGGTCTAGGCAGGTACTCTCCCGGCTCTGTGAGATGAGATCCTGTTCCCTGAGCCTGTCGAAGGGAACGCCACCCATCTTGGAAGGCACGTTGCGACGCTTCGACAGGCTCAGCGAACGGCATGTGGCGGGTTTCGCAGGAACTGTTCCCTGAGCCTGTCGAAGGGAACGCCACCCATCTTGGAAGG
>NZ_JBBELO010000019.1:0-149501 GCF_037404875.1 Rathayibacter sp. YIM 133350
CGCCACAGCGCCCTCGGCGGCAAACCACCCATCAGTCGACTGTCACCAACCTGATGGCCGAGTACAGCTAGAGCGCGGACCTGCGCCATCGACGTAGTCGTACGACACTGTGTTGATGCTGCGCCTGCGGCGCACGACGACGGCGAGGTCGCGCGCTAAGCGCAGAGCCAAACCTCCTCGACGTGCCACTTCTTGCGGGTTCAGCGACGCTGGAACCCGCAAGGAGTGGCACGTCGAGTCATTTAGGGTGGGAGCATGACGCGCGACGGGGATGAGGACGCCCTCACGTGGGGCGGCGACGAGGATCCGACGCTGGCCGTGTCGGCGGATGAGCGGCGAAACCGGTCCGCCGCCGTTGCTCCTCGGGACCAGTCCCCGCTTCCCGCCGAGTGGAAGGTCGTCGGCGCGCCTGGTCGCATCCGCTCCCACGGCTCCAGCGACCCCTCGGAGGCCGACGAGCCGGCCGCGGGCGACGCCGAGGATGACGGTGCACCGCCGAGCCAGACGAACTCGTTCGCGCTCGTCGTCCTGAGCGCGCTCGGCGGCGTCTACCTGCTCTACGCGATCGGCTGGGCTCTCACCGCCGGCCGCGTGCAGCAGGCGTCGGCGGATGTGGTGGCCGACGTCATGTTCGCCGTCGGCGCCTGGCTCGCCGTGCTCGCACCGGCGGGATGGTTCGCACTCGCTCTCGGTCTCCGGGGGCTCAGCACGCGTGCGCGCATCCTCTGGCTGCTTCTCGGCGCTCTGGCGCTGATCCCCTTTCCGCTGTTGATCGGGCGGGGGCTCGCGGCATGAGCGCATCCGTATCCACCACCGAGTCGGCCGCCGGGTCGCCCACCGGGGCCCGCACGCCGCTGTGGCTGGCCGTGACCCTTGCCATCGTGTTCGGGCTGTTCTACGCCTACGACGTGTGGGAGGCGGTGGGCAACCTCGTTGGACTCGCCCAGTTCGCGGCGGCCCTCGACACGACCTTCACGCCCGTCGGCTGGGTCGTGCTTCTCGCGGGCATCCTGTTGCCGGTGCTGCTGTTCGCGGCGGCCTTCGTGGCCGGTCGCCGACGCGGGCCGCTGCTGCAGGCGGCGTTCTACGCGGTGGGGCTCGCCGTGTCGGCGGCCTGGTCGCTCGACATCCTGGCGGCGTTCGGCCCCGGCAACATCCTCGCCTGACCCGGATTCGCCGCCGAATGCAGGATGAGCGGCACGCCAGCGCTCCCACGGCCTCGCTGTGCTGCTCATCCTGCGTTTCGCCCCGCGTGGCACCGCCGATGTCGCCGAGCGTCACGGAGTCGGGGCGGCTTCGGAGGCTGGGCTAGAGTCATTGGTGATCGCGTCCCGACGCTGCGACGCAGACCCCTCCCACCGAACGCTGAAGGAACAGATCCGTCGTGTCAAAGCCGGTCGTGCTGATCGCAGAAGAACTCTCACCCGCCACGATCGACGCCCTCGGGCCCGAGTTCGACGTTCGCTCCGTCGATGGCACCGACCGTGCGGCCCTGCTGTCGGCCATCGCGGAAGCAAACGCGATCCTCGTGCGGTCGGCGACCAAGGTTGATGCCGAGGCGATCGCTGCTGCCCCGAGGCTGCAGGTGATCGCGCGTGCCGGAGTGGGCCTCGACAACGTCGACGTCAAGGCGGCGACCACGGCGGGCGTGATGGTCGTGAACGCGCCGACCTCGAACATCATCTCGGCCGCGGAGCTCACCGTCGGCCACATCCTGAGCCTCGCGCGCAAGATTCCCGCAGCACGCGACTCGCTGCGGGCGGGGGAGTGGAAGCGCTCCAAGTACACCGGGACCGAGCTCTACGAGAAGACGGTCGGCATCATCGGACTCGGTCGCATCGGTGCCCTCATCACCGCTCGGCTACAGGCCTTCGGGGTGAACGTGATCGCCTACGACCCGTACATCACCTCCGCCAGGGCGCAGCAGCTCGGAGTCACCCCGGTGAGCCTCGACGAGCTGCTCGAGCAGGCCGACTTCATCACCATCCACATGCCGAAGACGCCCGAGACCACGGGCATGATCGGTGCCGAGCAACTGCGCAAGATGAAGAACACGGCGTACGTGGTGAACGTCGCACGCGGCGGCCTCATCGACGAGGATGCCCTGCACGACGCACTCGTGGCCGGGGAGATCGCCGGAGCCGGCCTCGACGTGTTCGTATCCGAGCCTCCGACCAAGACGGAACTGCTCGCGCTCGAGAACATCGTCGTCACTCCGCACCTCGGCGGATCCACCGATGAAGCCCAGGAGAAGGCCGGCGTCTCGGTCGCCAAGTCCGTGCGGCTCGCGCTGGCCGGAGAGCTGGTCCCGGATGCGGTCAACGTCGCGGGCGGCGTCATCGACCCGTACGTGCGCCCCGGCATCCCGCTCGTGGAGAAGCTCGGGCAGGTGTTCTCGGGACTCGCCCACAGCAGCCCGCTCACGAGCGTCGACGTGCAGGTGCGCGGCGAGCTCATCGACTACGACGTGAGCGCCCTGAAGCTCGCCGCCCTGAAGGGCATCTTCACCAACGTCGTCAGCGAGACCGTCTCGTACGTGAACGCGCCCCTGCTCGCCGAGCAACGCGGCATCGAGGTGCGCCTGATCACCGACTCGGTCTCAGAGGAGTACCGCAACGTGATCACCCTGAGCGGCGCCCTGGCGGACGGCAGCCAGGTCTCGGTCTCCGGAACGCTCACCGGCACCAAGCAGATCGAGAAGATCGTCGAGATCGACGGCTACGACGTGGAGGTGCCGATCGCCGCCCACCACATCGTGATGCTCTACACCGACCGGCCCGGCATCGTCGCGGTGTACGGCCGCGAGTTCGGCGACGCGGGCATCAACATCGCCGGCATGCAGATCGCGCGTCAGAAGGCCGGCGGGCAGGCGCTCTCCGTGCTCACCGTCGACTCGCCAGTGCCCGCTGAGATCCTCGAGAAGGTGCGGGTGGCCATCGACGCCGAGGCGCTCATCGAGATCGACATCACCGAGTAGGGCGGCAGGAACGAAGAAAGGCCCCGGCGCGAGCCGGGGCCTTTCTGGTTCTTTCTCGGCATCTGCCTACAGCTCGGGCGTCGAGCTCTCGTTGCGGATCACCCGCGCGCCGTTGGCGTCAACGCCAGTGCGCGTCTCGGAGACGCTGCGTCGACGACGCAGGAGAAGCGCGAGTCCCACGATGAGGATCACGACTCCCGCCGCCATCAGCACGTATCCCACGATGTCCAGGTCGAGCCAGCCCAGGTCGACGTTCAACGCCCAGACGAGGATCGCACCCAGTGCGATGAGGAAGATGCCGCCGCCGATGCTCATCGGCTACGCCGCTCGGTTGCCCGAGATCACTCGGATGAGCCAGGCGATGATCGCGATGACGGCGAGGATGATGCCGACCCAGAGCAGCCACGAGAGGGCGCTGTTCAGGCCGCCGATGATGGCCAGCACGATGGCGACGACCACGATGATGATGAACAACAGATTCATGTGAGGGATCCTTTCGACAGGACGCGGAGTGCGTCTGTGTTGCGGTTACTGAGGGGCGAAGGTGTGACTAGTCGAGAGCGTCTTTGACGTCGTCGCCCGCCTGCTTGACGTTGGCCTTGGCCTGGTCGACCTTGCCCTCCGCCTCGAGCTTCTCGTTGTCGGTCGCCTTGCCGACACCTTCCTTGACCTTGCCGCCGGCCTCTTCGGCCTTGTGCTTGATCTCGTCTCCGACGCTCATCGCTCGTTTCCTTCCGGATATTCACCGCTGGTGTAACCACCAGCGGTACCAGTGGTTTCAGGTTCTCCGCGCACATCCCCTTCGGGATAGTCGCCCGCGGTGTACTCGCCCTCGACCGATGCCTCGCCCGGTTCGACGATGACTTCGTCGATCTCGATGATGTCTACCTCGTCGGGCTGATCCAGCTCGTCGGCGTAGTCGGCATCGGGGTCACGACGATTGGCGTCGTCCGCATCCCGGGCGTCGTTCGTGGTGCTCATCTGGTAAATCCTCCTCAGGGAGGTTCAGGCTCGCCGGGTGGCGGGCCGACCTACACATTACGGTCCTGCAACGGCCCTGAACAGGGGGTTGACAGGGTGTTTCCGGCGCCGGTATCCGCCCGGGCGGACCAGACAATGAGGTGTCGCGATGGCGAACCGGCGGCGCACCACCGCCGCTACGCTGAGATCATCTCTGTCATCGTCGCGAGGAGGCCCATGTCGCGCGTCATCTCCCTGGCCGTCATCCCCGGTGACGGCATCGGTCCCGAAGTCGTGGGCGAGGCGCTGCGCGTTCTCGATGTCGCGACCCGAAGCGAGTCCGTCACGGTCGAGAAGACCCTCTTCTCGCTCGGAGCGGCCCGTTACCTCGAGACCGGCGACGTGCTGACGGATGCAGACCTGGCGGCGATCGCCGAGCATGACGCCATCCTGCTCGGCGCGGTGGGCGGAGCCCCCGGCGACCCGCGTCTGGCCGGAGCCAACATCGAGCGCGGGCTGCTGCTGAAGCTGCGGTTCAGCCTCGATCACTACGTCAACCTGCGGCCGTCGGTGCTCTTCCCCGGTGTGAAGAGCCCGCTCGCCGACGCCGGAGCGGTCGACTTCGTCGTCGTACGCGAGGGCACCGAGGGGCCGTACGTCGGCAACGGCGGGGCCATCCGTGCAGGAACCGCGCACGAGGTCGCCAATGAGGTCTCGGTCAACACCGCCTTCGGGGTCGAGCGCGTGGTGCGGGCCGCCTTCGCCCAGGCGGCAGGCCGGACTCGCAAGAAGCTCACCCTCGTGCACAAGACGAACGTGCTCGTCTTCGCCGGTTCGCTGTGGAAGCGCGTCGTCGACGAGGTCGGCGCCGAATTCCCCGACGTCGCGGTCGATTACCTGCACGTGGACGCCGCCACCATCTTCCTCGTCACCGATCCTGCTAGATTCGACGTGATCGTCACAGACAATCTCTTCGGCGACATCCTCACCGATCTCGCCGCCGCAATCAGCGGCGGCATCGGCCTCGCAGCCTCCGGCAACATCAACCCGGACGGCCGATTCCCGAGCATGTTCGAGCCGGTGCACGGATCCGCGCCCGACATCGCCGGGAAGGGCATCGCCGACCCGACCGCCGCCATCCTCTCCGTCGCCCTGCTGCTCGAACACCTCGGGTTGCCGGATGCCGCAGGGCGGGTGCACGACGCCGTCGCGGCCGACATCGCCGCACGCGGTGAGGACACGCGCTCCACCTCGCAGGTGGGCGACGCCATCGTCGAGCGATTGGTGAACGCCGCGGGTGGAGCAGACTAGACGCAACCCTGGACGAAAGAGCAGCACATGACGATTCAGCTTCCGCTCGCGAGCCGCGATCTGATCTGGCAGGTCACCCGCAACGAGAAGGCGCGCAACGCGCAGGACCGTGAGGCGATCCTGGCGAATCCCGGCTTCGGCAACTACTTCACCGACCACATGGTCGACCTGTGCTGGTCGGAACTGGGCGGCTGGCATCGACCGAGGATCTCGCCGTACGGCCCCATCCAGCTGGAGCCCTCCGCCGCCGTGCTGCACTACGCCCAAGAGGTCTTCGAGGGGCTCAAGGCCTACCGGCACGAGGACGGCTCCATCTGGACGTTCCGCCCCTACGAGAACGCCGCGCGGATGCAGCGCTCGGCCAAGCGCATGGCGCTGCCCGAGCTGCCGAGCGAGTACTTCATCGAATCGCTGCGGCAGCTCATCGCGGTCGACGGCGACTGGGTACCCACCGCGCCCGAGACGAGCCTGTACCTGCGCCCCTTCATGTTCGCCAAGGAGGCCTTCCTCGGGGTTCGCCCGGCGAAGAAGATCGCGTACTACCTCATCGCCAGCCCCGCCGGCGCCTACTTCACCGGTGGCGTGCGGCCGGTCTCCATCTGGCTCTCCACCGACTACGCGCGGGCGGGCAAGGGCGGTACCGGAGCGGCCAAGACCGGCGGCAATTACGCATCGAGCCTGCTGCCGCAGGCCGAGGCGTACGAGCACGGCTGCGACCAGGTGCTGTTCCTGTCGGAGGGCACCTACCTCGAGGAGCTCGGCGGCATGAACATCGTGCTCGTGCGCCGCGACGGCACCCTGCTCACCCCGGAGTCCGACAGCATCCTCGAGGGCATCACCCGCGATTCGGTGCTGCAGCTTGCGGAAGACCGCGGACACGCCGTCGAGCGTCGCGCCGTCACGCTGGACGAATGGCGGGAGGGTGCAGCATCCGGCGAGATCGTCGGCGCCTTCGCGTGCGGCACCGCTGCGGTCGTGACCCCCATCGGCAGGCTGCTCGCCGAGGACTTCGAGATCGGCCACGGAGGCCCCGAGGCTCAAGAACTCGCGCTCTCGCTGCGCGACGAGCTCACCGGCATCCAGTACGGCCGGGTCGAAGACCGCCACGGCTGGATGCTGCGCCTGGACGCATAGGGCGACGCCAACCTGGGCGAGCGGTCGATCGCCGACATCGAGGCGTGGAGCCGCTCGCCCGGGCGCGCGATAGCGTTGCAGTCATGAAGATCGCACGGTTCAGCAACGAGGGTCGCATCGCATTCGGAGTCGTCGATGACGACGAACTCGTCGTGCTCTCCGGCGACCCGATGTACGCGGGATACGAGACCACCGGCGAGCGTGTGCCGATCGCGGATGCGACGCTGCTGGCGCCGGTCATCCCACGCTCCAAAGTGGTCGCCGTCGGCAAGAACTACCTCGACCATGCGGCCGAGATGGGCGGTGAGGCACCCGCCGAGCCCCTCATCTTCCTGAAGCCCAACACCGCCGTCATTGGAACCGGCGACACCATCATCCTTCCGCCGCAGTCCCAGCAGGTGGACTTCGAGGGAGAACTGGCGATCGTGATCGGCCGGATCACCAAGAACATCTCGGAAGACGATGCCCTCGATGCGGTCTTCGGCTTCACCGTCGCGAACGACGTCACTGCTCGCGACCTGCAGCGCACCGACGGCCAGTGGTCGCGGGCCAAGGGCTTCGACACCTTCTGCCCGCTCGGTCCGCTCGTGGACACAGAATTCGACGTCGCGAACGGCCGCGTCATCACGCGGGTGAACGGCGTTGAGAAGCAGAACGGACCGCTGTCCGACATGGTGCACTCGGCGCCTGCCGTCATCGCCTACGCCTCGAGTATCTTCACCCTTCTGCCGGGCGACGTCATCCTCACGGGCACGCCGGCCGGTGTCGGGCCGATCGTCAGTGGAGATACCGTCGAGGTCGAGATCACGGGGCTCGGCACGCTCTCCAACCCGGTGCTGCGCCGCTGAGAGAGCGCCCCTTTGCTCGGCGCTCGGTCAGACCCTGAGTGCCTCGAGGGCGGCCACGACGTCGTCCCGGTCGTTCCAGAGATGGAACGCCACCCGCGCCCGACCGGCCCTGCCCGATGCGGTGATGCCGGCCGCGGTCAACCGGGCGAGCCGGCTGCCGTCCGCATCCGGCCAGGTGATGACGGCACGGCCGGCTGGATCGATGCCGACCCCGTCGGCGAACTCGGCAGCCAGGGCGGTGGCGTGCTCGTGCACGCGGCGGATGTCGAGATCGGCGAACAGGCCGACGGCCGTCTCGGCTCCGACCCAGACCGGCCACGCGGGCGAGACGTCGAAGCGCCGGGCATCGGCCGCCAGGGTCATTCCCGGCCCGTAGCACGACGTCCACGGGTTCTCGCCGGCGTACCAGCCCGTCTGGACCGGTCGCACGCGTTCCTGGAACGCTTCCGACATCGTGAGGAAGGCGGCGCCCCGCGGAGCGCACAGCCACTTGTAGCTGTGGCACAGCGTGGCGTCGAAGTCTTTCGCGTCGACGGGCAGCCAACCGACGGCCTGCGTCGTGTCGCAGAGAGTGAATGCGCCGTGGGCGGCCGCCGCCTCGCGGATGGCGTCGGCATCCGCCAGCGCGCCCGTGGCCGACTGCACGAGCGAGAACGCCACCAGCCAGGTGTCGCGACCGATGGACGCGGCGAGCCGCTCGAGCGGAACCTGACGCACGCGGACGCCACGATGCCCCTGGCTGAGGAACGGGAAGACGATCGAACTGAAGTCCCCGTCGACGCAGAGCACCTCGGCGCCATCCGGCACGCTCGCGGCGAGAAGCGCCGCCTGCACCGAGGTCTGCGAGCCGATGGCGACCCGATCCGTGGGAACGCGCACGAGGCGCGCATAGGCGGCTCGGGTGCGCTCCACGATGTCGGTGTAGTCGGCCGCAGACGCGCGTCCGGATGCCCATGCCTCCGTGTCAACGCGCATCGCTGCAGTGGTCTGCACCGTCGGGAGGCCGAGCGTGCAGGCGGCGAGGTATCCCGAGGGAGCGGTGAAGCACGCGCGGGCGTGCTCGAAGGTGACCATGCCTCCATGGTCCGATCCGGGGTCCTATAGAACAACGGCCAGTGTTCGATGTGATCGATAACGCTCCGTTATGCTTCGAGGCATGGCCTCGGACGATCTCGCCCTCGACTCGCACTCCCTGCGCATCGTGCTCGCCATCGCGGAGTCCGGCTCGATCACCGCCGCGGCGGCCCGCCTCGGCTACAGCCAGCCCGCGCTCAGTCAGCACCTGAAGCGCCTCGAGGCGCGGCTCGGCATGCCGTTGCTGCAGCGCGTCGGCCGAAGCGTGCGCCTGACGGATGCGGGCACGGTGCTCGCACGGCACGCCCAGTCCGTCGCGAGCGCACTCGACGCCGCGGCCGGGGAGATCGGGGAGTTGCAGGGCCTGCGCTCGGGTCGCGTGCGGCTGGCTGCCTTCCCGTCGGCGTCGGCGACGATCGTGCCGCACCTGCTCGCCGGAATGGCCGCGCGGCATCCGGGTGTGCGCTCGGAGTACCTCGAGTCCGAACCCCCGGAAGCGGTCGCCGCAGTGCGGGAAGGGCGTGTCGACCTCGCTCTCACCTTCAGCTATCCCGGGGATCGCGAAGACCCGCACACCGAGAGCGCGCGGGGTCTGAGTGTTCGCACTCTGGGAAGCGAGCCCGTACAAGTGGTGCTCCCCGCCGGCCACGCGCGGGCGGGCTCGGATGCCGTCGACCTGCGGCATCTTTCCGGCGAGAGCTGGATCGCCGGCTGCCCCCGTTGCCGCGGGCACCTCATCGAACTCTGCGACGCGAGCGGCTACGCCCCGCGCATCGGCTACGAGACCGACAATTTCAACGCGGTGCTCAATATGGTCGCCGCCGGGCTGGGCGTCGCGATGCTGCCGCGGCTCGCGGTGGCGTCGGCCCGTGTTCCGGCGGACGTCGTCGTGCTGCCGACGGCCCAGGACGACCGGCGCACGCTGCACCTCGTGATGGCCGAGGGTGCGGAGCGCATCCCCGCAGTGCGGGCCGCCCTGGCCGTCATCGGCGACCTGGACCGAACGCTCTGGGCTGCGGCGTAACGACGCCGGACGGGTCTGGGCCGCGGCGCCCGTGGCGGCGCCGGCCCCGAGGCGCTCTCGCTAGGATTGAGGGCGATGTCTGACACCGCCCACCCCTTCTCGACCGCCACCGGCAGCGACGTTCGCGTGCGCTTCTGCCCTTCGCCCACCGGCACTCCGCACGTCGGCCTCGTGCGCACGGCGCTGTTCAACTGGGCGTACGCGCGCCACACCGGCGGAAAGCTCGTCTTCCGCATCGAAGACACGGATGCGGCTCGCGACAGCGAGGAGAGCTACGAGCAGATCATCGACGCCCTCACCTGGCTGAAGATCGACTGGGACGAGGGCGTCGGCGTCGGCGGTCCGCACGAGCCGTACCGCCAGTCGCAGCGCTCCGAGGTCTACGCCGACGTGATCGATCGGTTGAAGGCATCCGGCCACGTCTACGAGAGCTACTCGAACGCGGAGGAGATCGACGCGCGCAACGAGGCGGCCAGTCGCCCGAAGCAGCTCGGCTACGACAACTACGACCGCGACCTCACCGAGGAGCAGCGCGCAGCGTTCCGTGCCGAGGGTCGCCAGCCCGCCTTGCGCCTGCGCGTCAACGACGAAGACCTCTCGTTCACCGACCTGGTGCGCGGCGAGATCACCTTCCCGGCCGGTTCATTCACCGACTTCGTCGTCGTGCGCCCGAACGGCGCTCCGCTCTACACGCTGGTCAATCCCGTCGACGACGCGATCATGCAGATCACGCACGTGCTGCGCGGTGAAGACCTGCTCTCCTCGACGCCGCGGCAGATCGCGCTCTACCACGCGCTCATCGACATCGGGCTGACGAGCTTCGTTCCCCAGTTCGGTCACCTGCCCTACGTGATGGGCGAGGGCAACAAGAAGCTCTCGAAGCGCGACCCCGAGTCCAACCTGTTCCACCACCGCGACCGCGGGTTCATTCCCGAGGGTCTCGTGAACTACCTCGCGTTGCTGGGCTGGTCGCTCTCGCATGACCGCGACGTGTTCAGCATCGACGAGATGATCGCGGCGTTCGACGTGGTCAACGTGAACCCGAACCCGGCGCGCTTCGACCTGAAGAAGGCGGAGTCCATCAACGGCGACCATATTCGCCTGCTCGACGTTCAGGACTTCGCGGCCCGCACCGTGCCGTACCTGGCGTCGGCCGGCGTGCTCTCGGAGCCGATCACGCCGGCGCAGGATGCGGTGCTCGCCGAGGCCGCCCCGCTCGTGCAGGAGCGCATCGGACTGCTCGGCGAGGCGCCGGGCATGCTCGGGTTCCTGTTCACCGCCTCGGCCGATCTCGTGATCGAGGACGACGCACTGAAGGCGCTCTCCGCCGACGCTGGGGCTGTGCTGGCGGCATCCGTCGAGCCGCTCGAGCGCATTCCCGCTCTGGAATGGACGCACGACCAGATTCAGCAGGCGCTCGCCGCCGCCCTCATCGACGGGATGGGGCTGAAGCCGCGCATCGCCTACACGCCGCTGCGCGTCGCCATCTCGGGCCGGCGCGTCTCGCCGCCGCTGTTCGAGAGCATGCAGATTCTCGGCAAGGACGAGACGCTCGCCCGCATCGCCGCGCTTCAGACGCGCCTGGCCGGCTGAGCGATGAGCGCTGAGGACAGGGTCGACGTCGCCGTCATCGGCGGCGGCCCGGCCGGGCTCTCGGCGGCACTCAACCTCGTGCGCGCTCGTCGCAGCGTTCTGCTCGTGGACGGGAATCGTCCGCGGAACGCCGCCACCCTGCACTCGCACGGCTTCCTCACTCGCGACGGGCTCTCGCCTCTCGAATTGCGCCGGCTCGGTCGCGAGGAGTTCGAACGCTATCCGGGGGCATCCGTCGCCTCGGCGCAGGTCGACGTGCTCCGCGGAGAGCACGACGGCTTCCTGCTCCAGGGGCGCGGCGTTCGAGGTGGCGCGAGTGTCGACGTGCGTGCGGGCGCCATCGTGCTCGCCACAGGCCTGCGCGAGAGCCTGCCGGCGTTCCCCAGCATCCGCGCCTGGTACGGCACCGACCTGCACAGCTGCATGGAGTGCGACGGGTGGGAGAAGGCCGACCGCAGACTCGCCCTGATCGGTGAGAGCGCGGACCTCGCCGACCGGGCACTGCTGCTCCGACAATGGTCGAGCGACGTGGTCGTGTTCACCTGCGGATCGACGGCGGTGACGGATCGGGAGGAGCGTTCGCTTGCCGAGCGCGGCATCCGGGTGGAGCGACGCGCGGTGACGGATGTCGTCGGCGAGGCCGGGCACATGACCGGTGTGCTCCTCGAGGACGGAAGCGTCCTCGAGCGCGACGCCGGCTTCGTGCGGCCGACGTGGCAGCCGATGCTCGAGTTCGCGAGCGAGCTGGGTCTCGCGGTGGATGCCGAGGGCCTGCTCGTCGTCGATGCGCACGGGCGTACCTCGGTGCCCGGTGTCTATGCGGCGGGCGACATCACGCCGCCGGGGCCGGAGCAGCTGATCGTGGCGGCGGGGGAGGGGGCCCGGGTTGCGGCGACTCTCAACCGCGACCTCGTCGGAGCACTTCACCTGCCGGACGCCTCCGTCTGAGATCGCGGACCGGTCTGCAGTCAGCTCGCGCCTTCGGCAGGAGTACGTGCGTTTGACAGGACTTCGTCGCTTTGACAGGACCGTTCGGCGGGATCCCTCCTGTCAAACGCGCGAAGTCCTGTCGAAGCGCGCCTTTCCTGTCGAAGCTCAGCATCCCTGTTGAAGCCGAGCCGCCCAATCCGGAGTAACCGAGGGGCCGCGCCACGCCCGGCGAGTCGCCCTCAGTTTGGAGGAGGCCCCCTCGGTCAGCTAAAGTTGCATGTCGGCCGGGGGTACGCTTCCGGCTGGTGGGGTATGGTGTAATTGGCAACACGACGGTTTCTGGTACCGTTGTTCTTGGTTCGAGTCCAGGTACCCCAGCACTGAAATATCCCCGGTCAACCGCCAAATCTGATTGGCGTCAAAGGCGGGTTGATTACTCTCTTGGTGGTTCGCGTCCCAAGGGATGTGCTGCCCGACCGGTGTCAGTCTCGCTGGGGCGTTACCGTCTTGCGCATCACGGTCTTGCTCTTGCCGATGTGACGCTCGAACGTGAATCCCGCCTTCTCGAACATGGCCCGAGTGCCGTTGTGAAGGAACGAGGACGACGTCTTCTTGGCGGGGTCGACCTCGTTGGGGAATGAGACGACCTCGCCTCCGCCGGCCTGCGCGATCAACTGGAGCGCGCCATCCAGCGCCTCCCGTGCCACTCCAGAACGCCGGTGGTCTCGGTCGACGAAGAAGCAGGTGATGCGCCAGGGTGCGGGCCGATTCTCGCTCGCGTCGTACTGCTTGCGATGGTAGATGTTCGGTAGTTCGCTCGGCCCGCCGTATTGGCACCAGGCGATCGCGTCATCGCCGTCGATGACGAGAGCGGCGTGCGCGACTCCCGCCGCCACCAACCGCTCCTTGAACGTCGGCCTGTCATAGTCGCTCTTGGCAGTGTGCGGCGTGTCTCCGTGGAAGTACGAGCAGTAGCACCCGCCCCAGACCCCGTTGTGCTTCTGCGCGAGCGCCAGCCATGCCGGAAACGTCTCGGGACTGAGCGGCTTGATCACGTGCGAAGTCGTCACGTCTCTCTCACCGGCCCATCGTTGCGGTCTGCCGTGCGGCTCGAACGTTCTCGTCGGCCATGGCGGAATCCTCCCGTTGGTGCTGCCAGTGTGCCGCCTCACTCCGGCGTGATACAAGGGCGGAGGCTGTCGGCGCGCGCGTTTGGATCCGACTGCGCAGTCGTCGGCGGATGCGCCCCGTGGTCGCAAGTATCCCGCTCGAACCCCCTCGACTGGGGGACACGCGCGGGTCTAGCCTGAAGACGGCGCGTCGCGGCCGCTCGTCAGGCATGCAGTGGATCGCGCTCCGGCACGAAGGACTCGATGATGAGAACCTCACTGCGAATGCTGCTCGGCGGCATCCTGTCCGTCATCTGCGCGGCCGCCCTGCTCGCGGCGCCAGCCGGTGCGGCGAACGCGGCCACGGGCACGCCGATCATCGGAGCCGCATCCGAGCTCTGCCTCGACGTCGTCGGGGCCGTGCAGACGCCGGGCACACGCACGATGATCTGGAACTGCCACGGCGGCGCGAATCAGCGCTGGGAGCTGACGGCGGCCGGCGAATTGCGCGTCTACGACGGCGCCCGCTGCCTCGAGGCGGCCGACGGCGCTCGCACCGGCGGCACCCGCTCGGTCATCGCGCTCTGCACCGGCTCGGCGAACCAGAAGTGGAAGTACACCAGCGGAAGGTCGCTCAAGCACAGCGCATCCGGCCTGTGTCTCGGCGTGCGCGGTACGGAGACGGCTGCCGGATCCGAGGTCAGGATCTGGACCTGCAACGGCACTGCCAATCAGCAGTGGAGGGTGCGCACGTCCACCCCGGACACGACGCCTCCGACGGCTCCGACCGGCCTCACGAGTTCGGCCCTCACGTGTTCCACGGTCACCCTGACGTGGACGGGGTCGACGGATGCCGTCGGCGTCACCGCCTACGACCTCTACCACGACGGTCAGCTCGTGAAGTCGGTCGCGGGCTCGGTGCGTTCCACCTCGGTCGCCGTCGTGGCCGGCGTCCCGTGGGGTTGGTACGTGAACGCCCGTGACGCGGCGGGCAACGTCTCGCAGGCGAGCGCCACGGTCACGGTGACTCCGCCCCAGTGCTCGAGCGACACCGTCGCACCCTCGGTTCCGCGGAACGTCGCGGCCGTCGCATCCGGAACCAGCGTCGCCGTCACCTGGTCGGCTTCGACAGATAATGTCGCGGTCACCCGCTACGACATCCGGCGTGACGGGGTCGTCGTCGGATCGGTGGGAGGGAGCGTTCTCGCCTTCACCGACAGCGGCCTCGCCGTGAACCACGCTTACTCCTATTCAGTGATCGCCCGCGACGCTCAGGGCAACGCCTCGGCCGCGAGCGCCGCGGCGACGACCACCACCGGCTCCGCCTGCGGAAGCGCGATCTGCGGGGTCACGGAGGTGACGACGGACACCGACATCCCCTGGGGACTCGTCCCGTTGCCCGACGGTTCGGTGCTCTACGCCCGGCGTGATGTGCTCGAGGTGGTGCGGCTCGTGCCGTCGACCGGCGTCAAGACATCGATCGGCGCCATTCCCACCGCGCAGGGGACCGATGGCGAAGGCGGGGTGCTGGGCCTGGCGATCGCATCGGACTTCGCCTCCGATCCCTGGCTCTACATCATGCACAGCACGGCGACCGACAACCGCATCGTGCGAATCAGGTACACAAGCGGCACGCTCGACACTGCGTCGGCCCAGGTGCTGGTGAGCGGAATCCTGCGCAACAAGTACCACAACGGCGGCCGGCTGCGGTTCGGGCCCGATGGCATGCTGTACGCATCGACGGGTGACGCGCAGAACGGCGACTACGCCCAGCGGCTCACGGGCACCGGGGCGCTGAACGGCAAGGTGCTGCGGCTGACGCGCACCGGCGCCGTGCCGAGCGACAACCCCTTCAGCGGCAGCTACATCTGGAGCTATGGCCACCGCAACCCGCAGGGCCTCGCCTTCGACAGCCGCGGCAGGCTGTGGGAGCAGGAGTTCGGCAACAGCGTGATGGATGAGACGAACCTCATCATGAAAGGCGGCAACTACGGCTGGCCGCAGTGCGAAGGCACAACGGGCGACGGATGCGGCGCGGCCGGCCTCGTCGCCCCCAAGCAGACGTATCCGGTGGCCGAGGGGTCGTGCAGCGGAATCGCCATCGTGCGCGACGTGCTCTATGTCGCGTGTGCCCGGGGGTCGCGCCTCTATCGCGAGGTGATCAGCGGCGACTCCCTCACCAACGCGCAGCAATTCCTCGTCGGCACCTACGGGCGACTCCGAACCGTCGAGCCGAGCATCGACGGCGGACTCTGGCTCACCACGACGAACTACGGCGATAAGGACAGCATCGCGAACAACAGCAAGGAGAAGGTGCTGAAGGTGTCGCTGGGCGGATAGCCGGATCGACTTGCCACTTTTCGCGGCTTCCGGCCGTCACGAACCCACGAAAAGTGGCGAATGGATGGCAGTCGTTCCGCGTTCGCCACCACCACCTTTGGGCGCGACTCGAGTCCGAGCATGCGAGTGTCGACAGGCGCTCGCGAGGAGGGCATCATGGGACGGGGAGGAATACTCATGTATGACAGCGGCTCTATCTCAGGCGGGGGGGTGTTCGCCGGTGGCCTCGCCGCGACCGGCGTGGCTGCCGGGCAGTGGTGGATTCTGGTGCTCTCGATCGCTTTCGTGGTGACCGGCCTGCTGATCATCCGATTCTCATCCCGAAAGGCGATCCGGCGCGTTCGTCTGGCGAACTGGGATGACCTCGACGATGCCATCGGCGTTGACCCCCGCGGGTTGGAGTAGTCGTCCCGAGGCGTTCTGGTCTTCCAGATTCGCGGCTCGCGTGGGCGCGCTCAGTGCTGGCCTGCTCGTCGCATCCGCCGTGTCGCTGGTGCTCCGTGTCATCGAAACGCCGAACGTCGCGATCCACCTGGGATGGCTCTTCATCGCGGTGCTCGTCACTATCCAGTTCGTGCTCTCGCTCCTAGACCGTCCCTTCACTGTGAGTGATACCGAACGTGCTGGACTGGAGGGCCTGCGTGTCGTGATCCTCGTGCCGTGCTACAACGAAGACCCCGAATTGTTGGTGAACGGCCTGCGATCGATGCTGGGGCAGACGCGAACCCCCGCAGCCATCTCGGTCGTCGATGACGGGTCGAGCATCGACTACGCCGACGTCGAACGGACGATGAGAGCGGAAGCCGATGCGGCAGGTGTCCAACTGCACTGGCGGAGGACGCAGAACCACGGAAAACGCTACGCCCTGGTCAATGCCGCTCGACGCGAGCCGGATGCCGACATCTACATGACCGTCGACAGCGACAGCATTCTCGACCGCGCGGCGATCGAGGAAGGTTTGAAGCCGTTCGCCGACGCACGCGTCCAATCCGTCGCGGGGTTCCTGTTGGTCTTGAATGCTCAGGAGACCTGGCTGACGCGAATGATGGAGTTGTTGATCGTCAGTTGGGGTCTCTTCGAGCGGTCAGCGCTGTCGCTCGCCGGGTCTGTGCTCGTGAATTCGGGCGCCTGCGCCTTCTACCGGGCAGAAGTCGTGCGCGAGAGCGCAGCGGATTTTCTGTCCGAGACGATTCTCGGCCGCAGGATGACGTTCTCCGATGACAGCCTGCTGACGCTGTTCGCGCTCGAGCGAGGTCGCGCTGTGCATCAGAGGACGTGTTTCGTCTTCTCCAGCATGCCGACCGCGATCCGCCCGCATCTCATCCAGCAGTCGCGCTGGATGAGAGGCGCGATCGTTCGTGCATGGTGGAGATTCAAGTACCTGCCGCTGACCTCGGTCGCCTATTGGGCGCTCGCGGCGAAGTGGCTGCAGTTCCTACTGCAGACCGTCGTGCCACTCATCTTCCTAGCGGTGCTGGTGTCGGTCGCTCCCCAGAGCCTCGTCGTTTTCGGCGTGTGGTGGTTATGCGTGCAATTCGCCATCAGCTCCCGCTATCTCGCCTTGCGGCGCAGCGATCAGACCCGCCGACAGCGGTGGGTTGTGTTCGCCTGCGTTCCCGTCATGGTCTTCTGGCAGGCCTTCGTGCTCCACCCGCTACGCCTGTATGCGTACGCGACGTTCGCCCGCACCGGATGGGGGAGCCGGGCGTCCGTGTCGGAGACGATCGGTGAGGGTCGAGGGATCTCTATCGAGGCGGCTGATCCGGGGCCCGCCGGGGGCGAAGGCGTCTCCAACGGTTCTCGCGATGCAGCACGCCCCGCGAACCGCTTCGTCGTCGCGGCCGGACTCGCCGTGATCTTCGCCGCGATGGCGGCCTTGGCACGGGGTCGGTGGATCCGCGCAGGTGGGAGGGATCATTCGTCCGAGCGAGAACGAGTGCGCCTTCGATACTCTGCCCGCGGGAATTAGGGAGAGGAGGCTCAGGGGGGTGAAGAAGCGCCTATTGGTCGTCGGGCAGGGTTTCGTCGGTCAAGCCCTCTCACGGGAGGCCGCAGACCGGGAGTTCGACGTCACCGGATTCGACGTGGATGTCGCTCACGCTGCACGGCTTGACCGGACCGTCAGGTATCGGGTCGTGAGCGACCCCGACGAGGTCGGCGCGTTCGACATCGCGGTGATCGCCGTACCCACGGTGCTCGCGGCCGGAGTGCCTGACCTGAGTCACCTGCGATCGGCAGCTCGACTGATCGGCCGCACGCTCAGCCCGGGTGCACTCGTCGTGGTCGAATCGACTGTGTACCCGGGTGTGACCAGAGACGTTGTGGCGCCCGCACTCAGCGATGTGTCGGGGCTCCGTCCCGGCACAGACTTCGGCCTCGGCTACAGCCCGGAGCGGCTCAATCCAGGTCCCCGCTCCCCAGGGCTGACAGACGTGCCAAGGGTGGTGGCGGGCATCGACGACGAGTCGCTTCGTCGCACGCGGGAGTTCTACGACGCGCTGGTGCCCGCTACTCACCCTGTCTCCAGCATCGAAGTGGCCGAACTCTCCAAGCTCATCGAGAACACCTTCCGCCATATCAACATCGCCTTCGTGAACGAGTTGGCCCTTGCGGAACCACTGCTCGGCGTGGATGTTCGAGAAGCACTCGACGCGGCAGGGTCGAAGCCGTACGGCTTCATGAAGTTCACACCGGGCGTCGGCGTCGGTGGTGACTGCATCCCGGTGTCTCCCGCGTACTTGGACTGGGCGCTGACGAGGCGCGGGGGTCATGCCCTGCGCTTCACCGAACTCGCGAACGACATCGATCGATTGAGCTCCACGCACGTCGTCGACCACGTCGAATCGGTGCTTACCGCGCTCGGCAAGCCTCTGTCGGGAGCGCGCGTTCTTCTTGTCGGCGTCGCCTATAAGAAGGATGTCCCGGAGGTCCGCAGTTCGGCTGCCCTGAGAATCGGCCGGCTCCTTCGGGAGCGGGGCGCGGTTACCACGGCAGCCGACCCGCTCATCCCGTCGAGTGCGTGGCCGGATGAACTCGATCGGATCGACCTCGTTCCCGAGGCCATCGCCGAGCACGACATCGTCGTCGTGCTGGTCCGCCACACGGATATCGACGTTGGTGCCTTGGCTTCCAGCGACATCCCGATTCTGGACACGGGGCGCACCCTGAGCGGGCCGACCGTGATCGCCTGCTGAATGGTAGACGGAGACACCGGCGCCGTAGTCGGCTAGGTTTCGATCATCGAGATCGCCCATGTTCAGCGCGGGAGAAGCCATGGATCTGGATGTCGCGGGGGTTGCTCAGACGGCGAGTACGGGAGCGCTCCCGTCTGGTGCGACGATCGACGAACTCGTGGCTGCGGCCTATCGCCGGGCCGCTGAGCATGGGGAGGGCGTTGTGGCCGACTACATCCCGATTCTCGCCGAGGCTGATGCCGAGGCGTTCGGGCTGTGCCTCGCCGGTGTCGACGGGGGCCTGCACGAACTCGGCGACACCCGCACTGATTTCTCCATCCAGTCCATCTCGAAGGCTTTCGTCTACGCCCTTGTATGCAACGAGTTCGGTCACGAGAAGGTCCTCGACGTCGTCGGGGTGAACAACACCGGACTGCCCTTCAACTCGGTCGTCGCCATCGAGCTGAATGACGGCCATCCGATGAACCCGATGGTGAATGCCGGCGCCATCGCCACCACGGCGCTCGTGCCAGGGGAGACCGCAACGGAGAAATGGACGGCCATTCTCTCCGGTCTCTCGGCGTTCGCGGGGCGCAGCCTTCACCTTGACGAGGTCGTCTACCGGTCGGAGGCCAGCAGCAACCAACGCAACGAGGCCATCGCGCGACTGCTCGCGAGCTATGGACGGATCGGCGATGACCCGGCCGCGGTTCTCGACGTGTACACCCGCCAGTGCGCCATCTCCGTGGACGCCCGCGACCTCGCCATCATGGCCGCGACCCTCGCGGACGGAGGCGTCAACCCCGTCACCGGAATACGTGTCGTCTCCGCCGACGTCGCCCGCGACACGCTGGCGGTCTTGGCGGCGAACGGACTGTACGAGCGCTCCGGCGAGTGGCTCTTCGAGATCGGATTGCCGGGCAAGTCCGGTGTCTCCGGTGGTCTCGTCACGGTTGCGCCAGGGAAGGGCGGCGTGGGCTCGTACGCGCCCCGCCTGGATTCCGCCGGCAACAGCATCCGGGGACAGATCGCGGCCGCGTACCTCTCGCGGGCACTCGGGTTGAACCTGTTCGCATCCGATCCCCACGTCGCGGCGACCCCGGGACCCGACAGCGCGAAGGAGCATCCATGACATCCCCGACGGCCCGACCCGAGGTGCGCACCTCGTGGGTGCCGATGATCGGCCTCTTCCTCGCGCAGATCCTGATGTCGTACAACGTCTCGGCGCTGCCCGTCTCCCTCGGTGGCATGGTCGAGGACTTCGGCGTGCCGCCGACCGACGTCAGTACGGCGATCGTCACGTACGGGCTGGTCGTGGCTGCCCTCGTCATGGTGGGGGCCAAGATCGGTCAACGTATCGGGTGGATCATCGTGTTCCGTGTCGTCGTCGCGCTGTTCACCGTCTCGGCCGTCACGATGATCCTCTCGCCATCCATCGGATGGGTCATCTTCGCTCAGGCCCTTGCCGGGGGCTCGGCCGCCATCATCGTGCCATCCCTCGTCGCCCTCATCGCCGAGAACTACCGCGGTACCCAGCAGGCCGCGGCCATCGGATCCCTCGGCTCGGCTCGCGCCCTGGCCGGCGTCGCCGCGTTCCTGATCGGCGGCACCCTGGCCACCCTCGTCGGCTGGCGCTCCGTGTTCGTCGTGGTTCTCGTGCTCGCGGTGGCCGTGTTCATCCTCAGCTTCTGGCTTCGCTCCGACCGGGGGAGTAAGGCGATCACCATCGACGTCGTTGCCGCGATCCTCATCGGCGCCGGCATCGTGATGCTGACCGTCGGCGTGAACAATCTCAACTCGTGGGGGGTGCTGCAAGCGAGATCCGACGCACCATTCGACCTGGCCGGAATCTCGCCGGCGCCCGTGCTGATCGTGCTCGGCATCGTTCTCGTGCAACTGTTCTTCCTGTGGAGCCGGCGCCGCACGAAGGCGGGAAGGGTTCCCCTGGTAAGCCTGTCGGTGTTCGGTTCCTCGCGCGAGCGAGCCGCGGTCTACGCCATGTTCATCGTCGTCTTCATGGAGGCCGCCCTGAACTTCACGGTGCCGCTGTACATCCAGATCGTGCAGGGGCGCACCCCGTTCGACACCTCGCTGGCGATGCTGCCCTTCAACCTGACCGTATTCGTCACCGCCACCCTCGTCGTTCGGTTCTACCGGCGATTCCCGCCGCGAACCATCGGCATGTTCTCGTTCGCACTCACCACCATCGCCCTGGTTTGGCTGTCGTTCGTCGTGACCAACAATTGGGAGACGGTTCCCACCATCCTCGGTCTCATCGTCTTCGGCATCGGTCAGGGGGCCCTCGTCACCCTCGTCTTCAACGTGCTCGTGACGGCAGCCCCGAAGGAACTCGCCGGCGACGTGGGTTCCGTGCGCGGCACGACCCAGAACCTGGCCTCCGCCGTCGGAACAGCGGTTGCAGGAGCGCTCCTCGTCGGCATTCTCACCGCGAGCGTGGCCGGCGCACTCGCCGGCAACGTCGACCTGCCACCGTCGCTGGTGTCACAGGTCGACCTCGACCGCACGAACTTCGTGAGCAACGACAGGCTCCAAGAGGTGCTCTCGGCGACGGATGCGACCCCAGCGCAGGTCGACACCGCCGTCAGCCTGAATGAGTCGGCCCGCCTCCGGGCGCTTCGCACCGGACTGCTGATACTGGCGGGCATCAGCGTGCTCGCGGTCGTGCCGGCCAGTCGGCTGCCGAGATACCGGCCGCAGGAGATTCCCGAGTCCGTCGCGGTCGGAGAGCGCCCGTAGCGCAGGCCTGGATGATCGCGGCTGCGCTCACGCACGGCGATCCCCATCGCTCGGTCTCGTCATTGACGTAGTGCGGAGCCAGATGCCACGCTGGGGTCAGGCGTTGCATCGGGGGCACGCATGGGAATCGCACGAAGCCGCACGACACTGAGGAAGACGGTCAGCCTTAGCACGGTGCTCACCGTCCTTGTCGGGCTCGGCCTTCTCGCGGGGGCTGCGCCGCGGGCGGTGGCTGCCGCCGATGATGCGCAGAGCCTCTACCTGGCGGACCAGCAGAAGAATCAGCAGGTTCGGCTTGCTGCCGGGGGATCCGAATTCGCGCCCGAAACGACGTTGCCGACCGCGACGAACGTCGGTGCCATCGGCGTCGTGCTGGATGCGACCGGAACGACGGCGTACTACATGTCGAAGACGTCGCCCGCATCCGTGCAGCGCGTCGATGTCGCCACCGGCACGGTGACGGGAACTGTTTCGCTCGGTCTGTCGCTCGCGAGCTTCTACGGCACTCCGCTCGCGTTGAGTCCCGACGGCGCGACCTTGTACACGGCGGGCAACGGCTCCGTCGGCGTCATCGACGTCACATCGTTCACCCTTCGGGCGCCCATCGCCCTCGGTGGTGAGATCAGGGGAGTAGCGCTGAGCCCCGATGGCTCGCGGCTTTATGCGACCGACCATCTCAACAACAAGTTCTTCGTCGTCGCACTCCCCGGCCGGACCGTGAGCACGTTCACCGTCAGCAGCGACCCTTATTCGATCGCCGTGTCGCCCGACGGAGCCAGCGTCGCCGTCGCCTTCGATACCCCGAGTACGACGGCGCAGGCCGCGGTTCGGATCGTCAACGCGGATGGATCGCTGCGGGCGCTGGTGACCCCCGCGACCCTCGGCTCGGCGAGTGGAAACGGCTCGACCTCGGTCGCCTTCTCGCCCGACGGGAGTGTGCTCTACGCGATCACCTCCGCAACGAGCAACATCGTGGAGATCGCGCCGGCGACCGGTGCGGTGATTCGACAGGTGTCGACGGGTACGACCAACGTGAATGGCTTCACGAGCCATCTCGCGGTGAGCTCCGACGGAGCCCGCGTCTACCTGCAGACGGCGACGAGCGTGCTGCGGTACGACGCGATCGGTCATGTCATGGGGGCGAACCTGGGGCCGGTCGGCGCTCAGAACGTGCAGATCTCCCTTGCCCCAGACCAAGCGCCGACAGCGGCCTTCTTTGCGACGCCCGCGCCGGCCGGTGTTCCGACCTCGTTCGACGCGTCCGCATCGACGGCGGCTGCCGGAACAGTGGCCCTCTACACCTGGGACTTCGGAGACGGCCAGACGACGACCACCACGACGCCGACGCTGGAGCATGTCTACGGAGGACCGGGCGCCTTCGACGTCACCCTGACCGTGACGTCGTCGGGAGGCACGTCGACGACTGTCGTTTACACGGGACAGATGGTCTCGCGCAACGGCGGTCCCACGGCCACCACGCGGCAGCCGGTGGACATCCTCGATGCGCCGGAAGAGATCTTCGCGCCCGACCTGTCGTCGTACATCAGTGCACCCGGCTGCGGTGTGCCCGGCGCGCTGACGTTCACCAACAACCCTCCCACTGCAGAGCCGAACGGGTACGAGTTCCCCGGCCAGGGCTTCCGGGTCTTCCTCGATCCGCCGTACTCCGGCGTGAACACCTATACCGCCAGGATCGACCCGGTAGAGCCCGGCTTCGATCCCGCGTTCCCGAGCGGCACGACCATCCTCGGTGAAACCGTCCAGATTCTGACGGTACTGCCCGCGACCGGTCCGCAGTCGACCGATCCGAATGCACCGTGCTACGTGGCCCCGCCACCGACGCCGATCGCAGCCCCCGACCTTTCGACGATGGTCAGCCCGCCCACGTGCACCGCCAACGGATCGCTGTTGTTCGCGAACAATACCCCCGCACGTGACCCGAATGGTTATGAGTTCCCCGGGCAGGGATACCGGGTCTACCTCGCTTCCGCTTACACGGGCCCCGGTACGTACACCGCCACCGTGGAGCCGGTCGAGCCGGGCTTCGATCCCGCCTTCCCCAATGGAACGGTCATCACCTCCGGCGAGACCGTCCAGACGCTGACGGTGCTGCCGGCGATCGGATTCCAAGCCACCGACCCTGCCGCTCCGTGCTACGACCGACCGACCCTGCCGACGGTCGAGGTGATCGAGCCGCCTACGCAGGTCACACCCGTGGGAACGCCGGCCTCCGTCACGGTGGATGCGGTGGCCTCCGACGGCGAGCCGGTGATCTTCACCGCCACAGGTCTGCCGCCTGCCCTTGTCATCGACCCCGCGACCGGCATCATCCGCGGCATCCTGACGACGCCCGGAACCTACGAGGTGACAACCACCGCGTGCATCGTCAGTCTGCCGACCATCTGCGATACCGACCCCTTCGAATGGATCGTGGTGCAGCCCACGGCGGCGGGCGGCGGCGGCAACGGTCCTCTCGCAGCAACCGGCGGCGATCAGGCGGCTGTGGGGTGGGTCGCCTCGGCAGCGCTCCTGGTGGGCGCGGGCATGATCTTCGCCTTCCGACGCCGACCGGTGAAGCGCTCGCTCGAGCGAGCACGCTGACGCGGATGCCGGCGGCTCTCGTCCGATCGGCCGCTGAACCCGTTCGCGCGGTGTCGGTGGTCACGGGGAGAATCTCGGCGTGAGCGGGATGAGGGAGTTCTGGGGCGCTCTGCCGACCGAGGGACGCTGGTTGCTGTCCACCGTCGCCCTTCAGACGCTCGGGCGCGGCCTGACGCTCCCGTTCACGATCATCTACCTGCACGAGGTGCGCGGCTTCGATCTCGGGCTCTCGGGTGCACTCATGAGCATCATCGCGGTCACCGGCCTTCTCGTCACCGGGCCGGGTGGCACGCTCATCGACCGCTACGGTGCCCGATCGATCCTGCTCGCTGGCCTCGCATCGATGATGCTCGGATGCTCCCTGCTCGCGTTCGCGACGGAGCCGGGCATGGCGGCGCTCGCCCTCGTGCTGATCGGCGTGAACTTCGGCGTCTCGTGGCCGGGGCTCAACGCGCTCATCGCCTCGATCGTGAGCGGCAACCTGCGGCAGCAGTACTTCGGGGTGAACTTCGCCCTGCTGAACCTCGGCATCGGCGTCGGCGGCATCATCGGCGGCTTCTACGTCGACGTCTCGCGACCCGAGACGTTCACGGTCATCTTCCTGCTCAATGCGGCGAGCAGCCTTGTTCCCGCCGCGCTGCTGCTGGGACCACTCCGGCACGTTCGCACGCAGACGGCGCCCGACGAGGACCAGCCCGTCGGCGGGTATCGCGAGATCCTCCGGCAACCGGCGGTGCGGTGGCTCACGCTGCTCACGTTCATCTCGGTGTTCATCGGCTACGGACAGATGGAGGCCGGATTCCCGGCCTACGCGCGGCAGGTCTCGCACGTCTCCACGCAGGTGGTGGGATTCTCGTTCGCGGTCAACACCGCCGTGATCGTGCTGCTGCAGTTCACCGTGCTGAAGCACATCAGCGGCCGTCGCCGCACGCGCGTGATGGTGGTCATGGCCGCGGTCTGGGCGACCTCGTGGGTGGTGCTCGGCGCGAGCGGGCTGCTTCCCGGTACTCTCGCGGCCGCCATCGGCGTGCTCGGATACATGGGTGTCTTCGCCTTCGGCGAGACGCTGCTGCAGCCGACCGTGCCGGCGGTCTACAACGACCTCGCCTCAGACAGCACCCGTGGACGCTACAACGCCATCAACTCGGCCGCCTTCCAGGCTGGCACGATCACGGGTCCCGTCGCGGCCGGCCTGCTCCTCGAGCACGACCTGGGGGCCTGGTACATCGCGCTCATGGTGGCCGGATGCGCCGGCATCTGCGTGCTCGCATCCGTTCTCGAGAGACGCATCCCGGCGACGGCGAACGGGATGCCGGCCTCCGAGCCCGCGGCCGGCTGATCGTCGGGAATCGGTCCCGAGAGACGCCGATCGGACACATCGGCATCAGATGCCGCCAAACCGGAGGCCATCGGCGACGAACAGGCAGCGGCACGGCTTGACTTTCCTCACCGCCCCGTCATCCATGGTGGGTTCCGAGGGCGGGGGAGAGGTGAGGCACATGTCTCGGGAAGTGACTGTTCTCAGGAGTTGGACGGGCTGGATCCGCCGAGCGGACCGCGAGCCCTATCGGGAGTACCTGGAGCGCACCGGACTGAAGGAATACCGGGCGACCCCCGGCAATCTCGGTGCGGTGCTGCTCTATCGCGACGTGGACGAGGACCGCACCGAGGTTCGAACCCTGTCTCTATGGAGTTCGCAGGCCGACATCGCCGCGTTCGCGGGGGAGCGCATCGAGGAGGCGGTGTTCTACCCGGAAGATGATCGCTATCTGATCGAGAGGCAGACGACCGTGGAGTACTTCGACGTGCCGTGGTCTGATCTGAGCACTCAGTAGCCGCGCATTCGGTGTCGCTCGAACCGTCGCCGGAGCAGTGGATGGAGCCGACCCATAGAACCGGATCCGGCCGCTGTCAACGCGTGCGACGGCACTTTCTGGAGGAACTACTGTTGGAAGATGGCCCAAATCTCCGGGAACGCGACCACGCGGCACAACAATGCCTCGTTGCTCTCGGTTGCAACCACGCTCGCGAACCGCATCACCACGTCGGACGACATCGAGCGTCATCTTCTTCCCGTGCTCCAGCGGCTGAAGTTGCCGACGCGTCTGCTCGAGCGCGTCGCCGGGGTTCGTGAGCGCCGCAATTGGGAAGAGGGCGTGACCTTCGACTCCGCCGCCGTCGACGCCGGGCGTCGCGCGCTCGCGGAGGCAGGAGTACGCCCCGATCAGGTGGGCCTGCTCATCAACACGTCGATCACCCGCCCGCATCTCGAACCGTCGGTCGCGGTGCGCATCCACCACGGGCTCGGGCTTCCGTCGTCGGCCATCAACTTCGACGTCACCAACGCCTGCCTCGGTTTCGTCAACGGGATGAACCTCGCCGCCGGAATGGTCGACTCCGGGCAGATCGACTACGCCGTCGTCGTCGACGGCGAGGATGCCGACCAGGTGCAACTGAACACCATCGAGCGCCTGCAGCGCGAGGGCATTGGACGCGCGGAGTTCATGAGCGAGTTCGCCAGCCTCACCCTCGGGTCGGGCGCCGCGGCCGCCGTGATCGGCCGCAGCGATCGGCATCCGGAAGGCCACCGGATGCTCGGCGGCGTCACCCGCGCCGCAACCCAGTTCAACGCGCTCTGCGTCGGCAGCGTCGACGGCATGTTCACCGATGCGAAGGCCCTGTTGAAGGGCGGCATGGACCTCGTGACGGCTGCATGGCGCGAGGCCCGCAAGAGCTGGAACTGGACGCAAATGGACCGCTACATCATGCACCAGGTCTCCGACGTGCACACCGACGCGATCGTGAAGGCCGCGAAACTCGACCGCTCGCGCATCCCCCTCACCTACCCGACCCTCGGAAACATCGGGCCGGCCTCGATTCCGATCACGCTCGCGCAGGAGGCGGCCTCGCTTCGGCGTGGGGATCGGGTGCTCCTGATGGGCGTGGGCTCCGGGTTGAACACGTCGATGCTCGAGATCGCCTGGTAGCGGGTGGTCATCGCTGCATCCCTGCCGAGTTCCGGCCTGCCCGGACTCGACGCGGGGTACTCGCGGATCGTCAGCGCGGCGGGTGCGGAATGGCACCTGCTCGACAACGGCCCCGCGCTCGAGGCCGCGGGCGTCACACCGGTCGGCACCCTGCTGTGCGTCCACGGGAATCCCACCTGGTCCTACCTGTGGCGTCAGCTGGTGACGCAGGCGACCGATGCCGCACTCGCCGACGGCTCCGACTCCGGCTGGCGGGTGATCGCCGTGGACCAGCTCGAGATGGGCTACTCCGAGCGCACCGGGCGCGTACGCCGTCTCGCCGACCGTGTGGCCGACCTCGGCGCCCTCACCGAGGCGCTCGGGCTCGAGGGGAAGCTCATCACGGTCGGGCATGACTGGGGTGGACCGGTGAGCCTCGGGTGGGCGGTGGATCACCCCGACCTGCTGGCCGGAGTCGTGCTGCTGAACACGGCGGTGCACCAGCCGGAAGGTCGGCCGATCCCGGCTCCGCTCCGCCTCGCCCTCGCGCCGGGCGTGCTCGACGTCGGAACGGCGGCGACGCCGTCCTTCCTCGAGACGACGCTCTCGCTCGCGCGGCCGGCGCTCGAACGGGGCGTGCGCGACGCATTCCATTCGCCGTACACGTCGTCCAGGCGCCGGCGCGGCATCCGCGACTTCGTCGCCGACATTCCGGCCGACCCGTCCCACCCCAGCTTTCCCGAACTCGATCGCATCGCGGCGGGAGTCGCCGCACTCGATGTTCCGGCCCTCGTGCTGTGGGGCCCCCGTGACCCCGTCTTCGGTGAGGTGTACCTGCGCGATCTCATCGACCGGCTTCCTCACGCCGACGTTCACCGCTTCGAGGGCGCCGGGCACCTCATCGCCGAAGAGGTCGACTACGCATCCGTCGTGCTCGACTGGCTCGACGAGACGGTTCGGCCGCCCCGCGCCGATTCCGCATCCGAGGCGGCGAGTGAGGATGAGAGGGAGCCGAGCGAACCGTTGTGGGCCCCCATCCAGCGCAACGCGGGTCTCGACGCCCCCGCGCTCATCGACATGGGAGCGGGCCCAGATGGCTCGGAGCGCGTGGTCACCTGGTCGCTCCTCGCACGACGGGTCGAGCAACTGGCGCACGGACTGGTGGCAGCCGGAGTGCGCTTTGGCGACCGGATCAGCCTGCTCGTGCCGCCATCGGCCGACCTCACGGCCGTGCTGTACGCGGCGGTGCGCATCGGAGCCGTCGTGGTCGTGGCCGACGCCGGTCTTGGGCTGCGCGGACTCGGTCGGGCCATCCGCGGCGCCCATCCCACGGTGATCGTCGGAGCGCTGCCGGGACTCCTCGCGGCCCGAGCGCTCGGATGGCCCGGCCGCCGCATCTCGGTCGCCACCCTGTCCCCGGCCTTCGCCCGCTCCCTCTCGGTGGAGCACTCCCTGGGCGACCTGCTCCGATTGGGACGCGCGCGTATGGCCACCGGCACGGATCGCGCGCCGCTTCCCACGCCGTCGGGCGCCGACCTGGCGGCAGTGCTCTTCACCTCGGGCTCGACGGGACCGGCGAAGGGCGTGCGCTATACGCAGGCCCAGCTCGGTGCCCTGCGCGATGCGCTCGCGACCCACTTCGAGCTGGGGGAGGGCACGGGCCTCGTCGCCGGTTTCGCGCCGTTCGCCTTGCTCGGGCCGGCGCTGGGCGCGCGCTCCGTGATTCCCGTCGGCGACGTCACCGCGCCGCGCACCCTGACCGCGACGGCCGTCGCCGACGCGGCCCGCGCCGCCGACGCGACGGTGCTGTTCCTCTCGCCGGCCGCGCTCGCGAACGTCGTCGCGACCGCCGATCGGCTCGACGATGCCCAGCGCGACGCGCTCGCCCGCATCCGCACAGTGCTCTCGGCGGGGGCTCCCGTGTCGGCGCGACTGCTCGAGCGCATCGTCGCGCTCATGCCGGCCGCAACCGCCCACACCCCGTACGGCATGACCGAGGGCCTGCTCATGACCGACATCACGCTCGACGGCATCCACGCCGCGAGCGGTGCCGGGGAGGCCCGCCCGACTGATGGTGAAGCGGATGCCGGAGGCGTCTGCGTCGGCGCGCCGGTAGCCGGCGTCGTCGTGCGCATCAGCCCGCTCGACTCCGAGGGCCGCCCGACCCCTCGGCTCACGGCCGAGCCGGGCGTCACCGGTGAGATCGTCGTGGCCGCGCCCCACCTGCGTGAGGGCTACGACCGGCTCTGGGCGGTCGACCGCATCGCCAGGGCGCACAGTGACGGCGCAGTGCGCCGACACAGCACCGGGGACGTGGGTCACCTCGACGCCGAGGGGCGTCTCTGGATCGAGGGACGACTGCAGCACGTGATGGTCACGGCCGACGGGGTCGTGACCCCGGTCGGAATCGAGCAGCGCATCGAGGGCGTCGACGGTGTGCGTCGCGCCGCCGTGGTCGGCGTCGGCCCGCGCGGTACCCAGGCCCTCGTCGCGGTGGTCGAACTCGACCGCAGGGCCGGTGCGGGCCTTGCGGACGCGTCGCTCGCCGCAGCGGTGCGAGCTGCGTCGTCGCGACCGCTCGCGGCGGTGCTCACGGTCGGCGTGCTGCCCACCGACATCCGCCACAACTCCAAGATCGATCGCACCGCACTCGCGGCGTGGGCCGATTCCGTGCTGCGCGGGAAACGGGTGCGTCGGCCGTGAAGGTGCTCGTCACGGGAGCCAGCGGCTTTCTCGGCGCGGCGGTGGCGTCGCAGCTCCTTGCGGCTGGGCACGCGGTCACCACGCTCCAGCGTCGGCCCTCGAGGGTCGCCGGCGCGACGGATGCCCTGGGCGACGTGACGGATGCCGCGCACGTGCGGAGGGCGCTCGCGGGCACGGAAGCCGTCGTGCACCTCGCCGCCAAGGTCTCGTTGGCGGGAGCGGTCGCCGATTTCGACCGGGTCAACGTGGGCGGTACCCGCCTGCTGCTGGCCGAAGCGCAGGCCGCCGGAGTGCGGCGCTTCGTGCAGGTCTCGTCCCCCTCCGTCGCCCACCTCGGTGCGTCGATCATGGGGGAGGGCACGGCGCGCGCCGATCCGGCTCACGCGCGCGGCGACTACGCCCGCACCAAGGCAGCTGCCGAGTTGCTCGCCCTCGACGCCGACACAAACGGGTTCGCGGTCGTCGTCGTTCGCCCACACCTGGTCTGGGGACCGGGGGATCCGCAGTTGGTGGGCCGCATCGTGCAACGTGCCGCGAAGCGGCGACTGCCCCTGCTCGGCAGCGGCGCAGCGCTCATCGACTCGACCTACATCGACAACGCGGTCTCCGCGATCGTCGCGGCACTCTCGCGGGCGGAATCGGTGCACGGCCGCTCCTACGTGGTGACGAACGGCGAGCCGCGGCCGGTGGCGGAACTGCTGGCGGGCATCTGCATCGCCTCCGGCGTCCCGGCTCCCTCCTGGCGCGTGCCCGCGGCTCTCGCGCGCACCGCCGGAGGTGTCGTCGAGGCCGTCTGGCGCATCCGCCCGGGGCGCGACGAGCCGCCGATGACCCGGTTTCTCGCGGAGCAGCTCTCGACGGCGCACTGGTTCGACCAGCGCAGCGTGCGGACGGACCTTCAGTGGACCCCGAGCGTCACGATCGACGAGGGTTTCGCGCGGTTGGCGGAGTGGTCAGCCGCCGACGATTTCGCGCCTGAGGGTTGAGGCCGAGCGCCGGATGTGATCGGCTGGCCTCGAGCAAGGGGGCATCAGATGAGTGATCCGTCCTGGACGCAAGTCGTCAAGACCGCCGAACCGGAACAGCCGGAGCTCAAACGGGTGCTCGGGCCCGGACTGCTGCTGCTCTTCATCGTCGGCGACATCCTCGGAACCGGCATCTACGCGCTCACGGGCCAGGTCGCAGCCGAGGTCGGCGGCGCGGCGTGGCTGCCCTTCCTCCTCGCCTTCGCGGTGGCGACGGTGACCGCCTTCTCCTACCTCGAGCTGGTCACGAAGTACCCGCAGGCCGCGGGAGCGGCGCTGTACACGCACAAGGCGTTCGGCATCCACTTCTTCACCTTCATCGTGTGCTTCATCGTGATGACCTCGGGCATCACGTCGGCGTCGACCGCGGCGCGCGCGTTCGCCGTGAACCTCACCGTCGCCTTCGCCATTCCGGATGCGGTGCTCACGACGATGCTCATTGCTCTCGCGTTCATCGTGGTGATCATGCTGGTGAACCTGCGAGGGGTGAGCGAGAGCGTCTGGCTCAACGTGCTGCTGACGCTCGTCGAGCTCTCGGGCCTGCTGCTCGTCATCCTCATCGGCATGTGGGCGATCTTCGGCGGAAATGCGGACTGGTCGCGGGTGGTGGCGTTCGAGACGCCGGAGGACAAGGGGGTGCTGCTGGCGATCAGCACGGCCACGTCGTTGGCCTTCTTCGCGATGGTCGGCTTCGAGGACTCGGTGAACATGGCCGAGGAGACGAAGGATCCGAGCCGCATCTTCCCGAAGATGATGCTGAGCGGACTCGGCATCGCGGCCGTCATCTACGTGCTCGTGTCGATCACCGTGGTCGCCCTCGTTCCCATCGGCGAGCTCGTCGGCAGTGAGACGCCGCTCGTGACGGCGGTCGAGGCGGCCGCTCCCGGCTTCCCCATCAACGCCCTGCTGCCGTTCATCTCGATGTTCGCCGTCGCGAACACCGCGCTGATCAACATGATGATGGCCAGCCGTCTTCTCTACGGCATGAGCAGGCAGCATGTGCTTCCTCCGTTGTTCGCGAAGGTCGCGCCCAGGCGTCGCACGCCCTGGGCGGCGATCCTGTTCACCAGCGCGCTGGCGGCGGGCCTGATCGTCTACGTCTCCCTGGACGAGAAGGGTCCGATCGTCGCCCTGCTCGGCGGCACCACGTCACTGCTGCTGCTCACCGTGTTCGCGGTCGTCAACGTCGCGGTGCTGGTTCTGCGCCGACAGCCGGTCGAGCACATCCACTTCCGAACGCCGGTCGCCCTGCCGGTCATCGGCGCCATCACCTGCGTCTACCTCGTGCTCCCGTGGACCTCGGGACGCCCGAGTGGCCAATACGTGATCGCGATCGCGCTGCTGGCCATCGGCGTGCTCTTGTGGGTCGCCGAGCGGATCTACACGACCGCACGGCGTCGACGGGGCCCAGCGGCCGCGCCGCCGGCGAGTTGAGCGACCGCGACGCCGAGCTGAGCTTTCGTCGATGTGGAGTGGCCCCTCCACAAAGTACGGTTGACCTATCCGAACGAGAGGATGGGCGAATGTCGGCTGAGGCGGTCGCACTGGGTGAGTTCCTGCGCGCACGGCGCAACGTGCGTCAGCCAGAGGAGTTCGGCCTCGACCGGGGATCGGGCCGACGCGTGCCCGGCCTGCGCCGCGACGAGGTCGCCAGGCTCGCGGCCATCAGTCCCGAGTACTACCTGCGGCTCGAGCAGGGCCGCAGCGCCCGGCCCTCCGACCAGGTGCTGAACGCTCTCGCGCAGGCGCTGGGACTGGATGCCGACTCACGTCGCTACCTGTTCCGCCTCGCCAGCGGGGACCTGCCGCGCACCGTGCTCCCCGCCGCGGAGTCGGCGGACCGCATCGCGCGCGTACTGAGCCAGTGGACCCACACTCCGGCCTACGTCTCCGACAGCAACCGCGACATCATCGCCGCGAATCCGCTGGCGACGGTCTTCGGGCACGGCGGCCTCTCCGCCGGCTCGAATGTCGCCCTCGACCTGTTCAACGATCGGATGAAGAGCACGCTGGTCGAGTGGGAGCCGATGACGCTGTCGACACTGGCCGGGCTGCGTCGCGATGCGGACCCCTTCTCGCCCCGATTGAAGCAGATCATCGACGAGCTCTCGATCGATCCCGACTTCGTGCGCATGTGGGAGCGCTACGACGTGTCGGGACCGGAAGACGCCCACATCCACATGCTGGTCGAGAACGTCGGCACGATCGAGATCGACGTGCAGAACTTCGCCGTGCGCAGCATGCCGGGCTACCTCCTGACGGTGCTGTCCGCCCCGCCCGAGAGCGTGACCGCGATGGTGTTCTCAGACCTGGCTGCCTCGCTCGCATCCGCCGACGAGACGCCGGTGGGTTCGGACTGACGGCACGAGGACCGCGGCACCCCAACGCGGGCGTTCCCCTGCATCAGCGCGCGGAGTAGCGTGCAGAACCGCGCCGGAGGGCCGGCGCTCCTAGCTGCGTTCTGGGCCACCAGAGGAGAGATGAGGTGCCGCATGGGCGCGGCCACTGGCCTCGACGCCGTGGGCAGGCTGCTGGATCACGCCAGCGTGCTCGGTGGGTTGCCCTGGAGCCTGCAGCGGCTGCCTGCCGGCACGGCATTCCTGCGGTTCGATGTGCCGCCGCCCTACGGAGTCGTGCTCATGCCCGCGCGCCGCAGGTGGCGGCTGATCATCGACACCCTCGGCGAGAGGGCGGGCGAGGGCCTCGACGTGCTGGTCGCCCCGCTCCGCACCGATCCGGCTTCGCTCATCGTCCGGGTGACGACCCTCATCGGCGTCGCCGCGACGGATGCCGGCCGCAACCAGGACAGCGCCGGCGCCATCGTCCTCGGTGAATTGAGCCATCGGCTCGCTCGACGCATCGGCGATGCATCGCTGGGTGCGATGGCGGCCGACATCGTCGGCAGCGCGCACCTGCGCAGGGGCGATTCCGCCGAAGCGTTGAGGTGGCTGCGAGGGGCGCGCAACCAGTTCCTGCGCGTAGACGACCTCCTTGCCCGCGAGGCGGAGGCGAAGCTGCGCTCAGCGCGCGCGGTTCTGGGATCCGCCTCCGCGTACGGCGAGGGTTCGCCCGAGCACCAGCCCAGTTAGCAACGTTCGACATCGCGGTGGCCGCGAGCGCCGTCGGCAGGTTCAGCTGCCCTGGGGGTCGGGGTCTTCTCCTTCGGCCTGCGAGGGCTTTCCCTCGGCCGGCTGCACCTGCTGCTCGCCGTCACGGGCGTCGTCGCCCTCGGCCTGGGAGGGTTTGCCCTGCGGATCGGTGTTCGACATCTCGGATCCCTTCACGCGTTCACGACGGTCGCCTCCATCGTGCGCGCTGCGCGTGGCCGTCGCACGGGGGTTGACACCCCGACCGCCTGCGGGGGAATCGGGAACGCTCCGCGATGCGGCCGCCGTCGCTGTCGGGCTGCGAAGCTCAGTGCACGAGCGTGCCCAGCCAGATCACCGCGAGGCCGAGGCCGGCGGTGATGATCGCGCTCAGGATGCGCAGGTACAGCGGACTGCGATTGCGGGCCGAGTTCCCGTAACCGATGATCGCGAGCATGAGCACGCCCAGCCAGAGCGCGATGTAGTACGCCACGTATTCGTCGAGCACCCCGACGGAGGCCAACCCGAGGAAGAAGGCCGGCAGCAGCATGGCCACCACGATGCCCGAGGAGTGGCGCGCGGCATCCAGCACCGCCTCACGAACCGGGCGGGCGCGCCCTTCCTCGGTATGCCTGCTCGCCACCACGGCGGCATAGATGTGCGTCAGCCAGAACACGCCGACCGTGCCCAGGATGAACCAGAGCACTTCGAGGTCGGTGTCGAAGTGCCACCCCACGGCGATGAGGGCGCTCACGAGAACGACTCCATACACGGAATGCTCGGAGCTGTAGGTCTCGAAGACGGCGCGAGCCGGCCGGGCAGCGGTCTCGGCGATCCGACTCCTGTCGCGACCGGACATGACCCGAAGGTAGTCCCGGGCGGGGCGCGACGTCCAGCATCGGCGACGCGGGGCGCCGAAGGGGCAGGATGATGCCATGGGCACGGATGCGTTGACGCAGGCAGCGGAGGAACTCTACGGCCTACCGCTCGCGGAGTTCACACGGGCCCGCAACGACCGGGCTCGTGAGCTGCGCGCCTCCGACAGGGCGCTCTCGGAGAGCATCGGCGGCCTGCGCAAACCGGCCGCCGACGCCTGGGTGGTGAACCAGCTGGTGCGCGAGAGTCGCAGCGACGTGGAGGACCTGCTCGACCTCGGCGCGCGCCTGCGGGCGGCCCAGGATGCCCTGGACGCCGGCGAACTCGCATCCCTCTCCCGGGAGCGACGGCGAGCGGTCGCGCAGCTGGTGGACCAGGCGGCGGCCCTCGCCGGCGACGCTGGCCAGAAGCTCGGCCCAGCCGTGCGCGATGCCGTCGGGAACACCCTCAACGCGGCGGTCGCCGATGCCTGGGCTGCGCAGGCGGTGCTCACGGGTCGACTCGTGCGCGGCTTGGAGAGCGTCGGCTTCGATCCCGTCGACCTGCGCGATGCGACGGCGGGAGGCGTGGGAACGGCCACTCCGCGAACGGCGGTCGACGGTGGTGAAGCGCACGCCCGGAAGCCGGCTGCCCGAAAGTCCGATTCCCGGAAGCCGGGTGGGCGGGAGTCGTCTTCTCCCACATCCGACGCAGGCACGGGCGCGGCCGGCGAACGCGCCCGCCGCGCACAGGAGCGGGAACAGGAGCTGCGTGAGCGGACCGAGCGTGCGGAACGTGCACGGGCCGAGGAACGCCGGCAGGCGCAAAAGGAGGCCGACGAGGCGCGCCGGCAGTTCGAGGGCGCCCGCGAGGAATCCGACCGGCTCCAGCATCAGCTCGATGACGCGCATCGGGCCGAAGCCGCATTACGGGAACGTCAGCGCGACCTCGAGGAACAACTTCGCCGGGTCGACCGGGAACTCTCCAGCGCTGAGCACGAGGTCCGCACCCTCGACCGCGACCACGATCGCGCCGTACGGCGTACCCAGCGTCTCGAGGCGGCGGCCGTCGACGCCGACGACGCCGTGCGCCGGCTCTCCTGATCCGTCGCGACGTGAGGCCGCCGGAGACACTGCGAGTCGTGGCGGGCGGTCAGGGCCGGATGCGCGCGATGTCGAGCGCGACGCGCTCCATCTCGGCGGCCGAGGCCTCGATGCCCGCGCTGCGGAAGCGGGCGCGAAGCGCCTCGAGCACCGTGCCGGCGGAATGCCCGGCGTAGTGCTCGCGGAGTTCCAGCAGGATGGTGCTGACCATCGGTGTGGCCATGGTGCTCTCGTTCCCCTTTCGGGCAGGCGGCGTTGCCTCCCGATCGATCCGTTCAGCCGTCGTCACTGACGGTCCTTCCGCGTGGTGTGCTTCGCGGTGGCGATGCACTAGTGGTTCTGGTTCTGCTTCTGTCTCATCCGGCCGCTGCCGTCATCATCGGTGATGGAGGCGCCCTGATCATTGTGCGCCGCTGTACTCGCCGGAGGGGTTCGGACATGCTCCGCGTCGAGATCCCGAGTGTTCTGCTCGCGTGAGTAGCGAACGGCCTCGTCGTATTCCTCGGATTCCGATTGCGCCATCATGTCGATCCCCGCAGACGTCCTCCGTCGAGTAGCCGGTGGACTGCATGCCACCGCGGACATCCTCAAAACTAGGAAGACCGTGTCGGGGCGACAAGGGGTTGACCGCCCTAGGGGCGTGTGTTAATCACGCCTGTGCCGGTGGCTCGCGCACCACATCCGCGGGTGCCTTGTCGGGGCGCAGGCCCCTCCACGTGGGATGCCGCATGCTTCCGCCGCGGGTCCACTCACTGAACTCGACCTCGCCGACGATGTCGGGCTTCACCCAGCGTGCGTCGGCCGCCTCCGCGCGCGGGACCTCGTGGAACGGGCTCTGCCCGCTGCCCAGGCCGGTGAGGGTGCGGTGGAGCATGGCGAGGTCGGCCTCGCGGAAACCGGTGCCGACGCGTCCGACGAACTCGAGCCCATCGCCGTCGGGAATGCCGACCAGGAGCGAGCCGATGGTTCCCTCACGGCGGCCCTTGCCGGGCCGCCACCCTCCGATCACGACCTCCTGCGTGGAGACGTGCTTGATCTTGATCCAGGCACCCGAACGTCGGCCCTCGGTGTAGGGGGAGTCCAGCTCCTTCGCGAGCACGCCCTCCAGTCCCAGCTGCCGGCTCGTGCGGATGGCCGCCTCGAGGTCGCCCTCGAAGGCGTCGGGAACGCCGATCGGCGATCCTGTGCGCTCCTCGACGACCGAGGAGAGCACCGCTCTGCGACGGGAGTAGGGCTCCCGGATGAGGTCGGCTCCGTCGAGCTCGAGCACGTCGAACAGCAGCAGGCGCACGGGCACCCGTGCGGCCGTCGCACGGATCTCGCCCGGTTTAGTGAGCCCCATCCGCTCCTGCAGCAGACCGAAGCTCGGCCGGCCCGAGGCGTCGAGGGCCACGATCTCACCGTCGAAGACACCGCTGCGTGCGGAGATGAGATCAGGCAGGTCGGCGAGCTCCGGATAGCGCTCGGTCACGTCGATGCCGTTGCGGGTGTGCAGGCGCACCGAGCCGTGCTCGACGGAGGCCAGCGCACGGATGCCGTCCCACTTCATCTCCACCGCCCACTCCTGCGCAGAGCCGACATCGGCCGGGGAGCCGGCCCGCGCGAGCATGGGCGAGTGCTCCCGTACGGGTGCGTCCCGGATCGCCTCCGGCGCCGACGCGGACTCGCTGATCGGGTGGCGGCTGTCGCGGCTCCACGTTCCGGGCGTCTCGTCCTTCATGCGGTGGATGAGCCAGTTCTGCTTGCCGTCGGCCTCGAGCTTCGTGCGGATGAGGGCCACCCGGCGCGCCTCGCCGAGACCTCCTCCCGGTTCACCGTGCAGGGTGACGATGACCTCGTCGTCGCGCCACTTCTCGAGTTCGTACGTTCCTGCATCCCAGATGCGTACGGTGCCCGCGCCGTATTCCCCGGAGGGAATGCTGCCCTCGAAGGAGCCGTACTCGAGCGGATGGTCTTCGGTATGCACGGCGAGGTGGTTGCGTCCCGGATCGGTCGGCACTCCTTTGGGCAGCGCCCAGCTCACGAGCACGCCGTCGTGCTCGAGCCGGAAGTCGTAGTGCAGGCGCCGGGCGTGATGCTCCTGGATGACGAAACTGTGCCCCTGCTGCGCTCCCTCCGAGACCACCTTCGCGGCGGGAACGGGTTCCGGTGTCTTCTCGGGGTCGCGCATCGATCGGTACGTGGCCAGCCGGTCCTCCGGCGCGGCGGCCCGAACGCCCTCGGGTCGGGCGGGTGGCGAGGGCTCGGGCGTCGGGCCGACGCCGGTGTCGATCGCAGCGAGGGCGTCACCCTGTTCCCGCACGCGCTCGAGCACCTCGTGGTATTCCAGTTGCCGCAACGAGGGCGAGGCCAGTTCGCGCCAGGTGCGCGGCGCGGCGACCGTGGGGCGGAACCGGCCGCGCAGCGAATAGGGGGCGATGGTGGTCTTGCTGCCGTTGTTCTGGCTCCAGTCCACGAGCACCTTTCCGGTGCGCAGTGTCTTCTTCATGTCGCTGACGACGAGGTCGGGATGGTCGGCCTCCAACGCCCGCGCGAGTTCGTGAGCGACGGCCGAGACCTCGTCGGAGCTCTGGCGCTCGTCGAGCTGGGCGTAGAGGTGGATGCCCTTGGACCCGCTCGTGACCGGCAGCGGGTCCAGCCCCATGCCCTGCAGGATGCGGCGGGCCAGGCGCGCGACCTCCGCGCATTCCTGCAGGCCGACTCCCTCGCCGGGGTCGAGGTCGAGCACGAGGCGATCGGGGTTGCGGCGGCGTCCGTCGTGGGTGAAGCGCCACTGCGGAACGTGGATCTCGAGGGCGGCGACCTGCGCGAGCCACGCCAGTACCGCCGCGTTGTTGACCAGGGGATAGGTCTTGGGTCCATCCGAGTGCTGGATCTCGGCACGGGGAACCCAGTCGGGAGTGCCGCCACCGAGGTCCTTCTGGAAGAACACCTGGCCGGGCTTCTCCGGCGTTCCGACGCCGTGCACCCAGCGTTTGCGGGTCGCGGGGCGGAACATCGCATGGGGGAGGAGAACCGGCGCCACCTGCGTGTAGTAGCCGAGCACGTCGGCCTTGGTCATCCCCGTCTCAGGGTAGAGCACCTTGCTGAGGTTGGAGACCTTGAGCCGGTGTCCGTCGACCGAGACGAGCTGCGCATCCGTTGCCGCCATATCGTCAACTTAGGGCATCGGGCAACGGTGCGGGTTGGGCTAGGCGCACCGGGCCCCGGGGGTGTTCACTTGACGGATGAGGTCCATCTGGAAAGGCGCGCTCACCTTCGGCCTGGTCAACGTGCCGGTCAAGCTCTACAGCGCGACCGAGAGCCACGACGTCTCGCTGCATCAGGTGCACGACAAAGACGGTGGTCGCATCCACTACGAGCGCCGCTGCGACATCTGCGGCAAGGTCATTCCCTACCAGCACATCGACAAGGCCTACGACGACGGCGAGCGAACGGTCATCCTCAGCGACGACGACCTCGCAGCGCTCCCGGCGGAGCGCAGTCGGGAGATCGAGGTGGTCGAGTTCGTCCCGAACGACCAGCTCGACCCGCTGTGGTTCGACAAGAGCTACTACCTCGAGCCCGACAGTGACTCCCCGAAGGCGTACGTGCTGCTGCGGCGCACGCTCGAGTCCACCGACCGAACCGCGATCGTGCGGTTCGCGCTGCGCCAGAAGACGCGGCTGGCCGCACTGCGCGTGCGCGGCGACGTGCTCGTGCTGCAGACCATGCTGTGGTCCGACGAGGTGCGCGAGGCCGAATTCCCCTCGCTCGACGCCGACGTGCGCATCTCGAGCAAAGAACTCGAGCTCTCATCGAGCCTGGTCGACTCGTACGCGAGCGACTTCGACCCCGACCAGTTCGTCGACGAGTACCAGCAGGAGTTGCGCACCCTGATCGACGAGAAGCTGAAGCAGGGCGACGCCCTCGACACCGAGGCCACCTTCGGCGAGGCGCCCGAGAAGCCCGAGGAGGGTGGTGAGGTCATCGACCTCATGGAGGCCCTGCGCAAGAGCGTCGCGAACGCGCGTGGTGAGAAGGACGGCGGTTCCGCCTCCGCAGCCGACGATTCGCCCAAGAAGGCGAAGAAGCCGGCGGCCAAGTCCTCGGGCAGCACGAAGAAGCCCGCGTCGAAGTCGGAGGCGAGTAAGGCGCCCGCCCGCCGGAAGGCCCAGTAGAAGAGCGTCGGCGGCGCTGTTTCGGCCGCGGATTGCTGTCAAGCCCCTTCCTCGCGGGCAGGCTCGGGCGTGGAATGAGAGCATGACGCCAGACGCCGACGACAAGACCGACCCCACCAGCAAGCACGACACCGGCCCCTTCCCCGAGGAGGAGCAGGGTCAGCCCGGCATCACCCGGGAGATGAAGACCGAGCCCGATCACGGTGAGGACAGCTACGAGGGCTCGGGCCGGTTGGCGGGCCGAAGCGCCCTGATCACGGGAGGCGACTCCGGTATCGGCCGGGCCGTCGCGATCGCCTACGCCCGCGAGGGAGCCGACGTCGCCATCGTCTACCTTCCCGAGGAGCAGGAGGATGCGGAAGAGACTTCTCGATGGGTGCAGGACGCCGGGCGGACGTGCGTGCTGATCCCCGGCGACCTGCGCGACGAGCGCTTCTGCGCCCAGGTCGTTGAGCAGACCGTCGCCGAGTTCGGCAAGCTCGACATCCTCGTCAGCAACGCCGCGTATCAGAAGGCTCGGGAAGGCATCGAGAACGTCGAGACCGCCGAGTTCGAACGCGTCTTCACGACCAACCTGTCGGCGACCATCTGGCTGATGCGGGCCGCGGTACCGCGTCTGGAGTCGGGGTCATCGATCATCATCACGAGCTCGATCCAGGCCTTCGACCCGTCGCCGGAGCTTTTCGACTACGCCATGACGAAGGCCGCCCTCGTGTCGCTGACCAAGTCGATGGGGCAGGAGCTCGCCCCGCGCGGCATCCGAGTGAACTCGGTCGCCCCTGGCCCCATCTGGACACCGCTGATTCCCGCCACCGATTGGGACGAGCAGGAGAAGGTCGAGCAGTTCGGCTCCGACACGCCCCTCGGCCGGGCGGGCCAGCCCGCCGAACTCGCCGGGGCCTACGTGTACCTCGCCTCCGAGCAGGCCTCCTACGTGGCGGGCGCCGTTCTTCCCGTCACCGGCGGTCGTCCGCTCTGAGTCGGTTGCCCGCCGAGACGTCGAAGAAGAGAAGAGAAGGGACGAGGGCGATGCCCGGTTCACGAGATTCCCGTCTGAAGAGGGCCGAGCTCATCGGCTCGCTGCGGCGCCACTGACGTGCCGCGACTGCGTCGAGTGCAGCCGTACGCGGCCGGGGGGTACACGCGTGTGCGCTCCGGCCGCGGTTTCCGCTACCTGGATGGCGAGGGGAACGCGCTCCCGGCTGAGGAGCGCGCCCGTGCCGAAGCCCTGGTCATCCCGCCCGCGTGGACGAACGTGTGGATCGCGGAGCGGCCCAATGCGCACATCCTCGCCGTCGGGGTCGACGACGCCGGGCGGCGACAGTACATCTACCATCCGCAGTGGCGTGCCGCCCGCGACAGCGTGAAGTTCGAGCGGGCCCGCGCCCTGGCGGCTGCGCTGCCGGCCGCGCGCGCCCGGGTCACCCGCGATCTCTCGACCGAGGGGCTCGGTCGAGATCGCGTGCTCGCGGGATCGTTCCGGATGCTCGACCTCGTCGCCGTTCGCGTCGGTGCCGAGCAGTACTTCGAGGCCAACGGCAGCTTCGGGCTCTCGACGCTGCTCGTGCGCCACGTGAAGCTGGACGGCGACGTCATCCGGCTCGCCTTCCCCGCGAAGAGCGGACAGCACATGCGTGCCGAGGTGCAGGACACGCCCCTCGCCACGATCAGCGCGGAACTGCTCCGACGCAGCCCGCGCTCCCGGTTCCTCGCCTGGCAGGAAGCCGGCCGGTTCCGCGCCTTGAGCGGCGCACAGATCAACGACTACGTGCGCGGCGCGACGGGAGGCGAGTTCACCGCCAAGGACTTCCGCACGCTGCGCGGCACCATCGCCGCGGCGATGTCGCTCGCGCAGTCAGGGCCGGCCACCACCGAGCGGGAGCGCAAGCGCGCACTGCGGGAGGCGTTCATCGCCGCCTCCGACACCCTCGGCAACACGCCGGCGATCGCCAAGAACAGCTACGTCGATCCGGCGGTGATCGATCACTTCCTTGCGGGGCGCACCATGCCGTTGAAGGGAACGCCGGAGAACGCGTTGCTCGCCCTGCTGTCGGACGAGGAAGAACCCGTGGTCCCACCGGACACCGCCGACTTGGCCTGAGTCCGCCCAGCCGAACCTCGACTCAGTGGGAGGTCGACGTCAGGCCGTCTTCGATCTCGTCGTCCTCGCGAGCGCCTTCGGCCTTGCGGCGTGCGCGAGGAAGCAGTACCCAGAGCGTCCCGATCACCAGCAACGCCACGATTCCGGCGATGATCCCCGCAGTGCGCCCCAGAGTGAAGTCGAAGATGAGGCTCGTCACACCCGCGGTGAGCAGGCCGACGACGACGACCTGAGCGATGAGGAAGCGGTTGCCGGCGTCGACCACCCGGCTCTTCACGTGTCGGCGGAAATACGTGCGGTGCTCGCTCACCGGCGCCAGCCCGATCGCGGTGCTGAGACCGGCCAGCCCCACGAGGATGAGGTAGAGCGTGAGTCCGTAGGCGTCGAGGTCGCTGAAACGCTGCTGGAAGGCGACCGTCAGCAGGAAGCCGCCGATGATCTGCGTTCCGGTCTGGGTGACACGCAGCTCCTGCAGGATGTCGGACCAGTTGCGATCGAGCTTCTCCGTCGGCGTCTCATGGCGCTCGGCGTCGTCGTTGGGGTGGGCGGCCATGAGGGGATGCTAGGGCATCCGCGACGGCGCCGCCGGGCGGTTGCGCTCAGGCGCTCAGGCGCTGCGCCAGCCAGACGTCCTCATATCCGCCGAGCGACCCGAGGTAGGACGCGCCGCCGGGAAAGGCCGGACGGCCGGGAAAGCTCGGCTCGCCCGGGTAGGCGGGAACCCCACGCCGGAGATGGCCGATCTCCTGCACCAGCCGGTCACCCACGACGGTGCCGAGGTAGTCGCCATCCGGGGTCAGGGCTTCGGCGTCGTCCCAGGGGAACCAGCCGATCCAGTCCCCGTCAGGGGAGAAGAGGTACTTGCCTTCCGCGGAGTGGCGGAAGGCGATCCAGTCGCCGGAGAGGTCGAAGAGGTAGGAAGTCATGCGGGTTCACCTTCTGAGGAGCGTTCGGGTCGCAAGGTGGTACCGGGCCGACGGGAGGGCAGCCCGTGGAGCAGGTGCATGGTGGAGCCGGGCCGCAGGAGGGTACGGGGCAGCCCGTGGGTCGGGTCGATCAGTGGAGCCGGGTGAGCAGGGTAGCTGCACACATCATGGCTCCCGTAAGGGGGACCCGCAAGACGACACGCACCACCCCTTTCGGGGGTGGTCTACGGCGCCGCTGCTCACAACTGGATGCTGTCTCCCGGTTCGAGGGCGTCGTAGTGGCCGCCGCCCTGTTCCACCGCCCACTGCAGGCGCGTGTTGGAGAGGTCCTTGCCCGCGCGGGAGAGGACCATCTCGTGCACCGGGAAGGCGCGCTTCGGGGCGACGGCGAGCACGTAGTCGATCGCGTCGCCGACCTTCATCCAGGGCGCACCGGCCGGAACGGCGAGCGCGTCGACCGAGACGCCCTCGGGGATGTGGAACGAGTCGCCGGCGTAGTAGAGGGTGTCGTTGACGAGCACGCCCACGTTGTCGACGACGGGGATGGAGGAATGGATCACGGCGTGCCGACCGCCGAAGAAGCGCAGCGTGAATGCGCCGATGCTGTGCACGTCACCGGGGGAGACCGTCTCGACCGGGAAATCGGACGCTGCGGCGGCCGCCACTCCGCTCGGACCGAGGATGCGCGCCTGCGGGCTGTCGGCGAGGATGCGGCGCACCTGGTCGGCCGTCCAGTGATCGCCGTGCTCGTGCGTGATGACGATGGCGACGACGCCGGTGGCCTCCGTGATCGGCGTGGTGAAGGAACCGGGATCGATGATGAGCCGTTCGCCGCCTTCCTCGAGCACGAGGGTGGAGTGTTCCAGTTTCATCAGGCGCATGCTTCGAGCCAACACCTTCATCCTCCAGCACGCAACTCGCCCGCCCGTCGATGCATCGCGGCATCCGTTGGCGTCCATAATCGCCGTATGACTGCTGGTGAAACGCTCCGGGTCACCGTGGCCATCAATCCGAACGCCTCATTCGGCAAGAACCGCGACGTGGGCCAGCGCGTCGTGAGGGCTCTCGTCGCCTCGGGCCACGAGGTGGCCATGCTTCGCGAGCCCAACTTCGAGTTGCTGCGCCGGGAGACCGAGCACGCCGTGCATGCAGGCACCGACGCCCTCATCGTGGTGGGCGGCGACGGCATGGTCTCGCTCGGAACGAACCTCGTCGCCGGCACCGGGATCCCGTTGGGCATCATCGCGACCGGCACGGGCAACGACATGGCCCGTGGGCTCGGCCTGCCCGTCGGCGACGCGGATGCGGCGACCCGGCAGGTGACGGCCGCGCTCGGGCGCACGCCGCGACGCATCGACGCCGCTCGCGTACGGCACGGGCCGCTGACGACCTGGTACGCCGCCGTGCTCTCGGCGGGGTTCGACGCGGTGGTGAACGAACGGGCCAATCGAATGGTGCGCCCGCGCGGCGCCAGTCGCTACGTCATCGCCCTGCTGCGCGAACTGCTCACCCTTCGAGCGGTGCGCTACTCCCTCGTCATCGACGGTGTCGCCAGGCAGGTCGAGGCGATGCTGGTATCCGTGGCGAACAACCCCTCCCTCGGCGGCGGCATGCGGGTCGCACCGGACGCCGAACTGGACGACGGCCTGCTCGACGTGTTCATCGTGAGCAAGATCGGCCGACTCGAGTTCCTGCGGGTGTTTCCGCGTGTGTTCCGCGGTACACACGTCGGTCATCCGGCCGTGGAGATCATCCGTGCCCGCTCGGTGCAGATCGACTCGGATGCCGACATCGTCGCCTATGCCGATGGTGAGCGGGTCGGCGCTCTGCCGGTCGCCATCGAGGTCGTGCCCGGGGCGCTGGCCGTTCTCGCGTGAAACGCCCGGAGGGCGCGGCCGATTTGGCCGCCCCCTGAGGCTATGACATACTTTTACCTGTTGTTCGAGAGGCCCCATCGTTTAGCGGCCTAGGACGTCGCCCTCTCACGGCGGTAACGCGGGTTCAAATCCCGCTGGGGTCACAACATCACGAGGCAGGTCTCCGGTTCGCCGGAGACCTGCCTCTTCTCGTTTCGGGCGACCTTGCCCCTCCCGGTCGGGATGCGGCCGGGCCTGGCTCATCCGCTAAGCTGAAGGCGCGAAGGGGAGTATCCCATCACGCCGTGAACGTCATCACGAGCAGCATCGCCGCTGTTCCGGACGCGGTGGCATCCAGAGGATGCGGGAGAGACTTTCGGAATCCTCCCGACCCCACTTCGAAAGGCCGCACCGCGTGCTCGACCTCCCGCTCTGGTTCGAAATCACCTCGCTCGTCGTTCTGACGCTCATCCTCGTGGGAGACCTGCTGCTGGTCGTCAAACGACCGCACGTTCCCTCCTTCCGCGAATCCAGCCTGTGGGTGGCGTTCTACGTCGCGCTCGCGCTCGCCTTCGCGGGGCTGATGTTCGTACTCGGCGACGCCGAGCACGGCGGCCAGTTCCTGGCCGGATGGCTTACCGAGTACAGCCTGTCGATCGACAACCTGTTCGTCTTCGTGGTGATCATGGCGCGCTTCGCCGTACCGCGGAAGATCCAGCAGGAGGTGCTCATGGTGGGCATCATCATCGCCCTCGTGCTGCGCGGCATCTTCATCCTTCTCGGCTCCGCGCTCATCGAGAACTTCAGCTGGGTGTTCTACATCTTCGGCGCCTTCCTGCTCTACACCGCCATCAACCAGGCGTTCGGCAACCACGACGACGACGGCGAGGAGAGCGGGCTGGTCAAGATGATGCGCCGGCGGCTCTCGATCGCCCCCGACTTCGACGGCATCAAGGTGCGCACGCTCATCGACGGCAAGAAGATCTTCACGCCGATCCTCATCGTCTTCATCGCCATCGGAACGACCGACCTCATCTTCGCGCTGGATTCCATCCCGGCGATCTTCGGCATCACCCAGAGCCCGTTCATCGTCTTCACCGCCAACGTGTTCGCGCTGATGGGCCTGCGTCAGCTCTACTTCCTGCTCGGCGGATTGCTCGAGCGCCTGGAGTACCTCAAGTACGGGATCGCCTTCATCCTCGCCTTCATCGGCGTCAAGCTCGTGCTGCACGCGTTGCACACCAACGAGCTGCCGTTCATCAACGGCGGCCACCACGTGGAGTGGGCGCCCGAGATCGGAACCTGGACCTCGCTCATCGTGATCATCGCCTCGATGGCCCTCGCGACGGTGGCGAGCCTCATCAAGGCCGGGGCGGATGCCCGTCGTCGCGGCACGAAGCTCAGCGACGAGGTTCCGCACTTCACCGCCGACTGAACGCCGACCCCGCAGTTGCTAGTGTGGTGGCGCTCGCTGCCGCAGGCGGGCGCCGACCGAGGGGGCGATCGTGGAATGAGTGCACTGCGCCGCTCGATCGCATCGACACCGGCCGGTCCGCTCGAGATCACCGTGACGGCCGCGACGCACACGGGACTCGTACGCTCCGCGAATGAGGACAGCTTCCTCGCCGAGGGCGCGGTGTTCGTCGTGGCCGACGGAATGGGTGGGCATGAGCGCGGCGAGGTGGCCAGCCGCAGCGCCATCACGGTGCTGCGCGAGGGCCTGAGGCTCGACGCGCCGAACACACCGGTCGCCCTGCTCGCCGCCATCGATGACGCCAACAGCACGGTGCGTGCCCTCAGTGCGACGACGGATGTCGGAACGCGGGTCGCCGGAACCACGCTCGCCGGCGTCGCGCTCGTCGATGCCGGAGACCCGAACCGGCTCTACTGGATGGCATTCAACGTCGGCGATTCCCGCGTCTACACCTGGGACGGTCGAAAGCTGGAGCAGCTGAGCGTCGACCACTCGGCGGTGCAGGAGCTCATCGACGCCGGCGCGATCTCGGTCGCCGACGCGGCATCGCATCCCGACCGCAACATCATCACGCGGGCGTTGGGCGCCGAGGTCGACGTCGACGCCGACGTGTGGCTGCTGCCCGTCTCGGGGCATCAGGGCTTCCTGATCTGCTCGGATGGACTGACGAAAGACGTCGGCGACGAGCGCATCGCGGCTGCGCTCGCCGAGCACGCGGACGCGGCGGAAGCGCTCGTCGAACTCGCGCTCTCCGCCGGGGGTCGCGATAACGTGACCGTCGTCATCGTCGAGGCGGTCGCGGCAGAGGGCGTCGACGCCGTCGAGACGACCCAGGACAGGGATGGCCTCGCGGAGGGCACCGATGAGGACACCACGCCGCGGCTCGTGAGGGGAACATGATGCAGATCGACTACGAACCGGATGCCGCGGGGGAGTGGCTCGCGATCGTGGCGCCGAGCCGGGTGATCGTGCTGCGTCCCGGAGAAGCAGACGTGGCAGGGCTGCACCGGCTGATGCTCGGCGACGCTGCTCCCGGTGCCGTCATCGAAGCGCTCGCAACGAGCGGATTGAGCTCCATTCCCCCGTTCGCGCTCGTGGCCGAGGAGCCCGGCGGCCTGCGCGTCATCGTGCGTGGGGCCGTCGACGTCGTGGCCGATGTGGACGGGCGATCCCAGACCTTCAGCGGTCGCACGTTCTCGACGTGGGCCGAGAGCGTCGTCGCGGCGACGAGCGCCCGCGTCACGACCGGCCGTCCGGCCGGCGGAGCGAGCCTGCCCCTCCTCTCCGGCGCGGCATGGGCGGCAGGCGTGCACATCGCGGTCGGGAACGCCGAACCAGAGCAGCGGGAGCTCGATGACAGCACGGTCGTCGTTCCTCGTCCGGCATCCGGTGCGCGATCGGATGCCCTGCTCGAGACACCCGGGCCCGCACCGGAGGTGACGGTCGTCGACATCGATCGCGAGGCCGAGCCCGTCGCCTCGATCGATGAGGCCGGCGATCACGACGGCCAGACGGTGCTGAGCGACCAGTTGCGCGACGTGATCGGCCGGGCGCGAGCGGAACGCGGCACCACGCCACAGCAGCAGCCGCCCGAGGCGGCCGGCTACGGCCTGCGGCTGCCCGACGGGCGCATCGAACGGGTGGAGACCGCGGTGCTCATCGGCCGGGCGCCGAGCCTCAGCCAGCACTCGGGAGGCCCCGTACCGCGCCTGCTCGCGATCGGCGGCGCGGACAACGACATCTCGCGCAACCACGTGCACGTCGAGCTGCAGGGCGACACGCTCGTCGCGACCGACCTGCATTCCCGCAACGGCACGATCCTGACGCTTCCCGGCACCGAACCGCGCAAGCTGCGGGCGGGGGAGGCCGCGACCGTCGTGGCCGGCAGCGTCATCGACCTCGGTGGGGGCATCACGATCGCCGTCGAGACGAGCCCTGCCTGATGCGCCGACCACCCTCCGCGCCGCCGACCCTTCCGGGCTACAGCTACCTGCGCCTGCTCGGATCCGGCGGGTTCTCCGACGTCTTCCTCTATCAGCAGGCCCTTCCGAGGCGCGACGTCGCCGTGAAGGTGCTCGTGGCCGACCAGCTCGACGAGCAGGCCAAGCGCAACTTCGTCGCCGAGGCGAACGTGATGGCGCAGCTCTCCGCGCATCCCTACATCGTCACCATCTTCCACGCCGACATCGCCGGCGACCGGCCCTACCTCGTGATGGAGTACTGCTCGGGGCCGAGCCTCGCCGAGCGCTACAAGCGCGAGCGCCTCTCGGTCGAGTTCGTGCTGCGCACCGGGGTGCGGCTGGCGAGTGCCGTGGCGACGGCGCACGCCGCCGGCATCCTCCACCGCGACATCAAGCCGGCGAACGTCTTGACGAACGACTACGGCTGGCCGGCGCTGACGGACTTCGGCATCGCCTCGAGCCTGGACGATGACCTGCCGGTGGCGACGACGACGGACTGGACCGGCGGATCGGCCTCGCAGACGGGCGGCAACGCCTCGGCGGTCGGCCTGTCGGTGCCGTGGTCGCCTCCGGAGATGTTCGATGACGATCCGAGCCCCGACGTGCGCAGCGACGTCTTCTCGTTGGCCGCGACCATCCACACCCTGCTGGCCGGGCAGACGCCGTTCGAGATCAAGGGACGATCCAACGGAAGCCTCGACCTGATCGGACGCATCGAACGCGGCCAGGTCACTCCGATCGGCCGGGACGACGTGCCGCAGTCCCTTCTCTCGGTGCTGCGCAAGGGCATGGCGACGCAGCGCGCCCACCGCTACCAGAGCGCCCTCGAACTCGCGCGGGGCCTGCAGCGCGTCGAGATCGAGCTCGGCTACGCCCCGACCTCGATCGAGGTTCCGGCCTTCCTGCTCTCCACCCCTCCGACACGGCAGGCCGGCACCCCGGATGCCGACGAGACCCGCGTGCGCACGGTGCAGATCGTGCAGCCGCAGCCGGCGCCGGTACCCGCCTCCGACGCCGACGAGACCCGCATCCGCCCGGCGGTGGTTGCGCCGCAGCCGGTCGACGACGGCACGGTGGTGCGCCCCCGGCCGCCGCTCGCGCAGGCTTCCCCGCTCGAGCCCCAGCCCGAGACCGAGACCGCCGGTGCGGACGCGAGCGATGAGGCGCCGACAGGTCGGCGTCGCCGCCTGCCGATCGTGCTGGGATCGGCCGCAGCTCTCGTGCTCGCCGCCGCGATCGCGGCCGTCGTGCTCGTTCCCCGCCCCGAGACCGGCCCGGCGGAGCCGACGTCCCCTCCGAGCGATGGCCCGGCCCTCTCCGCGGTCATCCCGGCGCCGGCGGTCGACCCCGGCATCCGCTCCGCCGACGGCGCGAGCGTGAGCTTCGCCGTGCGCAGCGACTCGCCGCACGATGGCGACATCTACCGATGGTCTCGCACCGACGCGCCGGACCGACCGCAGGCGGCGACGACGTCGCCGATCGTGGTGACCGGCGTCGTTCCCGGCAGCCAGGTCTGCATCGACGTCGTCATCCAGCGCTCCGGGAAGACGAGCGAGCCGGCACGGGGGTGCACGCCGTGACGCCGCTGCAGGTGATGTTCTGCGGCGAGGAGTACGTCGTCGAACCCGAGAGCACGTTCACCGTGGGTCGCGAGGCCGACCTGACGATCGATGAGAACCCGTACCTGCATCGTGTCTTCCTCACCCTGTCGAGCGAGTTCGACCTGTGGTGGATCACGAACGTCGGGCACACGCTCTCGGCGACGGTCTCCGACGAATCAGGGGCCGTGCAGGCATGGCTGGCTCCCGGGGCCCGCCTGCCGATCGTCTTCCAGCACATGCACGTCATGTTCAGCGCCGGCGCGACCACGTACGACTTCGAGATCCACGCGGCCTCCGACGTGTACAACACCTCGCTCTCGGCGGTGCCGATCGCCGGAACGACCACGCTGCTGCCCGTCACTCTCACCCGCAGCCAGCGCCAGCTGATCGTCTCCCTGTCGGAGAACATCCTGACGCGCTCGACGCCGGGTCGTGGGGAGATCCCGAGCTCGGCCGACGCCGCGGCCCGGCTGGGCTGGTCGATGACCACGTTCAACCGCAAGCTCGACAACGTCTGCGACAAGCTCGACCGCATCGGCGTCTCGGGCCTGCGCGGAGGGCGTGGCAAGCTCGCCACCAACCGCCGTGCCCGGCTGGTCGAGTACGCCCTGGCCACCCGGCTGGTGAGCGCCGAGGACCTTCCGCTCCTGGATGCGGTGGCGGAACCCGAGCCCGACCTCGATGCCGATGGAGCGGCCGAGGTGCCCTGATCGGGAGGATCCTGCCACCTCTCCGGGCATGTTAGCGTCGAGTGCCGTATACGGAACCGGGCGGGGACCGCGGAGCGGCCTTCGCATCCGATCGACGTGTGCGGGTAGGGGGAGCAAGCTGTGGGCAGGCTGATGTCGTGGCTGAGGGAGCGCAAGACGCTCGCTTCGGTCGCCGCGATCACCGTGCTCGTCGGGGTTCCCGTGACCTTCGCGGTGCTGCACCAGGGCTTCCCCGTGACAGACCCCGACCTCAGCCCGCGTGACGTGTGGGTCACGAACGGCCAGGCGCTGAGCGCCGGACGCATCAACCGGCCCATCGAGGAACTCGACGCCGCGGTGGGCACCGCCTCCAACGACGTCGACGTGATGCAGCACGGCGACGACGTCTTCCTCTACGACCGCAACCTCGCGACGGTGCAGCGCGTGGACCCGGCGTACACCGACCTCGCACAGGGCGTGAACGTTCCGGCCGGCGCGCAGGTGGCATTCGGAGGCAAGACCCTGGCCATCCTCGCGCCGAACGGCCGCCTGTGGCTGACGAGTGCCGTCGGACAGCTGGCCTTCGACTTCACCTCGGCCAAGCCGGTCGCCAAGCTCGGGCCGGGTGCCCACGTCGCGGTCGGGCTCGATGGCCGGGCCTATGCGACCTCGCCCTCGAAGAAACAGCTGCTCAGCTTCGCCGACGTGCACGCGCACGCCGCGATCTCCGCCCTGCCGAAGCTCGGCGAGCACCAGCTGAGCGTGGTCGGTGAGACGCCCGTCGTGCTCGACACCGACGCCCACGTCGTGATCGCCGACGGCGCCGAACGTGCCGTTCCCAAGGATGCGCTGCGCATCCAGCAGCCCGGATCGCAGAACGACCGGGTGGTGGTGGCCGCGAGCGATTCCCTTCTCGAAGTGCCCCTCGGCGGCGGCGATCCGACGGTCGTGAAGACGGATGCCGCACCCGCGGCGGGTGCGAAGGACCTCGCTGCGCCGGTCTGGCTCGACGGCTGCGCGCACGGGGCATGGAGCGGGTCGGCGACCTACGTCTACGCGTGCGATGGCGCCAAGCCGACGGTGACGCCCATCGAGGTGCCGATCGCCGGCGCTCCGATCGAGTTCCGCGTGAACAAGCACATCGTCGTGCTCAACAACCTCGCGAACGGCAATGTCTGGCTGCTGGATGCCGACATGCGACTGGTCGACAACTGGGACGAGGTGACGCCGCCCGAGGAGACCGAGGAACTCGAGGGCGACGAGAAGAGCGCCAAGCAGAGCTTCGAGGACACGCTGGCCGAGCGCACCCCCAACAACCGGCCGCCCATCGCGCGGGACGACAGCTACGGTTCGCGCCCGGCACGCACCACCGTGCTCGACGTGCTGCAGAACGACACCGACCCCGACGGCGACGTGCTCACCGTCACCGACACGACGGATGTGGCCGAGACCGCGGGGCGTCTCGACGTGATCGACGGCGGTCGGGCGCTCCAGTTCACGCCCGCCGAAGGCGCAACGGGAACGATCGGATTCCAGTACACCGTCTCCGACGGGCGCAACGGGGTCGCGACCGCGCAGGTCTCGGTCTCGGTGACCCCGCCGGAGGTGAACAACGCGCCGGTCGCCATCCGCGAGGGACGCACCTCCGTCGAGCAGGGCCAGAGCATCAGCTACAACGTGCTCACCGACTGGCGCGATCCGGACGGCGACGACATCTACCTCGTGAACGCCTCGCCGACGAGCGGCGACTCGGTGCGCTTCAGCCCGGACGGCTTCGTGACCTTCGAGCACCGCTCGGGCGAGCTCGGCAGCAAGGAGGTCGCCTTCACGATCTCGGACGGTTCGACGAGCGCCACCGGAACGCTCACCGTCGACGTCAAAGCGGCCGGGAGCCTGAAGCCGGTGGGCACGCCCGACTTCGCCCAGACCTTCGTCGGCGAGCCGACCGTGCTGAAGCCGCTCGAGAACGACCTCAGCCCCTCGGGAGCGTCCCTGTCGCTCGTGGACACGAAAGAGGTTCCCGGCGGCATCAACGTCTCGGTCAACACCGACCGGGGAACGATCACCGTGACCTCCGACAAGCCGGGCAGCTTCGTCTTCCTCTACTCCGTCGCCGCCGGAGCGAGCGTGAGCACCGGCCTCGTCCGCGTCGACGTGCAGGAGCGGCCCAAGCAGGCCCAGCCGCCGATCGCCGTAAAGGACATCGCCTACCTGCGCCCGGGCCAGCCCACGCTCGTCTCCGTGCTGGCCAATGACGTCTCGCCGAACGGGTCCGTGCTCGCACTGCAGTCCGTCGACACGAGTGCGGTCGACGACGTGCTCTCGGTCGAGATGCTCACCAACACCGTCGTGCGCATCTCGACGACGGAGGCGCTGAGCAGCCAGCTGCAGCTCTCGTACACCGCTTCCGACGGCGCCCAGACCTCGAGCGCCACGATCACCGTCGTGCCGGTGCCGCCGCTCGTGAAGCACCAGCCGCCGGTCGCACTCGACGACGCCGCCACCGTGCGCGCCGGCGACATCGTCACGGTTCCCGTGCTCGAGAACGACTTCCATCCCGATGCCGCGCAGATGCACCTGTCGGCGACGCTTCCCGACTCCTCGAACGCCGGCGGCATCGTCTTCGTCGCGCACGACGCCGTGCGCTACCAGGCGCCGATGACGGCGGGTTCGTACTCCGTCGTCTACGAGGTCGTCGACGAGTACGGCCAGACGGCGCGGGCGACGCTGCGATTCCAGGTGACCGCGGCATCCGCCGACGGGAACCGTGCGCCGGTGCCTGCGCCGCTCACGTCGCGCACCTTCGCCGGCTCGACCGTGAAGATCGACGTTCCCCTGGACGGGCTCGATCCCGACGGCGACAGCGTCGTGCTGAGCGGTGTGGATGCTCTGCCCCAACTCGGGCGCATCGTCGCCACGACGAGCACGAGCTTCACCTACGAGGCCTACGACGGCTCGGCGGGAACCGACCAGTTCAGCTACACGGTCCAGGACACCGCCGGAAAGGCGGCCACCGGCACCGTGCGCATCGGCGTCGTTCCGCGACCGGTCAACGCCCTGCCGCCCAACGCGGTCGACGACACCATCGAGATGCGCCCCGGGCGCACCGCATCCGTCGACGTGCTGTTGAATGACTCCGACCCGAACGGCTACGCCATCAAGGTCGCCTCGAAGCTCACGAGCGTCTCGGACGGCTTGGTCGCCAAGGTCTCGAAGAACCGTCGCGTCATCGTCACGGCCCCCGACGAGGAGGGCGGCTACAGCCTGCGCTACAGCATCACGAACGGCAAGGGCGGCTTCGACACCGCTTTCGTGCAGGTGCTCGTGAAGAAGGATGCGCGCATCAACCCGCCGACCGCCGAGGACCAGGTGATCGAGCCCAAGCAGGTGGCCGACGGCAAGAAGGTGACGGTCGACCCGCTCGAGGACGCCTCGAACCCGGGCGGCGTGGTGGACGACCTGAAGGTCAGCGTTGAGGGACCGCACGCCGACGACGTCGACGTCGCCTCCGACGGGCGCATCGTCGTGACGCCCACCAACAAGCGCTACACGGTGGCCTACCGGCTGACCAACACGATCGACGACCTGAGCGCCATGGCCTTCGTGGTCGTTCCGGCCGTGCCCGAGAAGCAGGCCAGCGCCACGGCCGACCCCAAGAGCCAGTTCCCGCCACCGCACCTGGCGGACCTGGGGCAGCAGATCGTGCGCATGAACGGCTCGATCACCTGGAAGGCGGGCGACATCGTCGTGGTGCCCTCTGGAAAGCCCGCCCTGATCCTGAGCGCGACGGCGACGAACAGCGACGGCAGCAACCCCTTCCAGGACGGCTCGACCATCACCTACAAGCCGGCCAAGGACTTCCGCGGGCCCTCGACCGTCACCTTCACGGTGACCGACGGCACGAGCGCCTCCGACCCCGAGGGGCGCACGGCGACCCTCGCCTTCCCGGTGACCGTCGGGGACCCGAACTTCGAAGACGTGCCGCCCACGTTCACGCCGCCCAAGATCACGATCGAGGCCGGAGAGGCGCCGGTGAAGATCGACCTGCGCACCTCGAGCAGCCACCCCAACCCCGACATCGTGCAGAAGCTCGCCTACTCCGGCTTCTCGGGATCGACGGCCGACGTGAACGCGACAGCGGATGGCAGCGTGCTCACCGTATCGTCGCCCTTGGGGGTGCAGCCCGGAACCAAGGCCACGATCAGTTTCACGGTGGACTACAAGGACTTCCACGTTCCCGGATCCGTCGACGTGAGCGTGGTCTCGTCGACGCGGCCGAAGGCCCAGGCGCTCGACGACGGGCCCGTCGAGATGAAGCGGGGAGCGAGCCAGCGCATCGACGTGCTGGCCAACGACGTCAACCCGTTCGCGCCGAGTCCCGCCCTCAAGGTGATCGACGCCCAGATCGACCAGCAGAACGTGAGCGGCGCGACCGTGACGCACACGACCGGCGACATCACCGTCAAGGCGGGCCCGGGCTTCACCGGCACTCTCAGCGTCATCTACCGGGTGCAGGATGCGACGAAGGATCCTGCTCGCGAGGTGCAGGGACGCGCCGAGGTCGTGGTGCGCGACGTGCCCGACACTCCGCGTGCGCCGACGATCGTCGAGGTCGGCGACGGCAGCGCGAAGATCCGCTGGAGCGCCCCGGCCGACAACAACGCGCCGATCACCGGCTACACCGTGATCCAGAACGGTTCGCGAAGGATCGCGTACTCGCCCAATGATGCGGGCCGCGACCAGCAGATCACGGGACTGAACAACGGTTCCTCGTACACCTTCACCGTGGTCGCCACGAACAAGATGGGCGACTCCAACACCTCCCCTGCCAGCGCTCCCGCCGTTCCCTACGGTCTGCCCGGGGCGCCACGCAACGCGAGCCTGGCGGCCTCGAGCGACGGCAGCGGCGGCATGACCCTGGACTGGGCGGCACCGAGCGATGACGGCGGGCGTGCGGTGACGAGGTACGAGTGGCGCTTCACCGAAGGCGGCGGGGCGGGCATCCACTCGACCACGGCGACGAGGGACAGCGCGAACGGGTCCAATGGCACCACCTATCGCTACGAGGTGCGCGCCTGCAACCTCGCGGGGTGCGGAGCATTCGCCGCATCGAGCCGTGCCACTCCGACCGCTCCGCCGCCGACGGTGACGCTGCGGAAGGGAACAGCGATGGGCCCGTACCACGGCGCATACGGCGACTGCAACGGAACCTGCTGGTTCTACGACGTGACCGTCGCGCACTTCAGCGGCGGCTCGGTGACCGTCACGCCGTACTGCAACGGCGGGGCGCTGAAGGGCCGGTACACGATCACCCTGAACAGCAGCGGCGGTGGCCGCTATCAGGGCCGCTACAACAACGGCATCCCCGAGAGCTTCTGCGGCGACCAGGCCTACGTGAGCGTGGACGGCGTGCGGAGCAACGACTGGTGAGCGCGCGCGCCGCCCAGAACACCCCGATCAAGGAAAGAGTTTCACGAGCATGGCACTGACCCAAGAGCAGGCGGACTGGTTCGCGAGCGCCTTCGAGCGCCTCATCGACAACATCGACCAGGCCATCCTGGGCAAGCGCGAGGTGATCAAGCTCGTGGTGACCGCGCTGCTCTCCGAAGGCCACGTGCTGCTCGAGGACTTCCCGGGAACCGGAAAGACCGTTCTCGCGAAGGCCCTCGCCAACACGATCGACGGCACGAACTCCCGCATCCAGTTCACCCCCGACCTTCTGCCCTCCGACGTGACCGGCGTCACCATCTACGACCAGGGCAAGGGCGTCTTCGAGTTCCACAAGGGGCCCATCTTCGCCTCGATCGTGCTCGCCGACGAAATCAACCGCGCGAGCCCGAAGACCCAGAGTGCGCTGCTGGAGGTCATGGAGGAGTCCCGGGTGACGGTGGACGGCGTGGGCTACCCGGTCGGTGCTCCCTTCATGGTGATCGCGACCCAGAACCCCGTCGAGCAGGCGGGCACCTACACGCTGCCCGAGGCGCAGCTCGACCGCTTCCTGATCAAGACGAGCCTCGGCTACCCCGACCACGACACGGCGGTCACGCTGCTGCTGGACTCGTCCAATCGCGCCCGCGCATCGATGGTCTCGCCGATCATCGCCTCGGAGTCGGTGGATGCGATGTCGAACCTGGCGCACCAGGTGCACGTCGAGGCCTCGGTGATCGGCTACCTCAACGAGATCGTCACCGGAACGCGGGAGCACAAGGATTCCCGCCTGGGTGTCAGCATGCGAGGGGCGCTCGCGCTCGCGCGGACCGCGAAGACCTGGGCGCTCACCCAGGGACGCACCTACGTGACCCCCGACGACGTGCGCGAACTGGCGATCCCGGTGCTCGCGCACCGCATCATCGTCGACCCCGAGTCGGACTTCGCCGGGGTGACGGCGACGCAGATCGTCTCCGACGTGCTCGTCGAGATCGAACCCCCGGTGTACCGCGCGGCATGAGTTCTCCCGCATCGTCCTCGCCGCCTCGCGGCCAGTCCCGCTACGCCCTGCGTGCGTTGCGGGACTCGGCGCGCGCGTTCGACGCGCGCGTCGGTGAGGGCGCGGCGCAGGTCGTGTCGGCCGTGCAGCGCTTCATCCTGCCGGTGACCTCCGTGATCACGAGGGCCGGATGGCTCGTGCTCGCGAGCGCCGCGGTGTCGCTCGCGGTCTGCTTCGTGCTCGGTTGGGTCGAGTTCGGCTATCTCGGATTCACGCTCGTCGGCGCTCTCCTCGTCAGCGCGGTCTTCCTGTTCGGGCGCGCGCGCTTCCGGGTGGCGATCGACCTGGAACCGCGCCGCGTCATCGCGGGGGAGCGGGCCTACGGTCGCATGAGCGTGACCAACACGGCCTCGAAGGCATCGTCTCCCTCGCGCATGGAACTGCCCGTGGGCGCCGGGGTCGCCGACTTCCTGGTGCCGCCGTTGCAGCCCGGCGCAGAGCACGAGGAGCTCTTCGCCGTTCCCACCCAGAAGCGGGCCGTCATTATCGCAGGACCGGCCATCTCGGTGCGGGGCGACCACATCGGGCTGCTGCGGCGCACCGTGCGCTGGGCAGACCCGGTCGAACTGTTCGTCCACCCCGTGACCACGCGCCTCGCCCCCTCTGCTGCCGGCCTCATCCGCGACCTGGAAGGCCAGATCACCAAGGTCATCACCGACAACGACATCTCGTTCCACGCGCTGCGGCCCTACCAGCCGGGTGACCCGCTGCGGAACGTGCACTGGCGCACCTCGGCGCGCACCGGAGCACTCATGGTGCGCCAGTTCGAGGAGACCCGGCGCATGAACCTGACCATCGTGCACACCACGGAGCGCTCCTCCTACGCCGACGACGAAGAGTTCGAGCTCGCCGTCTCGACCATGGCGTCGCTGTCACTGCAGCTCATGCGCGACGGCATTCCGCTCTCCGTCGTCACCGACGAGCGTGCGCTCTCGACGGCGACACCGGTCGCCCTGCTCGATGACTGCTCCCGGCTGGTGGGAGTGCAGCGGCGCTACCCCTCTGTGCGCGAATTCGCCCGCACGTCGACCGCCCGCCTGCCCGCCCCGAGTGTCGTGTTCGTGGTGGCGGGTTCGCAGACCCCGGTCGCGGAGCTGCGGGCCGTCGAGCTGCTCTTCGGCGATGCCCGGGTCGTGGTCGTCCGGGTGGACCGCTCGTCCGCCGCGAGCGTCGCCTCGCTCGCGGGCATGGCCGTGCTCACCATCAGCGACCTGCCCGAGTTGCCGCGGGTTCTCGGGAGGCTCGCATGAGCGCCGCCTTCCGCCGTCCCTCGACGTCGTCGCTCGTCGACCTCGGGGTGCTCGCCGTACTCTCCGTCATCGGGGTGCTCGGGTTCGAGACCGCCTACGGGGGCGCGAACTTCCTTCTCGGGGCGTGCTTCGGCATCCTCGTCGGCATCGGGGCGGGGCTGCTGGCGTTCTCCCTGCGCCTGGGCGTGCTGACCACGACGCTCACGGGACTGCTCGCCTACCTCCTGCTCGGCTCGCTCACCATGCCGGGCCAGGCGATCGCCGTGCTGGTGCCGACTCCCGAGACCCTCGCGGGCCTGGTCATCGGTCCGGTCTTCGGCTGGGCCGACATCCTGACCGTGCAGACGCCCGTCGAGGCGCCGTACTACGTCGCGGTCGTTCCGTACTTCGCCGCGTGGCTGGTGGGTTTCGTCGGCGCCGTGCTCACCCTCGTCTGGCTTCCTCGTCGACGGGGAGCGGTGCGGGCGGCCGTCATCCTCATCGGCCCTGTGCTGCTCTATCTGTGCGGCATCCTGCTGGGCACACGTGAGCCGGTGTTCGCGGCGGTGCGCGGCATCGTCTTCGCCGTCATCGCCCTGGCCTGGATCGGCTGGCGGATGCGGTCGACACCGACCTCGACATCCCCGGAAGCGGCGCGCCGGCTGCGCACGAGCCGGCTGATCGGCATCGGTTCGGTCATCGCGGGTGCCGTCGTGATCGGCCTCGGCTCGGCCGTGCTGACGGCGCCGCCGGCCGCTGCCCGCTTCGTGCTGCGCGATGAGATCGTGCCGCCCTTCGACCCCGTCGACTTCTCCAGTCCGCTCGCCGGTTTCCGCAAGTACACCAAGGTCATGCGCGACGACACCGTGTTCACCGCAATGGGCCTGCAGGCCGGCGATCGCATCCGTCTCGCGTCGATGGACGCCTACACGGGCCGACTCTGGAACGTCGCCGGACCGGAGGACAGCGCGAAGGGAGACGGCGGCTTCGAGATCGTCGGCTCCACGCTGCCGGCGCCCGACCTGGCAACAGTCGCCGGCCGGCGCGACGCACGCATCACCGTGAAGGACTACGACGACGTGTGGATGCCGAGCGTCGGCTACCCGCGCGGGCTGCACTTCGATGACGCCGACTCCGAGGCGCGTCGCGGCGACATCCGGTACAACCCCGACAGTGGGACGGCCGTGCTCACGAGCGGGCTCCACGCCGGCAACAGCTACGACGTCACCGCCGAGGTGCAGCGCGAGGTCGACGCGGGTGCGCTCGAGAAGGTGCCGGTCGCCCGCATCGAGGTGCCCGCCGTCGAAGACGTGCCCGACGTGCTGGTCGCGAAGGCCGTCGAGTTCGCCGGCGACGCCACGACGCCCATCGACCGCCTGGCGAACATCGAGAAGGCGCTGAAGTCGCGCGGCTTCCTCAGCCACGGCCTGGCGTCGGATGCGGTGGCCTCGCGGGCCGGGCACGGCGCCGATCGCATGAGCGAGCTCTTCACCCGCAGCCAGATGGTCGGCGACGAGGAGCAGTACGCCTCGGCCATGGCCCTCATGGCCCGCCATTTCGGCTATCCCGCCCGCGTGGTCATGGGCTTCGCTCCCGAGATCACCGACGGCTCCCCGGTGAACGTCAAGGGCTCCGACGTGACCGCGTGGGTCGAGGTGCCCTTCGAGGGCGTGGGCTGGGTGCCCTTCTTCCCGACCCCCGACCAGACCGACGTGCCGCAGGACCAGGTTCCCAAGCCCAAGTCGCAGCCACAGCCGCAGGTGCGCCAGCCCCCGCGCAATGAGAGCGCCGACGACCAGCTGCTGACCACGGTCGACATCGACAAGTCCGACGACAAGAAGAAGAAGCCGCCGATCATCATCCCGGCATGGGTCTGGGTCACGGCGGCGGTTCTCGGCATCCCCCTGCTCGTGCTGCTCGTTCCCCTCGGCATCGCCGCCCTGCGCAAAGCCGTCCGGCGGCGACGGCGCGAGCGCGCGCCCTCCGCGGATCGACGTGCCGCAGGCGCCTGGACCGAGCTCACCGATCGCCTCGAGGAGATCGGCCTGACGGTACCCGCGCCCGCCTCGCGCCGCCAGGTCGCGGCGGCTCTCGAGCAGCAGTGCGCCGACGAGGGCCTTGCGAAGACGGGGTCTGCCGTGGGTCTCACGACCCTCGCCGACGAGGTCGATCGCACGGTCTTCAACGGCGAGGACGTGCCTGCCGAGCAGGTCGAGCAGCAGTGGAGGAACGTCGACGCCGCCGTCGCCGCGGTCTACCTGGCTGCTGGGCCGCTGCGCCGATTCGTCGCCCGTTACCGCGTGCGCCACTCCTCCCCGCGGAAGCCGCGGTGACGTAGGGTGGCTGGCGTGGAGAGAGACGGGTTCATCGTTCCGCCGCCGGGCGTGCTCGCGCCCCGCGACGCCCCGCACGAGGACTCCTCCACGGTCGAGCGACGCGACATCCGCGTGCCGGCGTCTCCGGTGCGCGCCGCGCCGCTGACCCCGCTTCCCGCCCAGAAGCCGCCCTTCGCCGCGCCGCCCTTTGCGCCGCCCGCAGCGCCGCCGCCCGCCCCTCCTGTCGCGGCCGCGCCTCCCACCGCACCCACCCCGACCCGCGCATCCGAACCCCTCGCCTGGAGGCTCGAACTCGCCGATGGTCAGAACGTGGCCGTCGAGGGTCGCCTCGTGCTCGGGCGGCGGCCCGTAGCCCCCGAGGAGAGCCCGGACGCAGTGCCGGTGGCGGTCAGCGATCCCGCGCGCTCGGTATCCAAGACGCACGCCCTCATCGAGGTGCGCGACGGAGCGCTCGTCGTGACCGACCTGCACTCCACCAACGGCGTCACGGTCGCCGACGAGGAGATCGCGTCCGGCCTGGGCGTGGGGCTCGTGCCCGGAGCCCTCATCCGTCTGGGCGAGTTCGAAGTGCGCGCCGTTGCGGGGCCGGCGGGAGAGTCGCGCTGAGCACGGGGTGGTACTCTTGCCTCGTGCTGCGCACTCCTCAGCTTCTTCTTGGATGCCGCGACGAGACCTCGTTCTGACAGGCCACCCTCGTCGCGGAGTTTCCCGCCGGCTGAATCCGTAGAGACGAAAGTGCAATGCGAATGAACCAGCAGAACGCCTCCGAGGCACCGCTGACCCTGGCCGAGAAGGTCTGGAACGCCCACCTGGTCAAGAAGGGCAGCAACGGCGAGCCCGACCTGATCTACATCGACCTCCACCTCGTGCACGAGGTCACGAGCCCCCAGGCCTTCGACGGCCTACGGATGGCCGGGCGCCCCGTGCGCCGCCCCGATCTCACGATCGCGACCGAAGACCACAACACGCCCACCATCGGCATCGACCGGCCGATCGCCGACCTGACGAGCCGCACGCAGATCGAGACGTTGCGCCGCAATGCCGAGGAGTTCGGCATCCGGCTGCACTCCCTCGGTGACGTGGAGCAGGGCATCGTGCACGTCGTCGGCCCGCAGCTCGGGCTCACCCAGCCGGGCATCACCGTCGTCTGCGGCGACTCGCACACCTCGACGCACGGCGCCTTCGGAGCGATGGCCTTCGGCATCGGCACGAGCGAGGTCGAGCACGTTCTCGCGACGCAGACCCTGCCGCTGAAGCCCTTCAAGACGATGGCGATCAACGTCGAGGGCTCGCTGCGCCCCGGGGTGACCGCGAAGGACATCATCCTCGCCGTCATCGCCAAGATCGGCACCGGCGGCGGTCAGGGCTATGTGCTCGAGTACCGCGGCAGTGCCATCCGTGCGCTGTCGATGGATGGCCGCATGACCATCTGCAACATGTCGATCGAGGCCGGCGCGCGAGCCGGAATGGTCGCCCCCGACGAGACCACGTTCGAGTACGTCAAGGGCCGCCCGCACGCCCCGGCCGGCGAGGACTGGGACGAGGCGGTCGCCTACTGGAGCACGCTGCACACCGACAAGGGCGCCGTGTTCGACGCCGAGGTGTTCATCGACGCCGACGAGCTCGAGCCGTTCGTGACCTGGGGCACCAACCCCGGGCAGGGCGTCTCGCTCTCGGAGTCGGTTCCCGATCCCGCAGCCTTCGCCGACCCGCACGAGCGTGCGGCCGCCGAGCGTGCCCTCGAGTACATGGATCTCGAGGCGGGCACGCCGCTGAAAGACGTGCACGTCGACGCCGTCTTCATGGGCTCGTGCACCAACAGCCGCATCGAAGACCTGCGCGCCTTCGCCTCCGTCATCCAGGGCAGGAGGAAGGCCGACGGCGTACGCGTCATGGTCGTCCCCGGGTCGGCCAGAGTGCGGCTCGAGGCCGAGGCCGAGGGGCTCGACAAGGTCTTCACCGAGTTCGGTGCGGAGTGGCGCTTCGCGGGCTGCTCGATGTGCCTCGGCATGAATCCCGACCAGCTGGCTCCGGGGGAGCGCTGCGCCTCGACCTCCAACCGCAACTTCGAGGGCAGGCAGGGCAAGGGCGGACGCACGCACTTGGTCTCGCCGCTCGTCGCGGCCGCGACGGCAGTGCGTGGCACCCTCTCGAGCCCGTGGGACTTGGAGGCGGCGGGAGCGTCGACCGCATCCGTCGGCGAGAGCGAAGGGGTGGTGCGCTGATGCAGAAGTTCGAGACCGTCACCGGGACAGCCGTCCCCTTCCGCCGCTCCAATGTCGACACCGACCAGATCATCCCGGCCGTCTACCTCAAGCGGGTCACCAAGACCGGCTTCGAGGACGCGCTCTTCGCCGCCTGGCGCCAGGACCCCGACTTCGTGCTCAACCGGCCCGCCTACGCAGGCGCGCGCATCCTCATCACCGGTCCCGACTTCGGCACCGGCTCCTCTCGCGAACACGCGGTCTGGGCGCTGCGCGACTTCGGCTTCGACGTGGTGCTGAGCCCGCGCTTCGGCGACATCTTCCGTGGCAATTCCGGCAAGCAGGGCCTGCTCGCCGGGGAGGTCGCCGAGACCGACATCGAGCGGCTCTGGGCAGCGATCGAGGCGGAGCCGGGAATAGAAGCCACCGTCGATCTGGTTGCCAAGACAGTGTCGATCGGCGCGCTCAGCGTCGGCTTCGACATCGACGATTACACTAGGTGGCGGCTCCTGGAAGGGCTCGATGACATCGGGCTGACCCTCCGCGACGAAGAGAGCATCGAGCAATTCGAGGCTCACCGAGAGCGGTGGCGGCCCCGAACCCTGCCGGTGAAGCAGAAAGTACAGCTGGAGAACGCTTGAATACGCTCGGTGAAGACGCACGCAACCATGGCACCGCCGTTGGGCTCGCCGTCGACAGGATCACGATCCACGGCGGAAAGCCGCTACGGGGACGCATCGAGCTGAAGGGCGCGAAGAACCTCGTCACGAAGGCCATGGTCGCCTCCCTGCTCGGTGAGACGCCCAGCGTTCTGAAGGACGTGCCGAACATCAGCGACGTGCGCATCGTGCGCGGGCTGCTCGAGGTGCACGGCGTCAACGTCGTGCAGGGCGTCGAAGAGGGCGAACTCATCTTCGACCCGTCGAACGTCGAGAGCGCGCACTTCGCCGACATCGACGCGCACGCCGGCTCGAGCCGCATCCCGATCCTGTTCTGCGGCCCGCTGCTGCACCGCCTCGGCGAGGCCTTCATCCCCGACCTCGGCGGATGCCGCATCGGCGACCGCCCGATCGACTACCACCTCGAGGTGCTGCGCAAGTTCGGCGCCGTCGTCGAGAAGCTGCCGAGCGGCATCCGCATGTCTGCTCCCAACGGCCTCAAGGGTGCGAAGGTCTCGCTGCCCTATCCGAGCGTCGGTGCGACCGAGCAGGTGCTGCTCACCGCCGTACGCGCCGAGGGCACGACCGAGCTCTCCGGTGCGGCCATCGAGCCCGAGATCATGGATCTCATCAACATCCTGCAGAAGATGGGCGCCATCATCACGGTCGACACCGACCGCGTGATCCACATCGAGGGCGTCGACCGCCTCGAGGGCTTCACCCACCGGGCTCTGTTCGATCGGAACGAGGCGGCCAGCTGGGCCGCTGCCGCGCTGGCGACCGAGGGCGACATCTTCGTCGGCGGAGCGCGCCAGAGCGAGCTGCTCACCTTCCTCAACGTGTACCGCAAGGTCGGCGGCCAGTTCGAGATCCACGACGACGGCATCCGGTTCTGGCACCCCGGCACCCCGCTGAACCCCGTGTTCATCGAGACCGACGTGCACCCCGGCTTCATGACCGACTGGCAGCAGCCCCTCGTGGTCGCACTGACCAAGGCGCAGGGCGTCTCGATCGTGCACGAGACGGTGTACGAGCAGCGCTTCGGATTCGTCGACGCCCTCATCGAGATGGGCGCCACCATCCAGGTGCACAAGGACTGCCTCGGCGGCCAGGCGTGCCGCTTCGGGCAGCGCAACTTCAACCACTCGGCGGTCGTGGTCGGCCCGACGCCCCTGCACGGTGCCGACATCGAGGTGCCCGACCTGCGGGGTGGGTTCAGCCACCTCATCGCGGCGCTCTCGGCGGAGGGCACCTCGACGGTCTCCAATGTGGGCATCATCGCGCGCGGCTATGAGAACTTCATCACGAAGCTGCGCCTGCTCGGGGCGGACTTCGTCCTCGAAGGATAATAGGCGGATGCCCCGCACCGCCCTGCAGCGCCGCAACCGTCGCGAGACGCGAACGCCCTCGATCTTCTGGTTCCTCGCGGGCGTCGTGCTGCCCATCTTCAACGTCTCGGTGAACTACCGGTTCCACGACACCGAGAAGCTGCCGAATGAGGGCGCGTTCGTGCTGGCCCCCAACCACTACAGCGAGATCGACCCGATCGTCGTGGGGGTCGCGGCCTACAAGCTCGGCCGCGTCCCGCGCTTCCTCGCGAAGGCGTCGCTGTTCGACGTGCCCGTGATCGGGATGCTGCTGCGCGCGAGCGGGCAGATCCCGGTCGACCGGCACGGCAGTTCCGGCCATCGGGCGATCAAGGCCGCCGAGGAGCTCGTGGCGAAGGGCCGCATGATCGTCGTCTACCCCGAGGGCTCGCTCACGCGCGACCCTGACATGTGGCCGATGCGCGGGAAGACGGGCGCCGTGCGGATCGCGCTCGAGCGCGGCATCCCGATCGTGCCGATGGCGCACTGGGGCGCCCAGGCTCTCATGCCGCGGTACGGAAAGAAGCTGCACCTGTTCGGCCGCAAGCCGGTCGACGTCATCTTCGGCGACCCCATCGACCTCGGCCCCTTCCAGGACCGGCCGCTCGAGCCGGCCCTGCTCATCGATGCCACGAACGTGGTCATGAACTCCATCGCCGCGCTGCTCGCCGACCTGCGTCATGAGGCGGCCCCCGCCGAGCGCTGGGACCCATCGCTGCACGAGCAGACCGAGACGGGCCGCTTCGATGGCTAGGCCCGCCAAGCCCGTCGCGAAACGACGGATGCGCGTGGCGGTGCTGGGAGCAGGAAGCTGGGGAACCACCTTCGCGAAGGTGCTCGCCGATGGCGGCGCCGACGTGATGATCTGGGCCCGCCGGCCGGAACTGGCGCGCGAGATCCACGAGGCCAAGCGCAATTCCGACTACCTGCCCGGCGTCAACCTTCCCGTGACCCTGCGCGCATCCGCCCGCCTCGACCTCGTGCTCGCCGGCGCCGAACAGGTCTACCTCGCCGTGCCGAGCCAGTCGCTGCGGGCCACGCTCGCCGCCGCCGAGCCCTACCTCGGCGCGAACGCCGTCGTCGTCTCGCTCATGAAGGGCGTCGAGAAGGGCACCGACCTGCGCATGAGCGAGGTCATCGCCGCGAGCCTTCCCATCACCGAGGACCGCATCGCGGTCGTCTCGGGCCCCAACCTCGCGCTCGAGATCGCCAAGGAGCAGCCGACCGCGGCGGTCGTGGCGTCGACGAGCCTCGAGACGGCGCAGGCGGTGGCACTCGTGGCCGCCACCAAGTACTTCCGCACCTTCGTCAACGTCGACGTCATCGGCACGGAGTTCGGCGGTGTGCTGAAGAACCTCATCGCCGTGGCCATCGGGATCGTCGACGGCGTGGGCTATGGCGAGAACACCAAGGCGTCGATCATCACCCGCGGCCTCGTCGAGATGACGGACTTCGCGGTCGCGCACGGCGCCCAGGTCGAGACGCTGTCGGGGCTCGCCGGCCTCGGAGACCTCATCGCGACGTGCCAATCGCCGCTCTCGCGCAACAACACCGCCGGCCGCCTGCTCGGCCAGGGACTCTCGATGACCGATGTCGTCAAGCAGATGAAGCAGACGACAGAGGGACTGGCATCCGTCGGCCCCGTGCTCGAGCTCGCGAAGGCGAAGGGCGTCGACATGCCCATCGTCGAGCAGGTTCGGCAGGTGCTCGCCGGCACGCTGGCCCCGCGCGACATCGCCCCTCACCTCACGACCGATTCCGACGAGCCGCAGGGCGAAAGGAGCCTCGATGACCGATCGACTCAGGGTGGTGCTGCTCTTTGGCGGTCGCTCAAGCGAGCATTCGATCAGCTGCGCAACGGCGGGGGGAGTGCTCTCGGCGATTGACCGGGAACGCTACGACGTCATCCCCGTCGGCATCACCCGAGAGGGCGCGTTCGTGCTCGAAGCGGATGACGCGAGCCGGTTCGCGCTCGATCCCGAGGCGCTGCCCGAGGTGCTCGACAACGGCACGCGCGTGCTGTGGCCCGACAGCACCGCATCCCGCACCCTGCACGTCGTGAACGCGGCAGGGGAGAGGAGCTCGCTCGGCGAGATCGACCTCGTCTTCCCCATCCTGCACGGGCCCTTCGGAGAAGACGGCACCATCCAGGGGATGCTCGAGCTCGTCGGCCTTCCCTACGTCGGATCGGGCGTGCTGGCCAGTTCCCTGGGCATGGACAAGCAGTTCACCAAGTCGGTGCTGCAGCACAGCGGCATCGCCGTCGCGCCGTGGCTGAGCCTCACCTCCCGCGAGTGGGCGAGTGACTCCGCTCGTGTGCGTGCCGGCATCGAACCGCTCGGCCTGCCCGTGTTCGTCAAGCCGGCCCGCGCCGGATCGAGCGTCGGAGTGACGAAGGTGTCGCATCCCGACGAGCTCGACGCGGCCCTGGCTCTCGCGTTCAACGAAGACGACAAGGTGCTCATCGAGGCCGCCGTCGTGGGGCGCGAGGTCGAGATCGGCGTGCTCGGCGGCCGGCCGGGGGATGCCGCGCGCGCCTCGAGTGCTGCCGGCGAGGTGATCGTGACCGGGCGTGACTTCTACGACTTCGAGGCGAAGTACCTCGACGCGCCCGGCGTCGAACTCGTCTGCCCGGCCGACCTGACCGACGAGCAGCTCGCCGAGATGCAGGATCTGGCGGTGCGCGCCTTCGACGCCATCGGCGGAGAGGGACTGGCGCGGGTCGATTTCTTCCTCACCGAGCAGGGCTTCGTCGTCAACGAGCTCAACACGATGCCGGGCTTCACGCCCATCTCGATGTTCCCGACGTGCTGGCTGAACTCGGGGCTGAGCTACCCCGAGCTCATCACGGAACTCATCGAGGTCGCCGTGGCGCGCGGAACGCGCGTCGGCTGACCCGCCCCGCCTCGCCCAGCGCCCGCTGTTGCGCCACTTCGGGGCGTGTTGCGCCAGAACATCTGGCGCAACGGCCGTGGAAGTGGCGCAACGCCGCATCCGGGCGTTGGGTCAGGGCGTGGCGGTCGGGGTCGGGATGTCGTCGACGTCGGTGCACTTCCGGTCCTGCGGCAGGATCGAGACGGCCTGGGCGAGGTCGGTGAGCGTCGTCGCGCCGCTGACCTCGTCGTAGTCGAGGATCACCTCGACGGCCGGAGTGCGGCCGTAGGTCGTGAACCGGTAGCGCGGGGCGTCCGAGTCGTCCTCGATCCAGTCGACGCCGTTCACGTTGACGCACGCGGCGGTCGTCGGTCCGGGGGTGGGTACCCCGCAGCGCAGCAGCACGGCAGCGGGGTCGCCCCACGCTCCGGTGCCCTGCGCATCCGTCTCCCGCTCCGGCTGGTCGGCGACGCTCTGCGGCAGTCGCACGACGACGTCGGCGCAGGCGGCGGAGGATGCGTCTGCCGCCGGCTCGAGGGAGACGGCGGCGGCGCAGCCGCTGAGGGCGAGCGCCGCCAGTGCCGCAGCACTGGCGAGGGCGAAGCGGGTCGCGAGTGAGCGGGAAGACATCCCGTTCAGGCTAGCGTGTTCACCGTGGACCTCCCTGAGCGCAGCGCCTCCCCGAGCATCGGCGAGGTGCACGAGCTCCAGGCGCTCTCGCGCATCTTCCCGCGACTTCCGGCCGCCGACGCCGCCATCATCGGCCCCGGGGATGACGCCGCAGTGCTCTCGGCGCCCGATTCCCGGTACGTCGTCACGACCGACATGATGGTGCACGGCCCCGACTTCCGGCTGGCCTGGTCGACTCCGTTCGAGCTGGGCTGGAAGGCGGCGGCGACCAACCTCTCCGATGTCGCGGCCATGGGAGCCCGGCCCACCGCCCTCGTCGTCGCGATCGCGGCTCCGGTGACGCTCGGCGTCGCCGTGCTCGAGGGCATCGCCGACGGACTGCGCGAGGCCTGCGCGGCGCTCGCACCCGGATGCGGCGTGGTGGGAGGCGACCTCTCCGCATCCGACACCCTCACGCTCGCGGTCACGGCGTTCGGCGACCTCGAGGGCCGGCCCCCCGTGCTGCGCTCCGGGGCGCGTTCGGGCGATGTCGTGGCCTACGCCGGCACCCTCGGCGCGGCCGCACTCGGCCTCGCCCTGCTCTTCGCCGAGGCGACGGATGCCGACGGACGGCCGGATGCGGGCCTCGCCGACGCGCTGCGAGCCCGGCACCCCGGTCCGTTGGCCGCCCAGCTCGCGCCGAGTCCGCCGATCGGCGCCGGCGTGATCGCCGCGCAGGCCGGCGCGACGGCCATGCTCGACGTGTCGGACGGTCTCGCCCTGGACGCCACCCGCATCGCCCGCGCCAGCGGGGTCGGCATCGACCTCTCGTCGGCGGCTCTCGGAGTCGACCCGGAGAGGGCACTCGGCGGCGGTGAGGACCACGGCCTGCTCGCGACCTTCCCGGCGCGCGACGCCCTGCCGGAACCCTTCCGGCGCATCGGGCGGGTCACTGAGGATGCGGGCGTGCTGAGCGTGGACGGCGTGCCACGCGCGCCGGCCGGCTGGGATCCCTACGCGGACTGGGACGGCGCGGCCGGCTGAGGCCCGTCCGGTCCGGCGGAGTCGGGCTCTGCGTGTGCGGTCGCCCACCACAGCGTGGTCTCGCCGTACTTCCTGTGCCGATCCAGGGCGATGCCGGCCGGCCAGCGCGGTTCCGGCGACCGGGTGCTGCGCTCCACGAGGACCACGGCTCCCTCGGTCAGTCGGCCGGCCAGGCTGTGCAGGGCTCGTGCGAGCTCCGGCTCGGGCAGGTCGTAGGGCGGATCGATGAAGACGAGGTCGGCGGCCATGCCCTCGGTGTCGAGGAAGGCCTGCACCGATTGCGTCGCCACCCGGATGCGGGGCTCGTGGCCCTTCGGCGCGGCACGACGCACGGCATCCGCGTTGCGACGGCAGAGGGCCGCCGCGGGGGTGGAGCGCTCGACGAGCACCACGGAGACCGCACCCCGGCTGACCGCCTCGAGCCCGAGAGCACCGGAACCGGCGTACAGGTCGAACACGACGGCGTCAGTCAGGGCGTCCCGCGCCTCGAGCGCCGAGAAGATCGCCTCGCGCACGCGGTCGCTCGTCGGCCGCGTGCCGCTGCGGGGAACCGCGAGAGCGAGCGAGCCGGCGAACCCCGAGACGATGCGTGTCATGGTGGCACGAGCCTACCGGCGCGAACGCCCCGCCACCGTCGCACGCGATGTCCGCCCGAGCGCCTAGCATCGAATCGTGACAGCGACGAGCCGGAGGTCCTCCGCAGCGGGGGCGGTTCCTCTCGGCATGGACACCGCTCTCAGCACCCTCCTCTCCTCGGCCATGGCCGGCGCGCTCGGCAAGGCGTTCGGAATCCGCACGGTTGCTGACCTGCTCGCACACTACCCGCGGCGCTACGCCCGGCGGGCCGAGCTGAGCCCGCTCGCCGAGCTTCCCCTCAACGAGAACGTGACGATCGTCGCCGAGGTGCGGCAGGTCAGGTCCCGCCCCATGAAGGCGCGGCGGGGCAGCATCCTCGAGGTCGAGATCTCGGATGGCACGGGCATACTCTGGCTCATCTTCTTCAACCAGCCATGGCGCGACCAGCAGCTGCGACCCGGCGTGCGCGGCATCTTCGCCGGCAAGGTGAGCGCCTACAAGAACGGGCGCCAGCTCGCCCATCCCGACTACCAGCTGCTGACCGACGAGGAGCGGTCCACCGATCCCGAGACCGCTCGACGCTGGACCGAGACTCCGATCCCCATCTACCCGGCCACGAGCACCGTGGCGAGCTGGAAGATCGCCGGTGCGATCGTCGACGTGCTCGATCACCTCGGCCCCGTCGACGACCCGATCCCCGAGACCCTCCGCCGGCAACGGCGGCTGCTGGACGCGCGCGCGGCGTACGAGGCCATCCACCGGCCGACCACGGATGCCGACTGGAAGCGGGCACGGGAGACCCTCAAATTCGGCGAGGCCTTCGTGCTGCAGGCCGCCCTCGTGCAGGAACGCGCACGCCGCAGGACGCTCGTCGGGGAGCCCCGCATACCGCGTGCCGGCGGCCTGCTGGAGCGCTTCGACGCCCGCCTGCCGTTTGCGCTCACCGGCGACCAGGTGCGAACCGGCGCCGAGATCGCCGCCGACCTTGCGGCATCCTCCCCGATGAACCGGCTCGTGCAGGGCGAGGTCGGTTCCGGCAAGACGCTTGTCGCCCTGCGGGCCATGCTCGCCGTCGCCGAGTCGGGAGGGCAGTCCGCCCTGCTGGCTCCGACAGAGGTGCTTGCCGCCCAGCACCTGCGTTCGATCGCGCGGGCGCTGGGCCCCGATCTGGCACCCGAGCTCATGCCCACGCTGCTCACCGGCCAGATGCCGACAGCCGACCGCCGGCAGGCCATGCTGCGCGTCGTCTCGGGACAGGCGCGCATCGTCGTGGGCACCCATGCCCTGCTCGGCGACTCGGTCGGGTTCTACGACCTCGGCCTCGTCGTCATCGACGAGCAGCATCGGTTCGGAGTGGACCAGCGGGAGGCGCTGCGGTTGAAGGGCAGCACGCCGCCGCACGTGCTCGTGCTGACGGCCACGCCCATCCCGCGCACGGTGGCCATGACCGTGTTCGGAGACCTCGACGTGAGCGTCATCCGTGAGCTGCCGAAGGGCCGGGCGGGCATCGAGACCCACGTCGTGCCGCTCGCCGAGAAGCCGACCTGGTTCGGCCGGGTGTGGCAGCGCACCGCTGAGGAGCTCGCACTGGGCAGACAGGCGTTCGTCGTGTGCCCGGCGATCGAGTCCAAGCAGGGCGAAGAGGGGGAGAGCCTCGAGGAGGCAGAGGGCGAGCCCTCCGACACCGTGCCGATCGCCTCCGTCGTCGAGGTGCTCGAGGAGCTGCGGCGAACGCCGGCGCTCGCCGGCCGGCGCATCGAGGCGCTGCACGGCCGCATGTCGGGCGATGAGAAGGATGACGTGATGCGCGCCTTCGCCGCCGGCCGCATCGACGTGCTCGTGGCCACCACCGTGATCGAGGTCGGCGTCGACGTGCCCAATGCGTCGACCATGGTCGTGCTCGACGCCGACCGGTTCGGCGTCTCGCAGCTGCATCAGTTGCGCGGGCGCGTCGGTCGCGGCACGGCCGCCGGCGTCTGCCTGCTCGTGACGCGGGCCCCCGCGGAGTCCCTCGCGCGCGAGCGCGTCGAGGCGGTCGCCGCCACGCTCGACGGGTTCGAGCTGGCGCAGGCCGACCTGGAACTGCGGCGTGAGGGCGACGTGCTCGGCCAGCGGCAGTCCGGGGGACGCTCCTCACTGCGACTGCTGCGGGTGGCGAGCGACGGCGACCTCATCGTGGAGGCCCGTGAGGCCGCCGAGGCGATCATCGCCGACGATCCCGAGCTCGCCGCCCTCCCGGCGCTGCGCACTGCGGTGGAGCGCAGGCTCGATGAATCCGAACGCGAGTTCCTGAACAAGGGTTGATGCGGCCCCGTCGGTCGCCATCGTGGCGCCGCCGCCACGCGCGGCGGGATGCCGCAGCCTGCACCGCCTCCTGAACAGGGGGAGCGGATGTTGAGGATTCACACGGGAACCCCAGCGGTGTGCCCCTGAGCCCGCGCTAATGTGAGGAACATGCGCAGGATCGCTGTCGTTCCCGGTTCATTCGACCCCGTCACACTGGGTCACCTCGACGTCATTGCGCGCGCAGCCGGTCTCTACGACGAACTCCACGTGCTCGTCGTGCACAATCCCGAGAAGAGCGCCCTGCTCCCCATCGCCCAGCGCGTGAGCCTGCTCGAGCGCTCCATCGCCGACGCGGGCGTCGGCGGCAACGTGATCGTCGCATCCTGGAGCATGGGCCTGCTCGTGGACTACTGCACCGATGTCGGAGCCAGCGTTCTCGTGAAGGGCGTGCGCTCCCAGGTCGACGTCGCCTACGAGACGCCCATGGCGATCGTCAACCGCAACCTCGCAGGCGTCGAGACCGTCTTCCTGCTCCCCGACCCAGCACACGCCCTCGTCTCCAGCTCGCTCGTGCGACAGGTGGCCTCACTTGGTGGCGACGTCGCCCCCTACGTGCCCGCCGCCGTCGCCGATTTCCTCCAGGGATCTTTACGATGAACAGCTACGCCACCCGCATCCCGACCGATTCCTCCGTCGCCCCGAGCGACGACACCGAGGCGATGGGGCTCGAGGAGGTCAACCACCACGCCCGGCTCATCATGGGCAACGTCGAGTCGGTCATCGCCGGCAAGCACGGGGCCGTGCGCACCGCACTCACCGTGCTGCTCGCCGAGGGGCACCTGCTGATCGAGGACGTGCCGGGCGTCGGCAAGACGATGCTCGCGAAGGCGCTCGCCAAGTCGGTGGACTGCACCGTCAGCCGCATCCAGTTCACCCCCGACCTGCTGCCGTCGGATGTCACGGGCGTCTCGATGTTCAACCAGGCGGAGCGCCGGTTCGAGTTCAAGCCGGGCGCCGTGTTCGCGAACATCGTGATCGGCGATGAGATCAACCGGGCATCGCCGAAGACCCAGTCCGCGCTGCTGGAGTGCATGGAGGAGCGCCAGGTCACCGTCGACGGCACGACCTACCCGCTCTCCTCGCCGTTCACCGTGGTCGCCACGCAGAACCCCATCGAGATGGAGGGCACCTACGCGCTCCCCGAGGCCCAGCGCGACCGCTTCATGGCGCGCATCTCGATGGGCTACCCCGACAGCGAGAACGAGCTCGAGATGCTCACGACCCGCGACCTCACGAGCCCGCTCGAGCGCCTGGACGCGGTCGTCACGCTCTCGCAACTGCAGGCCATGATGGCCGCGGCGCGCGCCGTCTTCGCCGCTCCCGGCGTGAAGGAGTACGCCGTCGACCTCGTTCGTGCCACGCGCGAGGACCGCGACCTGCGCCTCGGCGGCTCGCCGCGCGCCACCCTCCAGTTGGTGCGCGCGGCGAAGGCTCACGCCGCGCTGCACGGTCGCGATTTCGTGCTCCCCGACGACATCGACGACCTCGCCGTCGCGGTGCTCGGCCACCGCCTCGTGCCCACCAGCCGGGCGCTCGGCCACCACCACGCCGACACGGCGGCGCTCATCGAGGAGATCGTGCAGCGCATCGTCTCCCAGACGCCGGTGCCACTCGGAAACCAGAAGCGGGGCTGAGCCCGAGATGACGGCACGGGATCGTTCGCAGCGGCCGTGGTGGCCGCGGCCGACGCTGCGCGGGGTCGTCTTCCTCTCGGCCGGGGCCCTGCTGTTCCTGTACGGGCTCTTCCTCGAGCGTCGCGACGCCCTCTTCATCGGATGCTTCCTCATCGCCGTGCCGGTCGTCGCCATGGGCTACGTGCTCGTGCGCCGGCTGCGGATGCACGTCACGCGCAGCTTCAGCCCGCCCATCGTGGTGGCCGGAAGCGAGAGCGTCGTCGCTCTCGTGGTGCAGAACCTCTCGGCACGGCCGAGCTACGGGGCGCGCTGGCGCGACTCCGCAGAGCCCGGCATCACGGTGCCCGGCCAGACGATTCTGCCGGGCCTGGGCCGGCACGGTCGCCCCGATGAGGGCGACACGGCTCGGCTGGAGTACACGCTCACGCCGCGCCGGCGCGGCATCTTCGGCATCGGTCCGCTGGTCATCTTCCGCAGCGACCCGTTCAGCCTGGCCACGGGCGAGCAGGTTCTGGGGGAGGCGCACGACCTGGTCGTGACACCGCGCGTCACCGCGCTGCCGGGCAACGCCCTCTCGCTGACGAGCGGCGAGGGCTCGCTGCATGAGCTGCTGCGGCACACGAACCCCAACTCCGATGAGCTCATCGCCCGCGAGTACCGTCCGGGCGACCCCTTGCGGCGCATGAACTGGCCGGCCACGGCGCGCCACGGCGAGTTGATGGTGCGGCAGGAGGAGCAGCGCAGCAATCCCGAGGCACGGATGATCATCGACACGAGCCTGTCGGGCGCCGGCTCCCGCGCCGGCGGGGCGCTGCCCGACCGACGCGCCCGCCTCGAGGCCGCGTTCGAGCTCGCGCTCGAGATGGCGGCATCCGTCGGCATCCACCTGCTCGAGGCCGGCTTCAGCCTCGACGTCGTCGAAACCGGCCCGAGTCAGCTCTCGCCGGCCGCCGAGCGGGTACGCGGGGGACTGCGGGGCGATGCCCCCACCACCTACCGGGTGCCGGCGGGGGACCGCGAGTTCCTCGAGGGACTGGCCGGCCTGTCCGTTCCCCGCGGCGGCCGAGTCGGCTCCGACCTCCCCGAGTCGCCCGGGAGCGCGGTGCGCAATCCCACCGTGCGCATCCCGGCCTTCGCCGTGCTCGTGGATCCCGATGAGCGCGAGTGCCGTGAGCTGGTGGCGCTGCGGCCCTATTGCGACCCCGCCGTGGCGTTCGTGACGGAGACCGTTGCCCCGGCGCTCGTGGAGCGCCTGGAGGACGGCGGCTGGACCTGCGTGCCGGTGCGCACCGTGCGGGGGATCGCCGCGGCGTGGGCGAGCCTTGATCGTACGGGGAGGAGCGTGCATGAGCCGGTCTGAGACCCGTTCCCTGTTCGCGACCCGCGGCCGGCCCTACTGGCCGCTGACGCTCGCGCTCCTGCTGCTGCTGCTCATCGGATCGATGGCCCTCGGTCCCGTGCTGCGTGGAGCGTCGTGGTGGTGGGTGATGGCGGCGGTCGCGAGCATCACCCTGGTGTGCTCCGCCCTCTTCCGCAAGCTGAACTGGTCGCCGGCCCTCGTGCCGCTCGGCGCAGCGGGCGTGCTCATCGTCGTGCTCACGCTGTTCTTCGGCAACGGGACCGGCCTGCTCTGGCTCATCCCCACGCCCGGAACCTTCCAGACGTGGGGATCGCTCGCGGATGCCGGCACGCTCTCGATCCAGCAGCAGGCCGTTCCCGCCGTCCCCTATCCCGGCATCGTCTTCCTGCTCGCCGTGGGCGCCGGACTCATCGCCATCGCGCTCGACGTCGTCGGCGTCATCCTGCGCTCCCCGGCCATCGCCGGCATCCTCGTGCTCATCCCCATGGCCGTTCCCGCCCTCGTGACGAAGGCCGGCGCCAATGTGTGGATGCTCGTCGTGGCGGCGGCCGCCTACCTGCTCGTCCTGCGCGTCGACGTGCGCCTGCGCCGAGCCGAGGAGGCGGCGTCACCGGAACGGGGACGCGCGGCTCCGCGCAGCGTCGGTCCGGTGCGTCAGGGACCGGGGCCGGTGTGGGGTTCGCTCGGGGTGGGAGTGATCGGCGTCGTCGGCGCACTCGTGCTCTCGGTGGCGACCCCGGCTCTCTCGGACTCCACCCTGCTGCAGTCGCGGTCCACCGGCGTGCTCTTCGGAGCCGGCGTCAGTCCCCTCATCGACCTCGGACAGGACCTTCGCCGACCCGAGGAGACCCTCGCACTGCACTACAGCACGGATGCGGACCGCCAGCCCTACTTCAAGCTGCTCACGCTGGATGAGTTCTCGGAGGATCGCGACTGGGTCGCCGGCCACGGTGCCGTCGACCCCGCGAACACCGTTGAGCGCATCGGGCCGGCCCGCGGGCTGACCGACGACGACGTCAAGCGCGAAGAGGTGAAGACCTCGGTCCACGTCGACGGGGTCGTCAGTTCCTGGCTGCCTGTGCCGTACCCGGCGACCTCGGTGGCGGGCCTCGGGGGCAGCTGGAACTGGGATGCGGACGCCCTCACCGTCTCGAGCGACCGGGCCACGACCCGCGGGCAGGACTACACCGTCAAGAGCCTCGCCGTCGCGCCGACGGCCGACCAGTTGCGCCAGGCGGGCACGGAATATCCCGCCGACGTGATCTCGAAGGTCGCGCTGCCCGAGCAGACACCGGAGGTCATCGCCCAGACCGCCCGCGACGTGACAGCCGGAACGGACAATCCCTACGACGCTGCCGTGGCGATGCAGCGCTACCTGCGCAGCACCGCCTTCGCCTATTCGACGACAGCGCCGGTCGATGAGGGCTACGACGGTGGCAGCCTCGAGATCGTCGCACAGTTCCTGCAGGTAAAGAAGGGGTACTGCATCCACTTCGCCTCGACGATGGCGGTGATGGCCCGCACGCTCGGCATCCCGGCCCGGCTCGCCCTCGGCTACCTGCCCGGCGAGGCGACGCGCGACTCCTTCCAGGGCAACACCCGCTGGAACGTGTCCTCGCACGACCTGCACGTCTGGCCCGAGCTCTACTTCCCGGGGACCGGGTGGGTCAGCTTCGAGCCCACGACCGGTCGTGGTTCCATCCCCGACTACGCGCGGGCAGCGGCGGCGGCGGGTACGACCACGGCGCCGCCGACGCAGACGGATGCGCAGGAGCGCGCCGAGCAGCAGCGCAACCAGCACGGCGACGTCTCGAGCACCACGGATTCGTGGACGGACAGTCTCGTGGGCGTGCTGCAAATCGGCGGCATCGTGGTCGGCGTGCTCCTGCTGCTCCTGCTGCCGTTCCTGGTTCGCAAGGGCGTGCGGTTCGCTCGCCGGCGGCGGGTGCGACGGGGCCGTGGCTCGCCGGAACTGCTGTGGCGCGAAGTGGCCGACACGGCATCCGACTACGGCCATGCCGTTCCCGACACCGAGACCGCGCGGCACCTCGCGCACCGCATCGTGGGCCTCGATTCGGCGGATGCGGGCCTCGCCGACAGCGTGGAGCGTCTGCTCGTCGCGGTGGAGCGTGAACGGTACGCACCGCCGGAGGCCGCGGCCCGCGACGCGTCGGGACTGCTCGGCGACCTCGACCTCGTGCTCGCCGCCGTGCGTTCCCGTGCCACGTGGCCGGCGCGGCTGCGTGCTGCGCTGCTTCCGCGTTCGCTGCGACCGGCGGCGTTCGGGCCGGGGAGTGCGAGCGCCGCCACACCGGCCTGATGCGCGTGCCACCGCCGGTAGAATCGGGGGGTGAGCAAGATCGAGAAGACGCCGTACAAGGTCAACGTTCGCGACCTCGTGCACCGCCCGGGCGAGATGCGCGAACAGCACTTCAGCATCCCCGTCGACGAGGATCTGGGCGAGGGGCTCGTGGCGGTGAAGGCCGGCGACTGGATCGACGTCGACCTGCGTCTGGAGTCCGTGCACGAGGGCATCCTCGCCTCGGGCGAGGCCTCCGCGACGGCCGCGGGAGAGTGCGGTCGATGCCTGACTGACATCGAGCTGAGTGTCCAAGTCGAGTTTCAGGAGCTTTTCGCGTATTCTCGTGAGGAAGCTTTCGAGTTTGAGGTTCAAGACGACCACGTGGATCTTGAACCTCTTGTCAGGGATGCGGTGGTGCTCGCACTGCCGTTCCAGCCGGTCTGCCGGCCTGACTGCCCCGGTCTCGATCCCGAGACCGGATTGCGGCTGGCCGATCATCCCGAACTCATCGCACGAGCACAGCGCGACCCGCGCTGGGACGCGCTTGCGGGCCTGGAAGCTTCCTCAGACATCAGCGCCGGCGCCCCGGCGCCCGCTGAACCGAAGAAAGAGAGATAGTCATGGCTGTTCCCAAGCGGAAGAAGTCACGCGCCAACACGCACGCACGCCGCTCGCAGTGGAAGGCCGAGGTTCCCGCCCTGGTCAAGACCGTCGAGAACGGCAAGGTCACCTACAGCCTTCCGCACCGTGCGAAGGTCGTCGAGGACTCCGCGGGAACCCCGCTGTTCCTCGAGTACAAGGGTCGCAAGGTCGCCGACGTCTAGGTCGAGCAACCCCCGCCGCCCTCACGCGCACCGATGATCGCACCGGAAGCACCACGGGCAGAACTTCTCGAGAAGCTCGGCATCGATATCGATGACGGGCTTCTCGAGCTTGCGCTGACCCATCGCTCGTACGCCTACGAGCACGGCGGCATCCCCACGAACGAGCGCCTGGAGTTCCTCGGGGACTCCGTGCTCGGGCAGGCCGTGACGGTGATGCTCTACCGCGACCACCCGGAACTCAGCGAGGGCGACCTCGCCAAGCGCCGGGCGAGCCTGGTCTCGAGCGTCGCGCTCTCCGAGATCGCCGACGGCCTGGGTCTCGGCCGGTTCATCCGGCTGGGCCGCGGCGAGGCGCAGACCGGTGGACGGGCCAAGCCCTCCATCCTCGCGGACACGGTGGAGGCCATCATCGGAGCGGTTTACCTGGACTCGGGCCAGGATGCCGCGACGCGCTTCGTGCTCGAGCTCATCCAGCCGCTGCTCGCCGATCCCGCTCGCTTCGGCGCGGCGATGGACCCCAAGACGAGCCTGCAGGAGAGCGCCGCCCGCATCGGCGCCAGCGCGCCGGTCTACGTGCTCACCGAGAGCGGACCCGACCACGCGAAGATCTTCCTGGCCACCGTGAGCGTGGGCGAGACCATCGCAACCGGTGAGGGCACGAGCAAGAAGAATGCCGAGATGGCTGCCGCACTGCAGGCGTGGTCGCTGCTGAACCACGCCCGTCCCGTCGAGCGCTGAGTCGCCGTGCCCGAACTTCCCGAGGTGGAGGTGGTACGCGCCGGACTGGAACCGGCCGTCACGGGCGCGCTCATCGCGGGGGTCGAGGTCTTCGAGCCCCGGTCGCTGAGGCGGCATGTGCAGGCGCGCGGCGGCTTCGTCGAACTGCTCGAGGGCCGGCGCCTGCTCGCGGCGGTGCGTCGCGGCAAGTTCCTCTGGGTTCCCCTCGACAGCGGCGACGCCCTCGTGGCGCACCTCGGCATGAGCGGGCAGGTGCTGCTGCGCGAGCCCGGCCGGCAGGAGAGCGGGCTGCTGCGCATCCGGCTGCACCTCGAGCATCCGGATCTCGGCGAGTTCTGGCTTCACTTCGTCGACCAGCGCATCTTCGGGTCGATGGCGATCGACGCGATGATGCCCACGTCCGACGGGTTCGCCGCGGGATTCTCCGGGCGTGCCAAGGGACCCTGGCAGAGCCTCATCCCGGCCCAGGTCGCCCACATCGCGCGCGATCCGCTGGACCCGGCCTTCGACGACGCCGCCTTCCTCCGCGCCCTGCGGCGCACGCGCAGCGGGGTCAAGCGCGCGCTGCTAAACCAGCGCCTCGTGAGCGGCATCGGCAACATCTATGCCGATGAGGCGTTGTGGGCGGCGAAGATCCACTACGAACAGCCCGGCGACTCCCTGACGCTGCCCCGCGCACGCACACTGCTCGCCGAGGTACGCCACGTGCTCGCCAAGGCACTCGCCGAGGGCGGAACGAGCTTCGACGCGCAGTACGTCAATGTCAACGGCGCCTCCGGCTACTTCTCGCACTCCCTCAACGTCTACGGGCGGCAAGGGCTGCCGTGCCCGCGATGCGGCACCACGATCGTGCGGGAGCAGTTCATGAACCGGGGCAGCCACCTCTGTCCCCCCTGCCAGCGACTGCGGCGCCCCCGGACACCCGCTCAGACGCCGGCGACGTCGCGCCTCCACGCGCCCTCGTAGCCGATCGGACGGAAGCCCATCGCCTCGTTCACGGAGAGCATCGGGCGGTTCTCCTCGGCATTGAAGGTGATGATCGACGGATGCCCCGGAAAGGCGCGCTCGAGCGCCCTCAGATTCGCCAGCTTCACGAGCGTGCCCAGACGGTGTCCGCGGTGCTCGCGCAGCACGAGGGTGTCGTCCTGGGTGATCGCTCGGGTCGGCTCGGACGGCACGAGCAAGGTTGAGAAGGCGACCAAGGCGCCGCTGCCGCGATGCACCACGGCTGCCGTCAGCGGGACGAGGTCGGAGGACTCCCGCGAGGCGTCCTCCGCATCGAGGCGTGCCTCAGTCCAGACGTCTTCCGGTTCCTGCAGGCCCGCGGTCGGGGCATCCGTGCTCATGCGCGTGTGCAGCCTGGCGAGGTCGGCGCGGTATCGCGGTGGAGTCGAGCCGATCCAGGTGAGGGCGTCGTAGTCGGATGCAGCATGCACGACGGTGTCGGCCTCGAGTCTGCGCAGCGCCTCGGGATCCGCCGGCAGCGCCAGTCGGCTTCCGCGGTTCAGCTGCTCGAGCCGGTAGCCGCGGTCGAGGAGGAAGCGCACCTCGCGATTCTCCAGCGGGACCGAGCCGAAGCCCGTCGGCGCGTCAAGGCGGGGGCCGGAGGCATCCGGTGAGGCCGCGTACACGATGAAGGTCGATCGCCCGTCATCGGTGGCGAATTGTTCGATCGCATCGCTGAGGGCGGATCCGATGCCGATGCCCCGCGCCTCCGGACGCACCAGCACCTCGAGCCAGGCATGCGTCGACGCCGGGTCTGCGAGCGTGTCGCACACGGCGCGGCCGACGACGGCTCCGTCCAGTCGGGCGATGAGGCCGTGCTTAGGATCGAACTCGGTGTTGCGCCACATCGGGAGCAGCTCATCGGCCCTGTAGCCCAGATCATCGGTGCCATAGGCCACCGCCTCGCAGACGTTGCGCACGGCGTTCGCCGCCTCGAAGTCCTCCCAGCCGGCTGCGCCCGGCGCCTCGGGCACGATGAGAGGCTCGATGGTGAATCGCGACGTCATGCGAATGCCTTCCGTGGGCCAACATCGAGTGCGGAACTTCGCAGCCGACCAGCCTAGCCGCCTGCCGGGCGCGAGGCCAGGCGTCGGGTACCGTTGTGGCCAAGCATCCGTCACCGAGAAGAGGCGCACGTTGTACCTGAAGAGCCTGACCCTCAAGGGGTTCAAGTCCTTCGCGCAACCCACGACGTTCGCCTTCGAGCCGGGTGTCACGTGCGTCGTCGGTCCGAACGGCTCCGGGAAGTCGAACGTCGTCGACGCCCTGGCCTGGGTGATGGGCGAGCAGGGCGCCAAGACCCTGCGCGGCGGCAAGATGGAGGACGTCATCTTCGCCGGAACCTCCACGCGCGGGCCGCTGGGCCGCGCCGAGGTGACGCTCACCATCGACAACTCGGATGGCGCACTGCCGATCGACTACACCGAGGTGACGATCGCCCGCACGCTGTTCCGCAACGGGTCGAGCGAGTACGCCATCAACGGCGAGGGCTGCCGGCTGCTCGACGTGCAGGAGCTGCTGAGCGACTCGGGCCTCGGCCGCGAGATGCACGTCATCGTGGGGCAGGGCCAGCTCGACGCCGTGCTGCGCGCCAGCCCCGAAGAGCGCCGGGGCTTCATCGAGGAGGCGGCCGGCATCCTGAAGCACCGCCGTCGCAAGGAGAAGACGGTACGCAAGCTCGAGGCGATGCAGACCAACCTCACGCGGCTCTCCGACCTCGCAGGCGAGATCCGGCGGCAGCTGAAGCCGCTCGGCCGCCAGGCCGAGATCGCTCGCGAGGCGCAGGGCATCGCGGCCGTGGTGCGTGACGCCCGCTCGCGCCTGCTCGCCGACGAGGTGCTCACGCTGCGCACCGCCCTGGATGCGCACACGCGCAGTGAGCATGAACGCCACAGCGAGCGAATCGTGCTCCAGGAGCAGCTCGAGCAGAAGCAGCTACGCATCCAGCGCATCGAGCAGGAGCAGACCGGAGACGCCGTCGACGCCGCCCGCCGAACCAGCTTCGCCCTGGAGTCCGTGCAGGAGCGGTTGCGTTCGCTGTTCACCCTCGCCAACCAGCGCATCGCCCTGCTCGGCGCGCAGGCCGAGGGTGGCGACACCACGCCGAGCGTGACGACGCAGATGGTGCAGGACGCCCGCGACGAGGCCGAACGCCTCTCCTCCCTGCTCGGTGCGGCCGAGATCCGGCTCACGCAGGCGACAGCGGCGACGAAGGCGGCCCGCACCGGGCTCGACGCCGTGGACGACGAGATCGCGGCCCAGAGTGCGCTCGTCTCGCGTCACGACCTCGAGCTGAGCAAGCTCACCGGCCAGGCCGATGCCGCGGCCTCACGCCTCGCCGCGGTACGGGGCGAGGTGCTGCGCCAGCAGAACGCGCTCGAGGGCGCGAGCGGTCGACGCGATGCCGCGATCGCCGAACTCGAGCGCGTGGAAGCGGAGTCCGACGCGACGGATGCCGGCGAGACCGACCTCGACGAGACCTACGAGCTCGCCCAGAACGCCGTCTTCGAGGCCGAGGCCGAGATCGAGCGCCTCCGCGAGCGACTGCACGAACGCGAGCGCGAACGCGACGGGCTCACGGCTCGAGCCGCAGCACTCTCGCTCGCCCTCGACACGAAAGACGGCTCGGCTGCCCTCGTGGCCGCCGGCATCCCGGGCGTTCTCGGGCTCGTCGCCGAGCACGTGCAGGTGCAGTCCGGGTTCGAAGCGGCGATCGCCGCTGCGCTGGGTTCCCTCGCCGACGCCGTGCTCGCCTCAGACGTGGATGCGGCGGCCCGGGCCGTGCAGTACGCCGTCGACGAGGAACTCGGCCGCGTGGAGGTCGTCGTCGCCGCTCCGGACCGCGCGGTCGCGGCGGGCGCATCCGTGGACGGACTCACCGCCGCCACCGAGGTGCTCAGCGCGCCCGACGGAGTGCGCAGCCTTCTCGGGACGACGCTCATCTCCGAGGACCTCGACGCAGCGCGAGCCGCGTGGAGTGCTGGACTGAGCCGCTCGGCCGAGGCGGTCACGGTCATCACTCGTGCCGGGGAGGTGCTCAGCGCGTACGTGCTGCGCGGCGGGAACGGTGCGAAGCGGTCGCGGCTGGAACTGGTCGCCGAGCGGGAGAGCGCCAGGGAACGGCTCTCCGAGGTGACGGCCCTCATCGAGGATGATCGGGCGGAACTGGCCGAGCGCCGCTCGGTCCTCCAGGCGGCGAAGGAGGCTTCGGCGGCAGCACTGAGCGGCCTGCGGGAATTCGACGCGCGCCTGGCCGCTGTCACCGAACGGCGTAACCGGGCCAAGGTGCAGGCCGAGGCCGCTGCGGCCGAGCACGAAAGACTGCGGGCGGCACTGGCCCAGGCGGGCGACCGCGTGAGCGAGGCGGAGACGGTCGCCAACACCGCCAAGGCGGCGCTCGAGACCGCGCGCTCGCGTCCGCGTCCGATCCTCGACGTGTCCCAGCGCGAGGCGCTGCTGGCGGAGCTGGAGACCGCTCGGGAGGCCGAGGTCGAGGCGCGTCTCGGCCTCGAGACGGCACGCGAGCGGGTGCGTGCCGAGCAGGCACGCGGGGAGGCCCTCGCCCGCGCTCTCGAGGCCGAGCGGGCCGCTGCCGAGGAGGCCGCGCGGCGTGCCGTCATCCGTCGCCGTCAGGTGGCAGCGGCGACCGGTGTGGTCGAGGCGCTGCCCGCCGTCCTCTCCTCGGTCGAGGCATCCGCGAGCCAGGCGCGCGTGGTGCTCGCCACCGCCGAGCAGGAGCGTGCAGGCCAGAACGAGGAACTCGGCCGGCTGCGCCGCGAGGAGGCCGGGCTGCGTGAGCGTCTGCAGGCCGTGACCGAGAACGTGCACGGTCTTGAACTGGCCATCTACGAGAAGAAGCTGCACCTCTCGAGCCTGCTGGAGCGGGCAGGCTCCGAGCTGGGACTGGTCGAAGACGTGCTCGTCGCTGAGTACGGACCCGACGTTGCCGTGCCGGCGGATGTCGAGGGCGGTGAACCCCGACCCTTCGACCGGGCGGAGCAGCAGCGCCGGCTCGAGAAGGCCGAACGCGGCTACGCCCAGCTGGGCCGGGTGAACCCGCTGGCCCTCGAGGAGTTCGCCGCGCTGGAACAGCGCCATTCCTTCCTCACGGAACAGCTGAACGACCTCACGAACACGCGGCGCGACCTGATCAGCATCATCGAGGAGATCGACGAGAAGATGCAGGTGATCTTCGAGGCGGCCTTCCTCGACACCCAGGCCGCGTTCACGGAGGTCTTCCCGATCCTGTTCCCGGGTGGAACCGGCAGCATCACGCTGACCGACCCCGAGAACCTGCTCACCACGGGCATCGAGGTGGCGGTGAAGCCGGCCGGGAAGAAGATCGAGCGGCTCTCGTTGCTCTCGGGTGGTGAGCGCTCGCTCGCAGCCGTGGCCCTGCTCATCGCCATCTTCAAGGCGCGGCCGAGCCCCTTCTACATCATGGACGAGGTCGAGGCGGCGCTCGACGACGCCAACCTCGGGCGGCTGCTGCGCATCTTCGAAGACCTGCGCGCCTCGAGCCAGCTCATCGTGATCACGCACCAGAAGCGCACCATGGAGATCGCGGACGCGCTCTACGGAGTCTCCATGCGGCAGGACGGAGTCTCAGCTGTGGTCGGCCAGCGGGTGGCCGAGGAGCGCGTCAGCGCCTGAGCCGCCGCCCGCCCGCGCCCGCGGCGCCGGCCGCGCCCGCCCGCGCGTGCCCCGCCGAGTGTTGCGCCACTTCGACGGCCGTTGCGCCAGAACAACGGGCGCAACGAGCCCCGAAGTGGCGCAAGGGCGTCAGCCCAGTCAGGCCGTCGGTGATTGCGCGATGCGTACCGTGTTGCCCGAGGGATCCCGGAAGGCGCAGTCGCGCGGCCCCCACGGCTGGTCGATGGGCTCTTGAAGAACCTCGGCGCCCGAAGCGCGCACCGTCTCGAAGGTCGCGTCGACATCGTCCGAGCGGAAGACGAGGATGGGCAGTACGCCCTTGGTGAGCAGCTCCTGCAGGGCGTCGCCGTCGGCCTGAGACCGGCCGGCGTGGGGCACCGAGAGCACGATCTCGGGACCGGGCTGGGCGTCGCTTCCCAGGGTGACCCAGCGGAACCCGCCGGAGGCAACATCGTTGCGCACCTGGAGGCCGAGGGCATCGCCATAGAAGGCGATCGACTCGTCGACGTCGTTGACGGTGATGTTGCAGTACTGAAGTGCGATGGTCATGAGGCCGACTCTATTCCGGCGATCCCGCCGGTACTTCTCCGATCCTGCTCGATCGCATCCGTGGGCGAGCGACAGCGCGGGGTCGTCGCCACGGGTGTGGCCGGGGCGTTCGCACCTGTCGGATGCCGTCTGCCCGTCCTCCACACATTCCAACCCACTACTTCTGCGTGCTCGGGGGCGTGTGGCAGCGAGCCCGCAGCAATTGCGGGTCCGACCGGATCGAGCACGCAGGAATTGCGGGTGTCGGCGCTGCCGCACCCACAGAATCTGCGGGCTCGGCATCCGTAGCTGCGAGAACGCAGAAATTGTGGGTGCCGCGGCTGCCCACTAACTCCGCGGGCTCGGCATCCGTAGCTGCGAGAACGGAGGAATTGCGGGTGCCGGGGCTGCGACACCCACGGAATCTGCGGGATCGGGAACGCCGCACCCGCCGAATCTGCGGGATCGGCGCCCGGGCCGCGGGACGCGGTCAGGGGAGCGGGCGGTTGCTGCGGATGACTCCCTGCGGGTCGACCCGCTGCTTGATGGCCGCGAGCTTCGCGATCGTCGCGGGCGGGAACGCATCCGCCAGTCCGGCGCCCGCGCCCAGGAACGTCGGCACCATGCCCTGGGCGGGGTAGCGGTCGGCGACGTCCCGCAACGGCTGCAGGGCGGCCTGGGCCGCCGGCACCTGCGCGGGATCGAAGATGAGCACGCCGGCTCCGATGAGGGCGGGTGCCGAGATCGCGCCCAGCAGCGCATCGCTCTGCCGGCCGATGGCGCCGCCGAGGATCCGCACTCCGGCGCGCGAGAGCCCCTTCTCGGCGCCCGCGAGGAACGCGTCCACGAACGCCTTCGCCGACTCACGGTCGAAACCGTCGATCGTTCCGCCCCAGTCCACGGTCGGCATCGGGTCGACGGGCTCGTTCGCCACCGCGGCGAGGCCGCCGATCGTGAACGAGGTCAGGCCGTCGATGATCGGCGTGGCGATGCCGCGCAGCGCCTGTGCCACGGGCTCTGCGGATGCGGCATCCCCGAGGGCGACGATCGCCACGGACGTGACGGAGCGCCCCCTCAGCGGCTCGGGCAGGACAGGAAGGTCGGGAAAGCGAGCAACTCCCACGTCGATGCCGAGCTCGGGATGCTCCGCGGCCAGATCTGAGACCGCGAGGAAGACGTCCACGGCGGCCTCGAGCGGATAGAACAGCGATCCGCCGAACAACGCGTCGCCCGGATGCAGGCGGAACTCGATCGCGGTCACCACTCCGAACAGCCCGCCGCCGCCCCGGAGGGCCCACAGCAGCTCGGCGTCCGAGTCTTCGGTGACCCGGCGCACCGCACCGGTGCCGTCCACGAGCTCGACCGCCGTCACGGAATCGGCGGCGAGGCCGTACGCGCGAGAGAACATCGAGTGGCCGCCGCCGAGGGACAGGCCTACGACGTTGACCTCGGGGTTGCTGCCCGAGAGGGCGATGAGGCCCGTGCCGTCGAGCTGGGAGAGAGCGGGTCCCCAATTGACGCCGGCTCCGACGCGGGCGGATGCGGTCTCGACGTCGATCGTGATCTCGTCGAACCGCTTCGGGCGCACGAGGATGACGCCCTCGAGCGAGCCGTTCGCCCCGTGCCCGTTGGGCTGGGTGCTCACTCCCAGTCCGGCCGCAGCGGCGGCGCGCACGATGCGCTCGACGTCGTCGACGTCTGCCGGCACCGCGATGGCCGCCGGCCGTTGGTCGACGGAGAGGTTCCACGGCAGCCGCGCCGTCTCGTACTGCTCATCGCCCGGCAGCACGAGGTCGCCGGAGAGTTCTGCCCGAAGGGCGTCCAGTGCGGATGATTCTGTCGTCAGTGACACGAAGGTCTCCAGGTTCGTGAGGGATTGTCGGGTCAGCGCCACGCTAGCGAGCAGCACCGACACGGCAGAAGAGCTTCGTACCCGCCACGCACGGCGGTTCGCTGCCCGCGTATTCCGATGCATGAACCGCCGTCGCGAGAAGCCGGCCATCGCCGCCCCGGTACGCTGGGCGCATGGCAGAACGCAGTTCGTGGTCGCTCGCCGGCGCACTCCGTGGCATGTTCACGAAGAAGACGATCGACGAGGGCACGTGGGAAGACCTCGAGGACGCCCTCATCACGGCGGACTTCGGCCCCGACCTCACGGATGCGATCGTCGCCGACCTGCGCGCGAAGGTCGCCCGCTACAACACCACCGATCCCGCCGACCTGCAGCGGATGCTGCGGGAGGGCATCGAGGAGCGCCTCGTGCGCTTCGACACGACCCTCAAGCTCACTGAGCGACCAGCCGTCGTGCTCGTCGTCGGCGTCAACGGCGTGGGCAAGACCACGACCATCGGCAAGTTCGCCCGCTTCCTGCGCACCTACGGACGCACGGTCGTCGTCGGGGCCGCCGACACGTTCCGAGCCGCGGCGGTCGAGCAGCTCGCCACCTGGGCGCAGCGCGCCGGCGTCGAGGTCGTGCGGCCGCAGCACCAGGGCCAGGATCCCGCGTCGGTCGCCTTCCAGACCATCGAGAAGGCCAAGGCCGACGGCACCGAGATCGTGATCATCGACACCGCCGGACGCCTGCAGACCAAGGGCGGCCTGATGGACGAGTTGTCCAAGATCCGCCGGGTCATCGAGAAGCAGGCGCCGATCAGCGAGGTGCTGCTCGTGCTCGACGCCACGACGGGCCAGAACGGGCTCGCCCAGGCGCAGGCCTTCGTCGAGCACGCGGGCGTCACCGGTCTCGTGCTCACCAAGCTCGACGGTTCGGCGAAGGGCGGCTTCGTGCTCTCGGTGCAGGATGTCACGGGCATCCCGATCAAGCTCGTCGGGCAGGGTGAGGGCATCGGCGACCTCACCGGCTTCACGCCGCACGTCTTCGCCCAGCAACTGGTGGGCTGAGCCATGGCGATCGAGCACGACTACTTCGGCATCATCGGGGACTACTGGTCGGAGCGGGTTCCCGCCGGCGACCAGGACGTGGAGGTCGTCGTCGACGCCGACCCCGCGACCGTGAGCATGGACGCCCTCGACATCGCCGCCGGCATGATCGTGGAGCTCGAGGTGCTCGACGCCGAGGCCAGGGAGGCGTTCGTCTCCGAGTTGGCGAGCGGCTCGTCGGCGACGAGCGCCTTCGTCGCCGCGCTCCTCGAGCAGCTGGATGCCGACACCCTCGCCGACGCGGTCGATCGCGAGTCGGGCGACGCCCAGATCGACGTGCTGCGTTCCCTCGAACTGCTGCGGGTCGACATCCGGCCGGGCAACGACGGTGACGAGGAAGCGTTCGCCTCGTTCGAGTACGCGCTCGCCCCCGACGAGACCGACGTGCGCATCGTGGCCATCCTCGATGCCCGGGCCGAGGTCGTCTCGGTCGACGCGCAGCTCTGAGTCCGGCACCAGCGGCGGAGCAACCCGTCGGCGGGCCGGTAAACTGACTGGCACCATGGCTACTTTCGGCACCCTGTCTGACCGTCTGTCCGACACATTCAAGAACCTCCGCACCAAGGGCAAGCTCTCGGCGGCCGACGTCGACGGCACCGTGCGCGAGATCCGTCGCGCACTGCTGGACGCCGACGTCTCGCTCGAGGTCGTCAAGGACTTCACCGGCAAGGTGCGCGAGCGTGCGCTCGGCGACGAGGTGAACAAGGCGCTGAACCCGGCCCAGCAGGTCGTGCAGATCGTCAACGAGGAGCTCATCCAGATTCTCGGCGGGCAGCAGCGCCGGCTCGAGTTCGCGAAGAAGCCGCCGACGATCATCATGCTCGCCGGCCTCCAGGGCGCGGGAAAGACGACCCTCGCCGGGAAGCTCGCCAAGTGGCTCAAGAAAGACGGCCACACCCCGATGCTCGTCGCCGCCGACCTCCAGCGTCCCAACGCCGTCACGCAGTTGCAGGTCGTGGGGGAGCAGGCGGGCGTGCAGGTGTTCGCGCCGGAGCCCGGCAACGGCGTGGGCGACCCTGTGCGCGTGGCGAAGGATGCGGTGCGCGAGGCCGAGCGCCGCCAGTACGACACCGTGATCATCGACACCGCCGGTCGCCTCGGCGTGGACGCCGAGCTGATGAAGCAGGCCGCCAACATCCGCAAGGCGACCGATCCCGACGAGGTGCTCTTCGTCATCGACGCGATGATCGGCCAGGACGCGGTCACGACCGCCAAGGCCTTCCAGGAGGGCGTTGACTTCACCGGCGTCGTGCTCACCAAGCTCGACGGCGACGCGCGCGGTGGCGCCGCCCTCTCGATCGCCTCGGTGACCGGGCGGCCCATCATCTTCGCGTCGACGGGCGAGGGCCTGGATGACTTCGAGCCCTTCCACCCCGACCGCATGGCCAGCCGCATCCTCGACCTCGGCGACATCCTCACCCTCATCGAGCAGGCGCAGGGTGCGTTCGACGAGGAGGAGGCTCGCAAGGTCGCCGAGAAGTTCGCGACCGACACCTTCACGCTCGAGGACTTCCTCGGCCAGATGCAGCAGCTGCGCAAGATGGGCTCGCTCAAGGGCATGCTCGGGATGCTGCCGGGCGCCCGCGGCATGAAGCAGCAGCTGGAGAACTTCGACGAGCGCGAGATCGTGCGCACCGAGGCGATCATCCAGTCGATGACCCCGGCCGAGCGCAAGAACCCCAAGCTGCTGAACGGTTCGCGACGCCTGCGCATCGCCAAGGGCTCCGGCATGACGGTCACCGATGTGAACCAGCTCGTGACGAGGTTCGAGCAGGCGGCCAAGATGATGAAGACCGTTGCCAAGGGCGGCGTCCCCAACGTGCCCGGCATGGGACCCATCCCCGGAGCCGGCTTCGGGGGCGGGCGTCCGAAGCAGCAGCCCAAGAAGAAGGGCTCGCGATCGGGCAATCCCGCCAAGCGCGCAGCCGAGAACGCGGCCATCTCGACGGGGGCCGGCGTCGCCAGCGGCGCGCCGGCGGGTTCCGGATTCGGCCTCGGCAAGGGAGCATCGCCGACCGGAGCGCCGAGCGCCGAAGACCTCGCAGCGCTGCAGAAGCTGCTCGGCCGCTAGCTCCGCCGGCCACCGCGGGCCCGTTCACCCGTAGGGTGAACACATGAGCTATGACGCCGGTGAGCGACCCATCCGCATCGGGGTGCAGGTGCAACCCCAGCACGCGCCCTACGAGAAGATCCGCGACACCGTGCGCGAACTCGACGACCTGGGCGTCGACCTGGTGTTCAACTGGGACCACTTCTTCCCGCTGAGCGGTGACCCCGACGGCCTGCACTACGAGGCCTGGACGATGCTCGGCGCCTGGGCGGAGCAGACGAGCAACGTGGAGTTCGGGTCGCTCGTGAACTGCAACAGCTACCGGGGCGCCGATCTGCAGGCCGACATGGCACGCACCCTGGACAACATCAGCGGCGGCCGTTTCGTCTTCGGAACGGGCGCCGGCTGGTTCCAGCGCGACTACGACGAATACGGCTACGAGTTCGGAACGCCGGGCACGAGGCTGAAGGCGCTGGCGGAGGCGATGCCGCGCATCCGTGCCCGCTGGGAGGTGCTGAACCCCGCGCCGGTGCGCCGCATCCCGGTGCTCATCGGCGGTGGGGGAGAGCGCAAGACGCTGCGCATCGTCGCGGAGCACGCCGACATCTGGCACAGCTTCGCCGACGTGCCCACCCTGACCCACAAGCTCGGTGTGCTCGAGGAGCACTGCGAGAGCGTCGGACGCGACATCGGCGACATCGAGATCTCGGTCGAGGTGCGCAGGCAGTCCCCGGAGGCAGCTCAGGAACTGTACGACCTCGGCGCGAGGCTGTTCACCATCGGCATCAGCGGCCCCGACTACCCGCTCGACGACGTTCGTCGCTGGCTCGCCTTCCGCGATTCGCGCAATGCGTGAGCGCGACTTACTGACAGTCAGGTAAGTTCGAGACGGATCATCGGCGGGGAGCGCCCCGCCTCCGACAGAGCACGCGAGGTGTGAACGACATGAGCATAGGCAACGCCGACTATCGGGATGCGGGACTCGCCTTCCCCGACGACTTCCTCTTCGGATCGGCGACGGCGTCGTACCAGATCGAGGGAGCGGCGACGGAAGACGGCCGCGGGGCCTCCATCTGGGACACGTTCAGTCACACCCCCGGCAAGGTCTGGAACGGCGACACGGGTGACGTCGCCGACGACCACTACCACCGGCTCGACGAGGACCTCGACCTCATGAAGGAGCTCGGGCTGCAGGCGTACCGCTTCTCGATCGCGTGGCCGCGCATCCAGGCCACCGGGCGCGGCGAGGCGAACGAGGCCGGACTCGCGTTCTACGAGCGGCTCGTCGACGGCCTGATCGCGCGCGGCATCCGCCCCATCGCGACCCTGTACCACTGGGACCTGCCGCAGGCACTCGAGGATGAGGGCGGCTGGCGCAACCGCGAGACCGCCTACGCCTTCGCCGACTACGCGCGCATCGTGGGCGAGCGCCTCGGGGACCGCATCACGGTCTGGACGACCCTCAACGAGCCGTGGTGCTCCGCCTACCTCGGCTACGGTTCTGGCGTCCACGCGCCGGGCCTGACGGATGCGCTCGCCTCGCTGCAGGCCGTGCACCATCTGAACCTCGCGCACGGCCTCGCCCTGCAGGCGCTGAAGGAGGTCGTCACCAACGACCCCGGCTTCTCCATCACCCTCAACCTGCACGTCGCGCGACCCGAGGGACCCACCGGCGAGGAGGCGGTTCGCCGCATCGACGGCGTCGCCAACCGCGTCTTCCTCGACCCGCTGCTGAACGGCCGCTACCCGGCCGACGTGCTGGAGGACACCAAGGAGATCACCGACTGGTCCTTCGTGCAGCCGGGCGACCTCGAGGCGATCACCGCCGTTCCGATCTCGCTGCTCGGCGTGAACTACTACTCGACCGGCCGTGTGCAGCTCTGGGACGGGGCCGGGGCGAAGTCGCAGGCCGACGGTCACAAGGATGCGGAGGGGTCGCCGTGGCCCGGTGCGGCGGGCGAGGTCGAGTTCCTGCCCCAGCCCGGTCCGTACACCGAGATGGGCTGGAACATCGAGCCGGCCGGCCTGGAAGACCTGCTCGTCTCGCTGCACGAGGAGTTCCCGCACGTTCCGCTCATGGTCACCGAGAACGGCGCGGCCTTCGACGACGTCGTCGTCGAGGACGGCGACTCCCGTGCGGTGCACGATCTGGATCGCACCGACTACCTGCGCAGGCACTTCACGGCGGCGCACCGGGCCATCGAGCGCGGCGTCGACCTGCGCGGCTACCAGGTGTGGTCGTTCATGGACAACTTCGAGTGGGGCTACGGCTACTCGAAGCGGTTCGGCATCGTGCGGGTGGACTACGACACGCTCGAGCGACTGCCGAAGGACTCGGCGCGCTGGTACGCGGAGCTCATTCGTACCCGCAGCATCCCCGACACGCCTGCCGCATAGCGGAGCGCCTGCCGCATAGCCGCACAGCGGACCGAAGGGCCGCCCGTTCTCAGAGCGGGCGGCCCTCGCGCATCTCGCGCACGACGTGGGCCACGACGGCCTTGAGGTCGCCGCCCGCCGCCTCCGCGACAGCCAGCTGCCGCTGGTAGCCGGCTCCGATGTCGAGAAGCTCGGGCAGCTGCAGCAGTTCGCGGGTGCACCCGAGTCGATCGGCGAACGGCTCGAGCACCTCGATGAGTTCGCGCAGGTCGTCGGTCACGAGCGCCTCACGACCAGTCGTATCGAGGATGATCTCCGCCTCGAGCCCATAGCGTGCGGCGCGCCACTTGTTCTCGCGCACGTACCAGGGCTGCATCGACGGCAGCGTCTCTCCGTCATCCAGGCGCTGGCTCATCCACTCGACGAGGCACTGGATGAGGGCGCCGAGGGCGCCGAGTTCGAAGGGCGTCGAGACGCCATCGCATGCGCGTACCTCGAGAGTGCCCCAGTGCGGCGACGGGCGGATGTCGCTGCGCACCTCGGTGTAGTCGGTGATGACACCGGTGCGCGTCATGTCGTCGACGTAGCGCTCATAGCCGCTCCAGTCCTCGAACTGCCAGGGCAGTCCGGCCGTCGGCAACTGCTGGAACATGAGCGCGCGGTTGGAGGCGTAGCCGGTGTTGACCCCCGCCCAGAACGGGCTGGAGGCCGAGAGTGCCTGCAGGTGGGGGATGTAGCCGAGGAGGGCGTTGAGGATGGGGACGGCCTTGTCGGCCGACTCGATCCCCACGTGCACGTGGATGCCCCAGATCATCATGTTGCGGCCCCACCACCGCGTGCGGTCGATGAGTCGGTGATAGCGGTCCTTGTCGGTGATGCGCTGGTCGTACCACTGGCTGAACGGGTGCGATCCGCTGCACATCACGTCGGCTCCGAACGCTGCCGCGGCATCCCGCACCTCGTCGATGACGCCGTCGAGCTCGGCCACGGCCTCGCCGACCGTGTGGTGCACGCTCGAGACGATCTCGACGGTGTTGAGCATCAACTCGCCGGTGGCGCGCGGATGCGGTGACCCGTCGGCATCCTTCATGGCCTCGAGCACGCCGTGCGCGCAGTCCGAGAGTTCGCCGGTCAGGGAATCGACGAGTTCGAGCTCCCACTCGATGCCGACGGTGGAACGTTCGGAGTTCGCGAAGCTGATGTGCACGGTGCGCCGCCTTTCTGAGCGTCCTGCCATCCTTGCGGCTCGACGCCACGAACGCCACGACCGGCACCCCGCGCCGCCTGTGCGGGCGCCGATTATCGTCGGCGGCCGAAATCTGCAAGGTTTGTTAGCCACCCCTGAAGATCCGGGCCTCTCACTATTTTCGAGAAATGGATCCGCCTATTTTCAGGAAAGTGGATTCGGCTCCTAGGTAAAACCTAGTGCCACTGGTGCCACTTCCTGTTGGCAACCTTGGCAAGAAGTTGGCAAGGGTCGGCGGGGATGGTGCGTCATGCCTTCATGCGATTCTCGTTGAGCCTCCCATCAAGCGGAAGCATCGGGGGATAAACTCCGCTGATGTTTGGAGGCCGGTGAACAACAACACGAATTTCTTCAGCGATGACAAGGGGTCAGCCGCCGTGCTGAAGCATGGTGTCCTTGGTCGGTACGCGGCGAAGTTCATGGCCAAGACCTCCAGCACTTCGCCGGGCAGGCGCGTCGGATTTCTCGACGGCTATGCCGGTCAGGGAGAGTACGTGAACCCGATCACCGGCAGCACGAAAGAAGGTTCACCCGTCATCCTCCTGCGGATCGCCATCGACCTCGTGCGGGTAGGGCGAACCTCTCACCTCGTCTTTGTGGAGAAGGAGAAGGGGGCATACGCGAGCTTGAACGCCGTCGTGCGGGCTTCCACATACTCGCCGGCAGTCGCCCATCACGGCGATGTTGAGGAGCACATCCAGGCGGCCTTGGATGAGTTCGACAACATGCCTGCGCTGATCTTCTTGGATCCTTTTGGGTCATCTCTGGATCACGCGTCGCTGGTAAATCGGGTGCTGAAGAGACCCGGCACACAACCGACGGAGCTTCTGCTCAACTTCAGCCTTCAAGCTCTGCGCCGCATGGGGGCGCGTCTGTGGGAGGCCGAGGGTGCCAGCGGAAGGGCGAAGACGCTGGAGCGCGTAGATCACTGGCTAGGAGGCGACTGGTGGCGCGCGTTCTTCATGGCACCCGATGTGCTCTCGCTGCCGAAGTCCGAGCGTGCCGATGCCGCCGCCACCCGGGTCGCCACCGAGCATGCCAAGCGGATTCATGACGCAACCGGGTGCGGATACTTCGCGGTGCCGATCAGACGCAAGCCCCACGCGAAGCCTCTCTTCCTCCTGACCCTTTACTACCCCCGTCAGTTGGCGGTGTTCGACTTCAACGAAGCCGTCAGCTTGGCACTGAAGGACTGGCGAGCATTCCTCCATGACCTGGAGTTGGCCGAGGCGGAGTTGCTTGACGAGAGCGACCCGCAGTTACTCTCTCGTGTTGCCGAGCTTCAGACGGTCTACAAGCTGGACGAGGCCCAGATTGACCGGGATGCCATTGATGAGATCAAGAAGTCGGTCACGGAGGCCCTTCGGACTCGCACGTCGTTGTCTGTTCGGACTGACCTTCGCCTGGTGATGGGAGAAGCCATCGGCGTGGGACGCACGACCCACCTGCGTACGGCCTGGAAGGAACTGGCGGCAGAGGGTATCGCGGGAGAATGTCCGAAGGGTGACCTTGACTCTGCTGTAATCGGACGCGCTAACTGAAGCAAGGGGAGGTCGACATGTCGAAGACCACCATCGAATGGACCGAGATCACATGGAACCCGGTCACGGGGTGTGATCGAACGTCAGCAGGATGTGACAACTGCTACGCCCTCACGCTATCGAAGCGCCTGAAAGCAATGGGCGCGGAGAAGTATCAGACCGACGGAAATCCAGTCACTTCAGGCCCCGGTTTCGGTGTGACGATCCATCCCGCATCCCTCCAACAGCCGTACTCATGGCGAAAGCCCGCAACCGTCTTCGTCAACTCGATGAGTGACATGTTTCACGCGAAGGTGCCGCTGACATTCGTGCAAGATGTGTTCGATGTGATGGCGGACACGCCTCAGCACACATACCAGATTCTGACGAAGCGGTCCGTGAGACTGCGCCGTCTAGCGCACAAGCTGAACTGGCCAACGAACGTTTGGATGGGCGTATCGGTTGAGGAGCCAAAGGTTCTGAACCGCGTCGATGATCTTCGGGAGGTCCCGGCAGCCGTGCGCTTCCTCTCTTGCGAACCCCTAATCGCGCCGCTTCCAGACATGAACCTTGATGGGATCGACTGGGTAATCGCCGGGGGCGAGTCAGGTGCTCGCCATCGTCCAATGGAACTGGCCTGGGTCGAGGAAATCCGCGATCAGTGCACGGACTCGAGCATTCCGTTCTTCTTCAAGCAGTGGGGCGGACGAACGCCCAAGCAGAATGGGCGGACACTTGCCGGTCGAACTTGGGATGAGATGCCCGTTCCCAAGGTGCGGCACGCTGCTGCCTAAGGCAGTCCGACCTCAAGGAACGGGACTCCTACACGTGGGATTTCCGGAGTTCAACTGCCGACGACAAACCCGGGATCATGTTTGCAGATCATCAAGAAATCCTCGGCCCGACGTGTGGGTATTTGGGATTGTTGTAGGCGGACTAGGCCGGGGCGCTACAGCCGAGCAAGCAGTTCACGTAGTTCGGCTGGCCCAACCCACGGTCGTCGATGAATCATTCGATGGCAGTTCGAGCAGAGCAGAGCGAGGTCAGAAAGTCTTGTCGTGCGCTCGCCCGACACGTAGAGCGGGATGACGTGGTGGACCTCGATGTAGTCGCGGCCACGTGCACCATATCTGGCTTCAAAGTCGAATCCGCAGACCTCGCAGGCGACCTGCAGTCCTGCATCACGCACCGATTTGATCTTTCGTGCGCGGAGCTTGGGATTGCGCTCTCTCCGAACGTGTCGCGCTAGGAGAATCCGCCCCTCCACCGCCTCCGCAAGGTCTTCCGCTGCCTCCGGGAGAGGCTCGATCCCGTCCTCAAACGCCTGACGAATCGCCCTGGCCTCCCGTGCCATCCCGTCGGGATCCGCCAAGAACGCAAGCAACACGGGCACGTCGAGCTTGTTTCCGTTAGTAGGCACACCCGCGTAGTCGGGGTGCCGAGTCGCTATGTCCCAAGTTTCCGAGCCACGCTGTCTGGACTGCGGAAATTGCTATCACGGTTCTCGACCGGATGAAGCCTCGCGCGATTCAACAAGGCGGAAGTTCGATTACTTCCCGGTCCGGGTCGTCAAGTCCTCTCCAGTCGTTCTGCCTAACGAGGTCAGCCGCGAGAACAATCTCTTCGTATGCCCATTTGATGCGCGCCACGGTGTCAGGTTAGCCATTCGCCCAACTGCATCGGGTGTTCGGCACGCCCCACGAAGTAGGCCGGAATTGGTCCAGCGGCGGAAACGATTCGTGCGGAAGACTTTGTTCCATGGACATCAACAACCTTCCGACTGGCCCGTCAATCCCCGAAGGCACCCTCGCCCTCGGCTCCGGCGACACTGTTACCTTCATCCGCCGCTGTGACGTTTGCTTTGCGGCGATCCTGGAATCGCACGATGCGGACTATGCGGAGCATGTGCAGTGGCACGAGCGCACGGGGACCAACCTCCCGCCGTCTGATTGAGATTGGAACGGTCTCCGGTCACCTGACTTGCGCCGGGACGTGCGAGGCCGCTGTGAGAACGGACTTCTACACGCGGCGCTCCGGTGACCGTGAATGTATGACGGACCCCGGAATCTTGTTTCGCTGCACAACCAGAAATCCCCGGCCAACGTAGCGGCGTGAGAAATCTTGTTGGTTAGGAATCGTGAAGCGCTCGGTAGACCGACGCTCGACTCATGCCTGTGAGGGTGGCGATTTCATTGACGGGGCGACCCTTGACCCTGTACTGCTGCACTTTCCGAATCTTTTCCGGACTGAGCGCCGTACGGGGACGACCAGCGACCTGTTCGCCATCCTTGGCACGCGCCGCACGGGGGATCTCACCGATGCCGGGATTCTTCTTCTTCCAGTGGGCCTTCAACTCGTCCACGAGCCACGTCGGGAGGGACACGTCCCGTGTCTCACCGTTCTTCGTCCCCTCCTCAACACGAGCGTGCTGCTGAATCCACTGCTTCGAGATGTCCAGCACTCCGGTCTTCAGATCGAGGTCCGTCCGGTTGAGGGCCAATCCCTCTCCGATCCGAAGCCCTCCGATCATGAGAACGGTCCAGAGCAGCCGGTCCTCTTCCGTCGAGGCAACAAGAATTCTCCGGAACTCTTCCTTGCTGAGCAGGGGCCTCTCAGGAGTCAGATCCTTCCGGGCACCCTCCACGAGGCACGGGTTGAAGGTGATTTCCCGCTTCCGGACTGCCTGAGTCATCACGAGGCTGAGCACGTTGTAACGGTTCTTCCGTGCAGGGATCTCAGGCTGGCTATAGAACCAGTCATCCACCATGGTCGGAGTGATGTGCCGAAGCTCGTTGTGGCCGAAGGTGGGGGACAGGTGGAGGCGGAGGTCCCGGAGGTAATTGGCCCGGGTCTGCTCCTTCACGTCCCGACGCTGGATGACCTTCACTGCCCACTCATCGAACGTGATGGAGCCAACGTCCTTCTGAACGTGCACTCCTTCGTGAAGCTCTATCCGAAGGTTGGCCTCTGCCTTCACGGCATCGGTCTTCTTCGTGAAGCTCTCCGTCGAGTATGGCTTGCCCTTGTACGTGATCCGACCTTGATACTTGCCCGATGCCGTCTTCCTGATTCCCATTGAGTCCTCCTACCGAGTTATACGGACGAGGAGCCACTTGGAAAACCTTGGCAAGATCTGGCAAGGTCCCCCATTTCCCGTGGATTGGTGCGGAAGACTCGAATCTGCAAGAATGGTCAGTCGAGTTCCGTTTCCGCCCGACCCTCTAATCAGGCCTTCGGAACCCCCTTGAACCTTTGCCGAGTGTGCACCCCACGCTCACGGCTCTCAGTTCGCCCAACCTCACAGAACACACAGGAGAATTGTGGCTGTCAAGATTCGTCTCAAGCGCCTCGGAAAGATCCGCGCCCCCTACTACCGCATCGTCGTCGCCGACTCGCGCACCAAGCGCGACGGTCGCGTGATCGAGGAGATCGGCAAGTACCACCCCACCGAGGAGCCCTCGTTCATCGAGATCGACTCCGAGCGTGCGCAGTACTGGCTCGGCGTCGGCGCCCAGCCGACCGAGCAGGTCGCCGCGCTGCTCAAGCTCACCGGCGACTGGGGTCGCTTCAAGGGCGACAAGGACGCCGTGAGCACCGTCAAGGTGAAGGAGCCCAAGGCCCCCTTCGTCATCGACGAGAAGAAGAAGCCGGTGCTGCGCCCCAAGGCCGAGAAGCCGGCCAAGGCCGCCGAGCCCGAGGCCGCTGAGGCCACCGAAGGCGACGAGGCCTGATCTTGCTCGGTTCCGCCGTCGAACACCTCGTCAAGGGGATCGTCGATCACCCTGAAGACGTGCGCGTCGCCAGCAAGGACACCCCCCGGGGCGAGGTCCTCGAGGTTCACGTGAACCCCGAGGACCTCGGCCGGGTCATCGGCCGTGCCGGCCGCACGGCCAAGGCCCTGCGCACCCTCATCGCCGCACTCGCCGATGGCCGTCGCGTGCGCGTGGACGTCGTCGACACCGACGCCTGACAGTGAGCGCCGACAGTCCCAAGCGCACGCAGTTGCGCGTCGGGCGCCTCACGAAGGCGCACGGCCTGAAGGGCGCCATCAAGCTCGAGCTCTACACCGACGAGCCGGAGCGGCGCTTCGTTCCCGGTGCGGTCTTCTCGCTGCAGGTTCCGGCATCCTCCCCGTGGCACGGAAAGGCGCTCGAGCTCATCGAGTTGCGCTGGTACAACAGCCAGCCGGTCGGCTTCTTCAAGGACGTGCCCGACCGCACCACGGCCGAGTCGCTCGTGAAAGGCATCCTCTGGGTCGACCAGGATGCCGCTGAGCTGCCGGTCGAGGAGAACGCCTGGTACGACCACCAGCTCGTCGGACTCGACGTCGTGCGCGACGGCGTGAAGGTCGGACTCGTGGCGCGGGTCGACCACTTCCCGGCGCAGGACCTGCTCATCGTGAAGACCTCCTCCGGTGAGGTGATGGTGCCGTTCGTCGCCGCACTCGTGCCCTCGGTCGACCTGCAGGCCGGGGTGGTGACCGTCACGCCGCCGAACGGGCTGTTCGAGGAGCTGCCCGACGACGCCGCGGACGCGCCCGACGCTTCCGACACCGAAGCGGAAGACACCGATCCGGAAGAGACCGGCCGGGCGTGAGCGCTTCGCGCCGCCGACCAGCGGGCACCGGGGAATCGGCTCCGACGCGGCGCTCGTAGACTCGACGCATGCGCATCGACATCGTCACGATCTTCCCGACGTTCTTCGACGCGCTCTCGATCTCGCTGCTGGGCAAGGCCGCATCGACGGGATTGATCGACCTGCACGTGCACGACCTGCGCGAGCACACCCACGACCGGCACCGCACCGTCGACGACACCCCGTACGGCGGGGGAGCGGGCATGGTCATGAAGCCCGAACCGTGGGGAGAGGCGATCGACGCCATCCTGGCCGAGTCGAACGACGACCCCCTGCTCGTCTTCCCCTCGCCCGCCGGAGTGCCCTTCGTGCAGGCGCGCGCACGTGAACTCGCCGCCGAGAGCCATCTCATCTTCGGCTGCGGTCGCTACGAGGGCATCGACCAGCGCGTCATCGACCACTTCGCCACGCGCATGCGGGTCGAGCTGATCAGCCTCGGCGACTACGTGCTGAACGGGGGAGAGGTCGCCGTGATGGCCATGATCGAGGCGGCCGGCCGTCTCATTCCGGGAGTCGTGGGCAATCCGGCGAGCCTCGTGGAGGAGTCGCACGAAGACGGCCTGCTCGAGTACCCCAGTTACACCAAGCCCGCGCACTGGCGCGAGCTCGACGTGCCGCCGATCCTGCTGAGCGGCAACCACGGTGCGATCGCCGGATGGCGCCGCGAGCAGCAGCTGGAACGCACCCGACGCGTACGGCCGGAACTCCTGGGCCCCGACGCGGAGCACTGAGCCGGGCCGAACGGATGCCGGGAGCCGTCAGGATTCATCATCCGGAAACACGCCGGTGCCTGTCATGAAACACCCTGTGCATAACTTCGGAATCGGCGGGCCGCCAGCCTGCCGGTGAACGAAGGCGGGTGCGCATGGCGGGGGGAGCGCGGTCCACACCTGCCCTGGTGATCCTCGCGCTCACGCACGGGGCGCCGTCCGGCCCCAACCGTGCGGCCGTCATCGCGCTCGTGGATGCCATCGCCACCGCGCGCCCCGACGTCGACGTCTCGATCAGCTTCGTCGATGCCTGGCAGAGCGACCTCCCACAGGCGCTCCCGCCCGCATTGGCCACGTCCTCATCTGTCGTCGTGCCGCTCGTGCTCTCGGCGGGGTTCCATGTGCGCGCCGAACTCGCCGACTCGCTCGGCCAGGCGGTGCTCGCCGACGCACTCGGCCCCGACGGCCGGCTCGTCGAGGTGCTCGCCGAACGGGTGCGCTCCCTCGGCATCCTTCCCCGCGACTCGGTGCTGCTCGCGGCGGCGGGATCGACCGACCAGCGCGCGGTCGCCGAATGCTTCGAGACGGCCAGGATGCTCGGTGCGGCCCTCGGTCGGCCCGTCACCGTGGGCTTCATCGCGGCCGCCAGTCCACGGCTGCACGACGCCATCGAGATGCTGCGCGCCGTGCATCACGGCTCACGGGTCGTCGTGGCCACCTACCTGCTCGCGCCCGGGCACTTCAACGACGCCATCACCACCGCAGGGGCCGACCTCGTCTCGCCGCCGCTCGTGGTGCCCGACGGCGCTGTTGCAGAACCCCTCGTCGACCTCGTGCTGGAGCGCTACGACGTCGCCTGGTCGCGCCGCCAGCCGACCCCCTCCCCGGCCCCCTGACGCCCGCCGCGCGGGTCAGCCGCGGGCGGTGAGCACGAGCGGGCCGTCATCGGTGATGGCGACCGTGTGCTCCATGTGCGCACCGCGCGATCCGTCGGCCGAACGCAGTGTCCAGCCGTCGGGGTCGGTGAAGATCTTGTCTGTGCCGAGCAGGAACCACGGCTCGATGGCGATCACGAGCCCGGCGCGCAGCGGCAGGCCACGGTGTGCGCGGCCGTTGTTCGGGATGTGCGGGTCGCCGTGCATCGTGCGACCCACCCCATGCCCGCCGAAGTCGGTGTTGATGCGCAGGCCCTGCGCGAGGGCGACCTCTGCGATGGCCGCCGAGATGTCGCCGATACGGTTGCCCGTGCGCGCAGCCGCTATGCCGGCCTCGAGCGCACGGGTCGTCGTGTCGATCAGCTGCAGGTCTTCGTCGCGGGGCGTGCCGACCACGACCGAGACGGCGGAGTCGGCGACCCAGCCGTCGACGGATGCGGCGAAGTCGAGCGAGAGCAGGTCACCGTCCCGCAGCGTGTAGTCCCGGGGCAGGCCGTGCAGCACGGCGTCGTTGACCGAGGTGCAGATGACCTTGCCGAACGGACTGGCTCCGAACGAGGGGTGGTAGTCGATGTAGCACGACTCTGCGCCAGCCTTGCGGATCATGTCGTGGGCCAGCCGGTCCAGGCTCAGCAGGTTCACGCCCACGGCCGCAGCCGCGGCGGTCGCCTCGAGCACGGATGCCACGAAGGCGCCGGCCGGCTTCATGGCCTCGATCTCGGCAGGGGTGCGCAACTCGATCATCGATGTCCTCTCGTCGCTTCCATTCTCCCCCGTCGCGACGGGTGCACGAGCGTGGCCCGCGCATCCGCCCTCGGCGAACTCCCACCCCATGGCGCACGCAGAGTGCCTACGCTGGTGGCGTGATCATCCGTCGGGCCTTCTACTACGCCCTCTTCCCGGCCGTCGTCGTGCTGCCGGCGTGGACCCTCATCGGCTGGGGCATCTTCGGCCACGGCGGCTGGGCGCTGCTCGGGCTCATCATCGCAGCCCCCGTCATGGCCATCGCCCTCGCGGTCGTCGCGCTGCTCGTGTTCGCGCGCCCGCAGGTGCGACGCGAGCGGGCCGTCTCGTGGATGGATGCCGCCTATCTCGCCGTCTGGTACGCGTGCCTCATCGCCTTCGGCTTCCTCGGCGAGACGGCGACCCTCTTCGCGGTGCTCGGCGTCGCCGCCGCGCTGACGGCCTTCTGGCTCTCGCTCTCACAGCTGTACCGGGCGGGCGTGAAGGGCGTGCGCGACACGATGGCCGCCTTCGAACGCCAGGCCGCCGCTCCGGCGACGCAGCAGGCTGTCATCCGTCACGCCGACGGTGAAGACGAGGTCATCATCGTGCGCGAGGTCAAGCCGTAGGACCGGCCGGCCGCGTTCACGTCCGGTGACGCAGGAGGGCGCCCACCCCGCGCACGGTGAGGGTCGGCGGGTAGCAGCGCGCCACGGCCATCCCGATCGCCGGAAGTCTCACGGGGTCGCGATACACGAGGTAGAGCGGCTCGAGCGATGTGGAGAACTTGCGTTTGAAGCGCAGCAGGGAACGGAACCCGTAGAGCGGCTCGAGCGTGCGGGCGAGCAGGTCGAGCACCGCTGAGAGGGCCCCGGCGTGTTCCGTCGCCGAGTTCGCCAAGGGGGATCCCGACAGGCTCACCACCTCGAGTCCGGCGTCGGCGAAGCGGGCGACGGCCTCCGCGATCGCGAATTCCATGACCCCGTTCGCCGCGGCCGGCGCTCGGCGCATCATGTCGAGTGTGCGTCCGACCAGGAGACCGTCCCGACGGATCGGCAGCCAGCTCGTGATCGCGCACAATCGATCCTCCGCGTCGAGCACGGCGCCGAGCAGGACGTCGTCATCGCGGAGCTCGTCGAGCCCGCCGAGGGTGAAGCCGAGTTCGGGAAGCTCCTTCGATGACATCCACTCCTCGGAGAGTGCGGTGATCTGCGCGGTGATGCGCGCCGGCATCTCGGCCCAGTTCGACCAGCGCACGCGCAGACCGTCGCGCACGGAACGATTGACGGCGGTGCGCACGTCCTGCATCGCCCGGCCCGACGTCGAGAACGTTCGCGGATCGAGCGTGATCTCCTCGGCGACCTCGATCGCACTCCAGCCGGCCTCGACCAGGATCGCCCGAACCGGCTCGTGGACGCTGTAGAACGCCGGAGTCCATGCCGACGCATCGCAGAACTCCACGAACCGACGCAGCGTATCGGCTCCTGCGGCGACCTCGCCGATCGGGTCGGAGGTCGTCACGGCCACGCCGCCGACGACCCGGTAGGCCACCCCCGCTGTCGCCTCTGGCGCGGTCCACAGTTCGTTTCCCGCCCACGTGGTCATGAAGCCGAGGGTGCCCGAGCCGCGATCCAGGAGCGAACGGATGCGCATCGCATCCGGAGCGACAACGGCGGCGGTGCTGCTGAGGCGCAACATCATGACGGCGATCGCGATGAGCCCGAACCAGAAGAGGGGGCCGATTCCGTGGCTCAGCCACGAAGACGCCGCCGAGACGGGATGCAGCGCATGTGCGGGCACCCGAAGGAACGAGGTGGGCAGCACGAGTGAGGGCAGGTTCTGCACGACAGTCTGCCAGGTGGCGATCGGCCTGAACTGCGTGCGCAGCACCCACGATCCAGCGAGCGCCACGCCGACGCACAGCAGCGTCCACGCGGCCAGGAGCGCACCGCTGCGGCTCCGCAGGCGAGGATCGAGGCGAATGGGAAAGGCCCGTCTCTCGGCCAGAAGCAGGAGGGAATAGGCCAACGGCGCGAGGATGCTCGCAGCCACCCAGATTCCGAGTTCAGCGTCGTGCCTGCCGGCCGGCGCGGGGTGTGCGGAGGGCATGACGCCGAGGTACCAGGCGGCGACCAGCGACTGCACGGTACCGAGGGCGGCCAGCAACCAGACCGCCAGCCGACGGCCGGCGAGCAGGCCCCAGGCGCCGACGAGCATGAGCAGCAGGGGGAGAAGGGACAGGAGGGTCCCGCCCACTCCGTGCAGATGGGCGTGATCCAGAGCGTTGATGCAGTCCAGCGGGAACGTGCCCGCCCGGCAGTGTGCGCTCGGCCGAGCCGACGGCGTCGCATCCGACAGGGTGATGCCCAACGGTGCGAGCAGGCCGAAACGCACCGGAGCGGTGAGCGAGAGAAGGGGGCCGAGGGCGAGGACCACGGTGACCAGGGCGAGCAGGCCCCGCCGCTCCCGCCGGGAGCTGGTCCAGTGCCGGCCGCTCGGCGTGGGAATCGTGAGCCGGCCGCCGAGCAGCCCGGCTGCGACGGCGACGAGAAGATAGAGGTCGGACGGCAGGCCGCTGTACAGCGTCATCGCGACGGCACCGGCCACGAGCAGCACCCGGATGCGCCTGCGCCAGATGCCGGGAGCGCTTGCGCTGGCCCACGCGATGGTTCCGGCTATGGGGGTCAGCGGATCGAGGGTGTCGAGAGTCCTCACCGACGATGCCCAGTACTCTCCGGTCCGCGAGCCGACGACCTGAACCCCGAGCCCGACGATCGAGGCGAAGGTGCCCGTGAGCACGAAGGCGAGCGCGGTGCGGATGCCGCCCATCGTCCGCTCCGCCCAGCCGACGGCGAGCAGGGTCGCGCAGACGGCCACGACGAGTCCGATCGCGTTGGCCGCCACGAGCTGCGAGGTGACGAGCACCCACCAGTGGTGCTCGGCGAGTGCGGCGGGATCGGCTCCCGCGCGCTCAGGGCTCAGGGCGCCACGGCCCGCGCCCGACAGGGAGAGGATGCCGAGTACCAGCAGGATGGCGGCGATCGCGAGCGTCACGGGCAGCCGACCGGCCTGGCGCAGGAGCCTCATGAGACCGGCCCGACGCCGAGGTGCGCGAGCACGGGCTCGATCCCCGAGGAGAGCACGTAGCGCACCGTCGCCCACTCGTGACCGGTGCCCGGCGACACGACCCGCGAGGTCGCGATGCCCGCGGCTGCGGCGGCCCGCCGCATCCGCTGCACGCCCGGTCCGTACTGCGCATCCCGGCTCCCGTAGCCGAAGACGGCCGTCGTGCCCGTGTACGGCGCGTGCGCTGCGAGGATCGTGGCGGGCCGCGCCGCCATGTACGCGGATGCGCTGCCCCCGAAGCCGACGGCGATGGTGTTGGCGGTGTCGCCGTTGCGGGGAGTGACCTGCCCCGAGACGTCGACGATGGCCGAGAACAGCTCCGGATGCGCCGCGCCGAGCTGGATGGCGCAGGTTCCTCCCTGGGAGAAGCCGCCGATGGCCCAGTGCGCCGCATCCGGCTCTACCGTGAGGTGGGTGCGGATCCATCGGGGAACGTCGCGTGTGAGGTAGCTCGCCGACGCGCCGAGAGGAGAGTCCAGGCACATCGGGTTGGCGGTGGGGGAGCCGAGTTGGTCGGGAACCACGACGATGGGTGCGAGGCCACCGTCGCGCGCGGCCCAGGCATCCATGATGCCGCGCAGATGACCTGCGCGCACGACGTCGCCGGGTCCGCCTGGCTGGCCGGACAGCATGACCATGACCGGCAGGGCGGGAGGATCGCTCGCGAGCGCCGCAGGCGGAAGGTAGACGTAGGCGGGTCGGGCCGGGAAGTGCGAGGTCGTACCCGGGATCTCCACCTGCGCCACGAGGCCGCGCTGCCCGCCCGACGTGCCACGCCAGTCGGCCGGCGGCGCGCCGACGCGCGTGCGGTCGGCGAACAGCGGAGCGCCGCTGCGCTGTCGTGCGGCGACACCCGCCGGGAGGGCCTCTGCCGCCGGCTGTCCGATGAGCGCGCCCACGGTCGGGTACTGCCCGAACTCGGCGTTGACGGCGAGCGCTCCTGCCGTCAGCGCGAGAACGACCCCCGCGGCGGCGAGGAAGCGCCGCCAGCGACCGCCGCGCACGAGAGCCGCACTGAGCACGCCGAGCGCGCCGAACGCCCCCACGACGCCAGCCCGCCCGAGCGGGTCGAGGGCGGTGTCGAACGTGCTCGGCGACTCCGCCCAGCGGCACAGCGCAAGGCCGATCCCGGTGCCGAGTGCGCCGGCCGCGACGGCGATGGCGATCCACACCGCTCGAGGGCGCACCAGCGTGACGACGACAACGGCGGCGCCGGCCACGAGACTCACGCCGATGAGGAGCACTCCCGAGAGCAGGTCGATCCCGTCAAGCCAGTTCTGCACGGCGCTCCTGTCTCGTCGTCGCCAGCTTTCAGTGTGCTCATCCGCCGCCACCCGTATTCTTGGAGGAGACCGCGACGGGTGAGAATCCTCACAGGACGGCGTCGAGCCCGCGCGTTTTGGTGCGGATGCGCATCCGTGGCAGAATGGTCGATTGTGCCGCGGCACGTCTCTGCCTCCGGGGAGCACGCACTGCGCGAGAAGCGCGAACGGCACACATCTTCTTCATTCACCTAGTCCGTGTTCGACCGGTGGCGGGCACAGAGAGCGAATCATCATGCACATCCTCGACTCCGTCGATGCAGCCTCACTGCGGTCGGACATCCCCGACTTCCGCGCCGGCGACACCGTCAAGGTTCACGTCAACATCATCGAGGGCAGCCGCTCCCGTATCCAGGTCTTCCAGGGCGTCGTCATCGGCCGCTCCAACGAGGGCGTGCGCGAGACCTTCACGGTTCGCAAGGTCAGCTTCCAGGTGGGCGTCGAGCGCACCTTCCCGGTGCACTCCCCGGTGATCGACCACATCGAGGTCGTCACCCGCGGAGACGTTCGCCGCGCGAAGCTCTACTACCTGCGCGACCTGCGCGGCAAGAAGGCCAAGATCAAGGAGAAGCGCGACAACTAGTCGACGCCTCCCGCGCCCGCCGTGGCGCTGCCTGAGCTCCCCGCCCCGTATGATCGGGTGGGGAGTTCAGACGTTAATGACAGAAGAATCGGTGCGGCCTCGCACAGAAGAGGATGCGGACCAGTTGCGACCGCGCCGAGGGCGCCAACGGGGTGCGCTGATCTTCGCGCGGGACCTGCTGGTGATCCTCGTGGTCGCCGTGCTCATCTCGTTCCTCGTGAAGACCTTCCTCATCCGGTCCTTCTTCATCCCCTCGGAATCGATGCGCGAGACGCTCCAGGTGCACGATCGCATCATCGTGAACGAGCTCGTGCCCGATGCCGTGCCGATCAACCGGGGCGACATCGTCGTCTTCAAGGATCCGGGCGGCTGGCTCGCGCCGCAGCCGCCGATCCAGCAGAATCCTCTCGCAGCGGGCGTCGACTGGCTGCTCTCGCTCGTCGGCCTCTCGGCTCCCGACAGCAACGACCACCTCATCAAGCGGGTCATCGGCCTGCCCGGCGACCACGTGAGCTGCTGCAACGCGCTCGGCCAGGTGAGCGTGAACGACGTGCCGCTCGACGAGCCCTACATCACCGTTCCCGAGGGCGAGACCCGCGCTTCGAAGGACGACTTCGACCGGGTGGTTCCCGCCGGCTCACTCTGGGTGATGGGCGACAACCGTTACAACTCCAAGGACTCGCGCTACAACGGCGACACCCCGGGCAAGGGCTTCGTGCCCGTCGACAACGTCGTCGGGCGTGCGTTCGTGGTCAGCTGGCCACTGGATCACTGGGCGTGGCTCGACGACTATCCCGACACCTTCGCCGGCATCCCGAAGGGAACCGGCCAGAGATGACTCCGGTCGTCGACCCCACACTGAGCCTGGAGCGGCGGCTGTTCCGTTCCGGATACCCACTCGTGATCGGATGCGACGAGGTCGGTCGCGGGGCCATAGCCGGCCCGGTGGCCGTGGGCATGTCGGTGCTGGATCGCTCCCGCCGCATCATCCCCGAGGGCCTGCGGGATTCGAAGATGCTCAGCGAGCCCCGGCGCGAGGAACTCGCCCCCATCGTGCGCGACTGGGTACTGCACGCGAGCGTCGGCCTCGCCAGTGCGGAGGAGGTCGACACCCACGGCATCATCGTCGCCCTCGGGTTGGCCGCTTCCCGCGCCTACAGTGCGCTGCTCGACGACGGCGTCGACACCTCCGGCGCCATCGTCGTGCTCGACGGCAACCACGACTACCTCTCTCCGGCCATCACCGGAACGGCTGCGGTCATGACGCGCATCAAGGCCGACCAGGATTGCGCCTCGGTCTCCGCGGCATCCGTCATCGCCAAGGTGCATCGCGACCGGCTGATGATCCGGGCGCACGAGGACGCGGCGGTGTACAGCTGGAATGCGAACAAGGGCTACGCATCGAGCGCCCACTACGCGGCCATCGACGAGCACGGGCCGCACGCGCTGCACCGGGTCAGCTGGCTGCGCACACCGGCGCTCATGCAGTTCTGATTCCTGCGCGGCGTAGGATTGACGGACCATGGATGAGGACGAATTCGACGACTACGACCGCGAGGTCGAACTGGCGCTCTACCGCGAGTACCGCGACATCGTGTCGCAATTCAAGTACGTCGTCGAGACGGAGCGTCGCTTCTACCTGGCCAACGAGGTCGAACTCGTTCGTCGCGACACCGAGCACGACTTCTACTTCGAGCTGACGATGCGCGACGTCTGGGTATGGGACGTCTACCGCTCCGACCGCTTCGTCAAGGCCGTGCGTGTGCTCACGTTCAAGGACGTGAACGTCGAGGAGCTCGCGGCCAAGGAGTTCGAGCTCCCCAAGGAACTCGCCCTCGACGAGTAGGCACCCGGGGCACCCCTCGCTCACAGTTCCGGCCGTGCCGGTCGATTCCTCACAGCGCGCTCGGCTGCACTGAACGGATGCCGCCCCTCCCGCAGGCTTGCCTGCGGAGGTGCGCATGGCGGCGAAGGACGATCTCGGTCGGTGGGGCGAAGACCTCGCCGCCGACTACCTGCGGCAGCACGGCTATCGGGTGCTCGAACGCAACTGGCGCTGCCGCCAGGGCGAGATCGACGTCGTCGCCGAGCACGATGGCGAGATCGTCTTCGTCGAGGTCAAGACGCGTTCGAGCCTGGCCTACGGCCATCCGTTCGAGGCGATCACGCTCGGCAAGCTCGCCCGGATGCGCCGGCTGGCGCTGGCGTGGTGCGTGGACTCGGGGCGCCACCACCGCATCCGCCTCGATGCCATCGCCATCGTCGCCCCTCGAGACACCCCGGTCAGCATCGAGCACCTGGTGCGGCTCTCGTGATGAGGCTCGGGCGCACGCGCGCCGTTGCGCTCATCGGCATGACCGGGGCCATCGTCGACGTCGAGGCCGACATCACGGCGCAGCTGCCCAAGTTCTTCCTCATCGGCCTGCCCGACACGGCGCTCTCGCAGGCGCAGCATCGCGTTCGCTCGGCCGCGCAGAACGCCGGCATCCCGCTGACGACGCACCAGATCACGGTCAACCTGTCGCCGGCCGCCCTGCCCAAGCACGGTTCGGGGTTCGACCTGGCGATCGCGATGGCGTGCCTCGCCGCGGCGGGGGACGTCGAGCCGGCATCGGTGGAGCGTGTCGTGCACCTGGGCGAACTCGCCCTCGACGGCCGACTGCGCCCGATCGAGGGCGTGCTCCCGGCCGTGGCCGCCGCCAAGCGCGCGGGCCACGGGACCGTGATGGTGCCCACGGCGTGCGTGCCCGAGGCGGAGCTCGTGCCCGACGTGCGCGTCATCGGCGTCGCCGGACTGCGCGACGCGGCGATCTGGCACGGTGGAGACTTCCCGCCAGAGCCCGTCGACCCACTGCCCGCGCCGCGAAGGGCGACATCGCGTCCGAGGCACCTCGGCGACCTCTCCGACGTGATCGGGCAGGACGCCGCCGTACTGGCGCTCCAGGTCGCCGCCGCCGGCGGCCATCACCTGTTCATGGTCGGGCCGCCCGGTGCGGGCAAGACGATGCTCGCCGAGCGGCTCGCGGGCATCCTGCCCGACCTCACCGAGGATGCCGCGCTCGAGGTGAGCGCCATCCGCTCGCTCAGCGGCGCCGGCTTCGACGGGCGGCTTCCGCGCAGGCCCCCGATCGAGGCGCCGCACCACACGGCGACGCCGGCGGCCATGGTCGGCGGCGGATCGGGACAGATCCGCCCGGGCGCCGCCGCGCGCGCCGCTCACGGCGTGCTGTTCCTCGACGAGGCGCCCCAGTTCGCAGCCCACGTGCTCGACGCCCTTCGCCAACCCCTGGAGTCGGGAGTGATCAGCATCCACCGCGCCACCGCTGTCGCGAGCTTTCCGGCGCGGTTCCAGCTCGTGCTCGCCGCGAACCCCTGCCCCTGCGGGCTCTACGGCGTCTCGCGGGAATCCTGCACCTGCGCGCCGATGGCGCGCCGACGCTATTTCAGCCGCATCTCCGGACCGCTGCTGGATCGCATCGACATCCAGTTGCGCGTGGAGAGGGTCAGTGCGGCACGGCTCAAAGTCGCCCAGGACGAGCCGCGGGCCGGCACGGTCGAGGTGCGCGAACTGGTCACGCAGGCACGGCAGGCGGCGGGGGAGCGACTGGGCGGCACCCGGTGGAGCACGAACGGCGAGGTCGCCGGCAGCTGGCTGCGTGCGGCATCCCATCGTCCCGCGCCGGCCGCCCTGGCCGCGCTGGACCGGGCCTTGGAGCGCGGCGCGCTGAGCATGCGCGGGTACGACCGCGTGCTGCGGGTGGCATGGTCCGTCGCCGACCTGGCTGGCGCCGACTCGCCGACGGCAGACCACATCGGGCAGGCACTGTTCCTGCGGCGGGGAGAGAACGCATGAGCACGCTGGGATTCACGCCCGATGACCTGCGTCGCATGGCCGAGCAGGTGCGCGGCGGCGTCGAAGACGACGACGTCGCCGCTGAGGTCGTGGCCCGTTCCGCCTGGAGCATCCTCGGCGAGCCCGGTGACGGGATGGCCGGGCTTCTCGTGCTCGCCCTGGGCGCGGCTCCCGCCCTCTCGGCGGTGCTCGCGGGCACGAGCCCCACGGTTCTCGCGCGCGACATCGATCCCGAGGCGACGGTAGGGCGTGAGGTGCTCGAACGCGGGCTCGCCGACGCGCTGGCCCGCTGGCGGCCGCGCCTGCGTTCGGCAACGCTCGTGCAGTCGATCGCTGCGGCGCAGCGCACCGGCACGCGCCTGCTCGTACCCGGCGACGACGCGTGGCCGACGGGGGTCGACGACCTCGGCGTGCACGGGCCGGCCGCTCTCTGGTATCGCGGGTCCGAATCGGCGCTCGCCGCCCTCGGGCGGTCCGTTGCCCTCGTCGGGGCGCGTGAGTGCACAAAGTACGGCGCGGCCGTCGCGACCGACAGCGCGGCCGGCCTGGCGGAACGCGGGTTCGCCATCGTGTCGGGCGCCGCCTACGGCATCGACGCCGTCGCGCACCGCGCCACGCTCAGTGGCGACGGGATGACGGTCGCGTTCCTGGCCGGCGGCGCCGATCGGTTCTACCCCGCCGGAAACGACGCCCTCCTCGCACGGATCGTCGAACGCGGAGCCGTCGTGTCCGAACTCCCGTGCGGAGCGCAGCCGACCAAGTGGCGCTTCCTCCAGCGCAACCGGCTGATCGCAGCCTCGAGCCGGGCGACCGTCGTCGTCGAGGCGGGCTGGCGATCGGGAACCCTCAACACCGCCGGCCATGCGGCGAGCCTCGGCCGGCCCCTCGGTGCCGTGCCCGGTCCCGTCACCTCGGTGGCCTCTGCCGGATGCCATCGCCTGCTGCGGGAGTACGACGCGCGCTGCGTCACCACGGCGGACGAGATGGCGGAGCTCGTCACCGGCACGCCCGGCGGCGCACCCGCGCCCGCGCTGGTCGCCGATCGCTCGAGCCACGAGGTGAGGGTCATCGACGCCCTGTCGACACGATCGGCACGCACAGCCGACGACATCGCGCGGCGGGCCGGACTCTCGACGGCATCCGTGGTCGCGGTTCTCGGCACGCTGTCGCTCGACGGCAGCGCGCGACAGGGGGATCGGGGCTGGCTGCGCTCCTGAGGCAGGCGCGCGAGGGGTCACGCGCATCGTCGGTGCGTGGCCCTATCGTGGGTGCCACAGCCATCGTGGATGTGGGGAGGACGACGCCATGATTCCCGAGCCGTTCGGGCAGTACGGATCGCCGACGCACGTCGTCGCCCACCTCAGCGACACGCACCTTCTCGCACACGACGCGCGGCTCTACGGTCGCGTCGACACGGATGCGACGGTCCTGGGCGCCGTCGATCGCCTGCGCGCCGTCGGCAGCGAGATCGATGCGCTCGTGATCACCGGAGACCTCACCGATCGTGGCGAGCAGAACGCCTATCGGCGACTGCGCGGGTTGGTCCAGCCCCTCGCCGACGAGCTCGGCGCCGAGCTGTTCTGGGTGATGGGCAACCACGACGCCCGACCCGCGTTCCGCTCCGCCCTCTGGGACGAGCCCGCCCCGTCCCGCACGCCCGTCGACTACGTGCGCGAGGTGCGCGGGCTGCGCGTCATCGTGCTCGACACGAGCGTGCCGGGCTATCACCACGGCGATCTCGACGACGCCCAGCTGCAGTGGCTCGCTGGCATCCTCAGCGAGCCGGCGCCACGCGGTTCGCTTCTCGCGCTGCACCACCCGCCGTTGCCCACCCCGCTCTCGGCGATGCAGATCCTCGAGCTCGAACGCCAGGACCGCCTGGCGGCCGTTGTCGCGGGCAGCGACATCCGGGCCATCCTCGGCGGACACCTGCACTACGCCTCGACGAGCATGTTCGAGGGCATCCCCGTTTCGGTCGCCGCCGCGACGTGCTACACCATGGATCTCGGCACGTCACCCGGCGTGCTCTCGGGCGTGGATGCCGGCCAGTCCATCAACCTCGTGCACGTCTACGAGGACCGCGTTGTGCACTCGGTGCTCCCGCTCGCGCCCGGACCCGTCGTGACGAGCTTCGGCGGCGACTTCATCGAGCGGATGTCGGCGCTCACGCCCGAGGGCCGGCGCGACGCCTTCTCGCGGCAGCCGGGCGCGGCTTCCGATGACTGACGCGGCGCGCGGCCTGCACGACGCCATCGACCGGTTCGCGGGCTACCTCGCGCTCGAGAGGGGATACTCGCCGCACACCATCCGCGCCTATCGGAGCGACCTGGTCGAACTCGCGGCCTTCGCGGCGGCGGCGGGCGCCTCCGAGGTGCGCGACCTCTCGCTCAACCTCCTGCGCGACTGGCTGTGGCGCTCGACGGAGCAGCAGGCTGCCCGTACGACGATCGCTCGTCATGCCGCCTCGGCGCGGGCCTTCACCGCGTGGCTCACGCGAACGAGCCAGCTGGAGGGCGACCCCGGCATCCGGCTGCGTTCGCCGAAGCCCGCTCAGACCCTTCCGCGGGTGATCACCCGATCCCAGATGGACGGCCTGCTCGAGGGCCTCGCTGCACGTGCAGAAGAGGGCGAGCCGGTCGGGTTGCGCGATCTGGCGGTCATCGAGCTGCTCTACGCCTCGGCGCTGCGCGTCTCGGAACTCGTCGGCCTCGACGTGGACGACATCGACTTCGACCGGCTCACCGTGAGGGTCACGGGCAAGGGGTCCAAGCAGCGTGTCGTGCCGTTCGGCGTGCCCGCAGCATCCGCCCTCAGCGACTACCTGCGACGCGGCCGGCCGGCACTGGCCACCCGGTCGGATGCGCCCGACGTCGCGGCGGCGTTCCTCGGCGCTCGTGGCCGGCGCGTCGGAGTCCGCACGGTGTACGCCCTCGTGGCAGGGCTGCTGGCCGATGTTCCCGGCACCGGTCCGTCGGGTCCGCACGCGCTGCGGCACACCGCGGCGACGCACCTGCTCGACGGCGGCGCCGACCTGCGCGCCGTGCAGGAGCTGCTCGGGCATGCCAGCCTCGGCACCACCCAGATCTACACGCACGTCTCCACCGAGCGGTTGCGCGAGAGCTACCGCCTGGCGCACCCCCGCGCCTGAGCGGGTCGACCCCTGCTCGAGCGGCCCCTGACCTCTTCAGCGCACCGGAAGCAGCACGGCCCGCTGGAGCGGTCCGATCAGCAGGCGGGGTGAGGCGTACTCCCCGTGCACGCGCACGCCCAGGTGCAGGCAGGTGCTGCCGCAGTGACCGCCCGAGTCCACCACGCCGACCTGCTGGCCCCGCGTGACGCGCTCACCCGCGGCGACGGATGCGGTGACCGGCTCGATGCTCGAGATGACGCCTCCGCCGTGGTCCAGCGACAGCAGCGGACGGTCGACGACCGTCCCCGCGAACGAGACGACGCCGTCGGCCACGGCGAACACCGGTGCGCCCGCCGTCGCCGCGAAGTCGACACCGCGGTGTCCCGCTGCGTAGCGGCTGGCGGGTGCCCGGAACTCCTGCACGATGCGCACCGGCGCTGACAGTGGCCAGCGCCCCACGAGGGCGGCCGGAGCGTGCCCGCCCTGCGGGGTCGCCGCCCACGCGCCGACGACGGCGGTCGGAGCGCCGCCTCCGGAGAGCAGCAGGACGAGGGCCGTGAGCGGGACGAAGCCGGTCGGACGCAGGCGGGGGAGAGGCCGATGAGCGCGCATGCCTCAAGGGTGCGGGCGCGGATGGCGCCGGCGTCGGGGATGAGCGGGGATGGGGACGCGCGCCGACGCCTTCCGGGCGGGGGAGGAGTCCTGCTCGGCGGGGCAGCCCGATGAGAACTGGTAGAGTGGGAGAAGCAGCGCCCTGTGCGCTGACTACGCGTGCCCATTCGGCTCTCACTTCCACTCGGTCCAGCCCCTCCAGGGGATTGGCGGACGTGCGCCGGGCACCAGGCGCGGCGGGTATCCGCTCGATCGCGACAACTGAGAACAAAGGAGAACGGCTCATGGCCGTCGTCACCATTCGCCAGCTGCTCGACAGCGGCGTGCACTTCGGGCACCAGACCCGTCGCTGGAACCCCAAGATGAAGCGGTTCATCTTCGCCGAGCGTTCCGGCATCTACATCATCGACCTGCAGAAGTCGCTCGCCTACATCGACCAGGCGTACGACTTCGTCAAGGAGACGGTCGCCCACGGCGGCACCATCCTCTTCGTCGGCACCAAGAAGCAGGCCCAGGAGGCCATCGCCGAGCAGGCGACGCGCGTGGGCCAGCCCTACGTCAACCAGCGCTGGCTCGGCGGCCTGCTCACCAACTTCCAGACGGTGAACAAGCGCCTCGCCCGCATGAAGGAGCTCGAGGAGCTCGACTTCGAGAACACCGCCAAGTCGGGGTTCACGAAGAAGGAACTGCTCATCAAGAAGCGCGAGCTCGACAAGCTGCACAAGTCGCTCGGCGGTATCCGCAACCTCACGCGCACCCCGTCGGCGCTGTGGGTCGTGGACACCAAGAAGGAGCACCTCGCGATCGACGAGGCGAAGAAGCTCGGCATCCCCGTCATCGGCATTCTCGACACCAACTGCGACCCCGACGAGGTGCAGTACCCCATCCCGGGTAACGACGACGCCATCCGTTCCGTCGCCCTGCTGACCCGCATCGTGGCCGACGCCGCCGCCGAGGGCCTCATCCAGCGCCACCAGAAGCCCGAAGAGGGTTCCGAGGCCGCTGAGCCCCTCGCCGAGTGGGAGGCCGAGCTGCTTCAGGCAGGAACGCCCGCGCAGTCCTCGCCCGAGAACGACAAGGTCGACGGCAAGAGCGCCGAGGCCGCTGAGGTCGCCGAGGTCGTCGAGGTTCTCGACGCAGCCCCCGCCGCCGAGGCCGACGCAGACGAGGCCGGCACCGCGTCGGAGTCCGACGCGACCCCCGCCGCCGCCGAGTAATCCGAGAGGAAAGACAGAACACACATGGCAAATTTCAGCCTTGCAGACGTCAAGACCCTGCGTGAGCGCCTCGGCACCGGCATGGTCGACACGAAGAACGCCCTCGTGGAAGCCGACGGCGACATCGAGAAGGCGGTCGAGATCCTCCGCCTGAAGGGTGCGAAGGGCAACGCCAAGCGCGCCGACCGCTCAACGTCGGAGGGCCTCGTGGCCGCCGTCGAGAACGGCAACGGCACGGCGACGCTCATCGAGCTGGCCTGCGAGACCGACTTCGTCGCCAAGGGCGACAAGTTCGTCGCGCTCGCCGACCGCGTGCTGGCCGCCGTGGCCGCCTCGGGTGCCTCGAGCGTCGAGGCGGCCCTCGCCGCCCCGGCCGACGGCAAGACCGTCGCAGAGATCATCGACGAGGAGGCGGCGATCCTCGGCGAGAAGGTCGAGCTGCGCCGCGTCGCGCTCGTCTCCGGCGAGAACTTCTCGATCTACCTGCACAAGACGTCGAAGGACCTGCCCCCGCAGGTCGGCGTCGTGCTCGGCTACACCGGAACGGATGCCGAGACGGCACGCTCCGTGGCCCAGCACATCTCGTTCGCGAACCCGGAGTACCTCGCCCGCGAGGACGTCCCGGCCGACGCGGTCGAGAAGGAGCGCGGCATCGTCGAGCAGATCTCCCGCGAGGAGGGCAAGCCGGAGGCCGCCCTGCCGAAGATCATCGAAGGTCGCCTGGGTGCCTACTTCAAGCAGGTCGCCCTGCTCGAGCAGGACTACGCCAAGGACAACAAGCTCTCGGTCGCGAAGGTCCTCTCCGACGCCGGCCTGACCGTGACGGGCTTCGCCCGCTTCAAGGTCGGAGCGTAGGTTCAACGAAAAGGGAGCCCGGATAGCCATCCGGGCTCCCTTTTCCATGCCCTAGTTTTAGATCAGCCAACGGAAGGACTCCCTCGCTCATGTCAGGTACGCATTCGCGCCGCCGGGTTCTGCTCAAACTCTCAGGAGAGGCCTTCGGCGCCGGCGCCCTCGGCGTCAACCCCGACGTGGTCAGCGCGCTCGCGCGCGAGATCGCCGAGGCGGCCGCCCAAGTGGAGATCGCCATCGTGGTCGGCGGAGGCAACTTCTTCCGCGGAGCGGAGCTGCAGCAGCGCGGCATGGACCGCGGGCGTGCCGACTACATGGGCATGCTCGGCACGGTGATGAACTCCCTCGCCCTGCAGGACTTCCTCGAGCAGACCGGGCTCGAGACCCGTGTGCAGTCCGCCATCTCGATGACGCAGGTCGCCGAGCCCTACATCCCGCGCAAGGCCGAGCGCCACCTCGAGAAGGGCCGGGTCGTCATCTTCGGCGCCGGAGCGGGCCTGCCCTACTTCTCGACCGACACCGTCGCCGCGCAGCGCGCCCTCGAGATCGATGCCGATGCCGTGCTCGTGGCCAAGAACGGGGTCGACGGCGTCTACGACTCCGACCCCCGCACCAACCCCGATGCCAAGAAGATCGACCGCATCACCTACCAGGAGGCGTTGCAGCGCGGCCTCAAGGTCGTGGACTCGACCGCGTTCAGCCTCTGCATGGACAACGGCATGCCGATGCAGGTCTTCGGCATGCAGCCGGCCGGCAACGTGACCGCTGCCCTGCTCGGCGGCGAACTCGGCACCATCGTCAGCAACTAAGCTCGTACCAAGCCACGTAAGAAGGAGTCGCCGTGATCCCGGATGTTCTGTCCGATGCCTCTGACCGCATGAGCAAGGCCGTCGAGGTGGCGAAGGACGACTTCGCATCGGTACGCACCGGTCGCGCCAACCCGCAGCTCTTCCAGAAGATCCTGGTGAGCTACTACGGCACCCCCACCCCGCTCGCGCAGCTCGCGTCGCTGGCCAACCCCGAGGCGCGCACCCTCATCGTCACTCCGTACGACAAGAGCGCGCTGAAGGACATCGAGCAGGCCATCCGCGAGACCCCGAACCTCGGGGCGAACCCGTCCAACGACGGCAACATCGTGCGGGTGACGCTGCCCGAGCTCACCGAGGAGCGGCGCAAGGAGTTCGTCAAGCTCGTGCGTGGCAAGGCCGAGGACGCGAAGGTCTCGGTGCGCAACATCCGCCGCAAGGCGAAGGACGAGCTCGACGCGCTGAAGTCCGAGGTCGGCGACGACGAGGTCTCCCGCGGTGAGAAGGAGCTCGAGCAGGTGACGAAGTCCCACGTCGATGCCATCGACGAGGCGCTGAAGCGCAAGGAAGCCGAACTGCTCGAGATCTGAGGCGTCGATGAGCCAACCCTCCGACGGCCCGCAGGGCGGCCCGTCCCGTAAACGTCGCAGCGACCTGCGCGCCCAGGTACAGGCCACCCGCGCCGACATCGAGCGCCAGTTCGAGGCGACCCGTGCCCAGATCGACGCGACCAACGAGCGCATCGAGGCGCGCACGGGCCGCAACCTGATCCTCGCCATCCTGATCGGCCTGGTTCTCGGCTTCGCGATGCTGTTCAGCCTCATCGTGGTGAAGGAGCTCTTCCTGGCCTTCGCCGCGGTGATCGTGTTCTTCACGAGCTACGAACTCGTGCAGGCCCTGCGCAAGTCGGGCCGGATGGTCCCGATCATTCCGGCCATCGCCGGCAGCCTCGCCATGATCGGCTTCACCTGGTTCTGGGCGGGAACGGGCCAGTGGCTCGGGATGCTGGGCGCCATCGTGCTCGTCATCGCCTGGCGCGTGATCGAGAGCCTCCTGCCCGGGCGGCACGTCAGCGCTGCCCAACTGGTGCGCGACATCGGCGCCTCGATGCTCGTGATCGTCTACCTCGGCCTGTTCACGAGCTTCGCCGCACTGCTCGTGCGCGCGGACGGTGGACAGTGGTGGGTGCTCGCATTCCTCATCCTCGTGATCGTCGCCGACACCGGGGCCTATGCCAGCGGACTGGCGTTCGGCCGGCATCCGATGGCGCCGCGCATCAGCCCCAAGAAGACCTGGGAGGGCTTCGCGGGCGCGGTCGTGGCATGCCTGCTCGGCGGCGTGCTGCTGGCCGTCTTCATGCTCCACCAGCCGTGGTGGTTCGGTCTCGTCTTCGGCCTGGCCATCCTGCTCTCCGCCACCGTCGGAGACCTCAGCGAGTCGCTGCTGAAACGCGATCTCGGCATCAAGGACATGAGCTCATGGCTGCCGGGACACGGCGGGTTCCTCGATCGGCTCGACTCGATCCTGCCCTCCGCGGTCATCGCGTACGCGTTGTTCCTCATCTTCTCCTGAGCGCACTGGCAGAATGATCGCGTGAGTTCTCCGTTCCCCCTCGCCCATCGTGGCAAGCCCGGCTACAACGTCGAGCAGGTCGACGCCTTCCTTCTCAAGGCCCGCGCCGCCTACGACTCCCAGCCCGGCGAAGGGGTGCTGAGCGCCGACGACATCCGTCGGACGGCGTTCTCGATGCAGAAGGGCGGCTACTCCACCCAGCACGTCGATGCGGCTCTCGAGCGGCTCGAGGACGCCTTCGCGACGCGCGAGCGGGAGCACGCGCTGCAGGCCCTCGGGAACGAGCAGTGGTACCGCGAGGCGCGGGCGACGGCGCAGGTCATCCTCAATCGGCTCGACCGCCCGAAGGGTCACCGTTTCGAGCGCACCTCGGTGCTCACCGTCGGTTACAGCACGGCCGACGTCGATCGGTTCGCGGCCAAGCTCACCCGCTACTTCCAGGACGGCTATCCGCTCTCGGTCGACGACGTGCGCACGATCGTGTTCCGGCCCCAGCGCGGCGGGTATCGCGAGGCGCAGGTGGATGTCGTGCTCGACAGCGTCGTCGACGTCATGCTCGCCGTTCGCTGATGCGGCGTTGCCGTCTGGCCGAACCACGGGGCATCCGTTAGCATCGAGGAATCGTGGGTAGGCATTCGAGTGATCCGGCGCCCCGCACCGCCGTCGTGGTGTCGGGGCCGCGATCTGTGATGCCCCAGCCGGTCGTCGTTCGCAGCGCACCGATTGTCCCTCCCAAACGCCCCGCACGGCGCAGCAGAGCGGTGCTGTTCGCGTTCGCGTTCGCCGCCTCCGCCGCCTTCGTGCTCGTGAACATCGTCGATCCGTACTCCGGTGCGACGGCGTCGCCCTACTTCAAGGTGGCCGGGCGTTTCAACGGCGAGGCCGTCCAGGCGCTGTCTGTCGGCACCGTGATCGACGCGCAGATCGTGCGCGAGGGATACGTCGTCACCGCGAAGCCGCCACCACCACCACCGCCTCCGCCCGCCGCGGAGCCGGCGTCGAGTTCGTCGAGCCAGCGCTCGGCCGCTCCCCGGGCAGGCACGCCCGATCCCGGCAGCGCCAAGGCGATCGGCCTCGAGATGGTGCACGCCCGGGGCTGGAGCGACGACGAGTACAGCTGCCTGGTCTCGCTGTGGGATCGCGAGTCGCACTGGAACGTGTACGCGTCCAACGGCAGTTCCGGTGCGTACGGCATTCCGCAGGCCCTTCCCGGATCCAAGATGGCCTCGGCAGGGGATGACTGGGAGACCAACCCCGCCACCCAGATCGCCTGGGGCCTCGGCTACATCTCCGGCCGCTACGGCAGTCCGTGCGGCGCCTGGGCGCACTCCGAGGACATGGGCTGGTACTGAGCCCGTCCTAGACTGGAGGCATGCCCCGCTCGAACCGGCCCTCACGCGGCCGCGGGCGTCCAGAGCCCGACGATGACCTCGGTCGGCTGCTCGCGGGGTTCAAGCGCACGGAGACCAAGCGCGACGGTGCCTGGAACGTGCAGCCGGTCAGCGCGGAGAAGGCGCTGAAGCCCTACGTCTGCCCGGGTTGCTCGCTCACCGTCGAGGTCGGCACCGCCCACGTCGTCGCCTGGCGAGCGGATGCCCTGCTCGGCGACGCGGCGGCCCTCGCCGACCGTCGGCACTGGCACACCCACTGCTGGCGCATCCACTGAGGATGGCCCGAGACGATGAGGACCGGATGAGCGCAGAGACCGCGGCCACGGAGCCGATCGAGATCCGTGGGGGCGTCCAGCTTCCCGCCCGGCGGGAGGAGATCGAGCTGCGCACGAGTGACGGGTTGAGACTCGTCGGCGAACTCGCCTCACCGCTGCAGGCTGCGCCGGTCGCCACGCTCGTCACACTGCATCCGCTGCCGACGCACGGCGGCTTCATGGACTCGCACATCCTGCGCAAGGCCGCCGGCCGGCTGCCGGCGCTGGCCGATCTCGCCGTGCTGCGCTTCAACACACGGGGTACGGCCTCTCCGCGCGGACGCAGCGATGGCGCCTTCGGCGACGGCGTCACCGAGAGCGAAGACGTCGCAGCCGCGATGGAGTTCGTCGCCGAGCGCGGGTTGCCCCATCCGTGGCTCCTCGGATGGTCGTTCGGCACCGAGCTCGCCATCAAGTACGGCCCCGAGCATCCGATCGAGGGTGCGATCCTGCTCTCGCCGCCGCTGCATCGGGCGAGCGCGCACGACCTGGCCGAATGGGCCGGGGACGGTCGTAGGCTGATCGCCCTCATTCCCGAATTCGACGACTACCTGCGTCCGCCCGAAGCCCGCGAGGCGTTCGCGGTCGTTCCCGACGCCGAACTCATCGCCGTGGACGGAGGCAAGCACCTCTGGGTGGGGGAGAGCCAGACCCTTCGCGTGCTCAACGAGATCGTGCGCGCCGTCAATCCCGGCGCCCTCCCGCTGCCGACGCAGTGGCCGCCGCCCGGAGGGCTCGAGGGCGCTCCGATCGCCTAGAGCTCGTTCTGGCGCGGGATGACGACCTGCTTGATGATCAGCAGGATCGACGCCGCCACCGGAATGGCGATCAGGGCTCCGAGCAGGCCGAGCAGCGACCCTCCCGCCAACGCGGCGATGACCACGACCGCGCCGGGCACCGACACCGCCCTGCTCATGATGCGCGGGGAGAGCACGTATGCCTCCACCTGCATGTAGATGGCGTAGTAGATCGCGGCAGCCAGAGCGGTGGGGATCGACCCGAGCCCTGGGATGAGGCAGACGAGCACGATGATGATCGATCCCGAGAGCGTGCCGACCAGCGGGATGATCGAGAAGAAGAACGCCAGGAACGCCAGCACCGCAGGGAACGGCGCCTGGATGATGGTCAGATAGATGAAGCTGAGCACGCCGTTGATGAGGCCGAGGCTGGCCTGCCCCATCACGAATCGGCCGACGGATGCGGTGATCTGCTCGGTGAGGTCGGCGAACCGCTCGCGCTTGGACGCCGGCACGAGCTGATAGGTCGCGCGCTTCATCGTGCCGAGCGACGCGGCGAAGTACAGCATGAGGATGAGCACGATGATGACGGCGAACACGCCGGATCCGATCGCGAGGCCGACGCTCAGCACGCCGCCCGCGAGGGCGCCGATCTTCGTCGGGTCGTTGACGAAGTCGTTGACGGCGGTCTCGACGTTCTGGGCGATCTCGTCGATCTTCAATGCCGGGAACTGCTGCTGCAGCTGTTTGACGAGGTCACCGCTCGTGATCGCGTCGACGATGCGCGGAATCTGGTCGATGAGCTTCGAGGTCTCGCTCACGATGATGGGCACGACGAGCAGCACGAGACCGGCGATCAAGGCGAGCAGCACGACGAGCACGATGAGGATCGCGGCCCACCGCGGAATGCGCTTGCGCTCCAGCCAGCTGATGATCGGGTCCAGCCCGAGGGCGAGGAAGAGCGCCGCTCCGATGTAGGTCAGGATGGTGGAGAGCTGCGTGATCGAGACGAGGATCAGGAAACCCAGGCCGACTCCGAGCGTTCCGATCAGTCCGAGGCGAAAGGCGTTGTGGATCTTCATCGGTGCAGCTCCATCCGAGGGTGTCGACTCAGACTACCGGCCGTTGCGTGCCTCACTGGGAGCGCTCACTCGGTGTCGGCGACGACCTGTTCCGCCTGGGTGAGAACCCCGCGCAGGCTTTCGAAGTAGCCGGCGATGGCGTCGCGTTCGATCCGGATCTGCGAGAGGCGATCCTCGGCGTCGGCGACGAGCAGGCGGGTGCGCTCATCGGCCTCGTCGATGCGAGCCTTGGCGTCGTCCTCGGCGCGGGCGAGAAGGGCGGAAGCCTCCTCCTCGGCCTTCTCGCGCAGCGCCTTGGCATCGGCCTTGGCGCCCGTGTCGAGGCGGTCGGCCTCGGCGCGGGAATCGTTGGTGCGCGCGATCGCCGCGGCGAGCTGCGCGTTGGCATCGTCGAGGTACTTCTGGGTCTGGGCGACGGCCTCCTGGTGACGGGAGAGGTGGTCCTGCTCCGCCTCGTCGCGCCGCGCCTTCAGCTCGACGTCGAGGTCGATGCGGGCCTGCTCGATCTCACGGCGCAGGCGTGCCAGGTCGTGATCGGTCTTCTTGCGCATGGCGCCGAGCTGGTTCTCGAGGTCGATGCGCGCCTGCTCGGCGTCGGCTTCGAAGTCGGCCTTGGCCTGTTCGTGCTCGAGCGTGAAGTCGGCACGGGACTGCTCGATGTCGGCGTCGTGGCGTGCGTGGGCCCGGGCGAGTTCGTGCTCGAGCTTCTGCTTGGCCGTCTCGGAGAGGCGGCCCAGGTCGGTCGCGGACTGCTCGCGCTCGAGTGCCAGCTCGGCACGGGCGGCATCGATCTCGCGGTCCAGGTCGGTGCGGCGCTGCTCGAGCTCGTGCTCGAGCGCCACGCGCGCCTCGGCCGTCTCGGCCTCGATGTGCTGTCGCGCCTCCGCGGTCTCACGCGCGAGGTCGAGGCGCGCCTGCTCGGTCTCGGCAGCGAGGTCCAGGCGCACCTGCTCGCTCTCGCGCGCGAGGTCCGCGCGGGCCTGGTCGAGCTCGAGCGCCACCTCGGCGCGGGTCTGCTCCGTCTCGCGCGAGAGGTTGGCCGCGGCATCCCTGGCCTCCGACGCCTCGCGCTCGGCGACGACACGCACCTCGGCGGCCTCACGTTCGGCCTCGGCGCGGATCGCAGCGGTCTCGCGCTTGGCCGTCGCACGCAGCTCGGCTGCCTCGGTGGCAACGGCGCCGCGGATGGCGGCAGCGTCGCGCGTGGCGTCCTGGGTGAGCATCTCGGCGGCGTCGCCCGCACGGGTGAGGATCTCGTCGGCCTCGATGCGGGCGGACTCCAGCAGGCGCCCGGCCTTCGCCCGGGCCTCGCCGAGGGTGCGCTCGGCGTGCTCGCCGGCGTCGCGGCGCATCTTCTCGACGTCTGAGCTCGCCGACGTGCGCAGCTTCTCGGCATCGATGTCGGCCTGGGCGATCAGCCGCGTGGACTGCTCCTCGGCGACGCGCAGGGTGTTCTCGAGCTTGGTGCCGAGTCCCGTGAACGTCGGGCTTCCGACCTCCTCGAGTTCAGCGGTCAGTTCATCGATGCGATTGTTCAGGCGCTTGACCTGGGCGGCGGCCTCGTTCGAGCGGTCGTTCGCGCTGATGACCTCGCGTCGCAGGGTCTGCAGGGCCTTCTCGACCTCGTCGCGGTCGTACCCGCGGAAGACCTGCGTGAACTCTGTCTCTTCGCCTGCCACATCTGCTCCTTCGTCGGACGCGGAACTGCACGCGCCGAGACCCGATACTAGTGGGCGGAGCGGGATGGCCTTGAACCGCGAACACGGGCCATTCAGCGTCCATGGAGGCCGCGCCCAGCGTGATCGGATAGCCTGATGTGTCTGTGTCTGCCGCCGGGGGCCCGATGTCCGAGCCCCGAGTGCAGGCCCGATGGCCCGCCCGGACCCGTCCGAGACGTGGGACCTCGCGGCCTCGGCGGCCCTGGAGGAGAGATTTCGTGCGATTCGTTCTAGCCATCGCGGCATTCGTCGTCGCGGCAGCGATGATCGCGCTGGGCATCGCCCAGCGCACCGTGCTGCTCGAGGCCTCGAGCGTGAGCATGTCGGCACGCGTGACCGACGAGGCCCCGTACGCCGTCATCGATTCGGCAACGCTGCGCAGTCATCCCGGTGCCCAGACCGTCACCGTGAGCGGCGCCCCGACGACCTTCCTCGCCCTCGGCCGCACCGCCGACGTGGCCGCCTGGATCGGTGACGAGACCTCATCGACCATCGGCTACGACGCCAAGAAGCGCACGCTCGTCGTGAGCACGGATGCCGCGACCACGGCTCCCACGAGTACGCCGACGGCGACGCCGACTCCCGCCACGCCCGCAACGCCCGCACCGACCGCCGACGCGGCGCCTGCGAGCGCCAACCCCGAGGGCAGCGACCTGTGGCTCGATGAGTACACCGGTAAGAAGAGCCTGACCGCCCAGGTGAACGTTCCGGACGGGTACGCGCTGCTCGTGGCCTCCGATGGCACCAAGCCGGCGCCGACGAGCGTGCGCATCACCTGGCCGCTCGACAACTCCACCCCGTGGGCCGGCCCGCTCATCCTCGGCGGCATCATCCTCCTCGTGGTCGGCCTGATCAGCTACATCTGGGCGATCCTGCACCTGCGGCGCTCCCGTCGCCCGCGCCGCAACATGCCGAAGGGTCCTCGCCGGCCGCGGCTGCCCCGCGCGCCGCGTCCGAAGACCATCAAGGAGGTCACGGCGAGCCCCGACAAGCGTGCGCTCGGACGGGCTCCGCGCCTCGCGGTCCTGCCCGTCGCCCTCATCGGCGCGCTCGCTCTCTCGGGATGCTCTGCCGACTTCTGGCCGGGGGCGGCGCCGTCCACTGCTCCCGCGGCTTCGGCATCCGCCAGCCCGACGACCACTGCCGACCCGACGGGTGAGGCGCTGAAGCCCCCCGCCGTCACGGTTCCGCAGCTCGAGCGCATCGTGCGCAAGATCGCGGTGGTCGCGGCCGACTCCGACGCGAAGCTCGACCTCGACACGCTGAAGACCCGGTTCGCCGGGCCCGCCCTCGAGCTGCGCGAGGCCAACTACAAGGTGCGCTCGACGCTCGCGGAGTACCCGGCGCCCGATGCCATCCCGGCCGCGCCCGTCGAGCTCACCGTTCCGCAGCAGACGGATTCCTGGCCGCGCGTGGTCATGACGGTCATCCAGAACAAGGACGACCCGACCACGAAGCCGACCGCCCTCGTGCTCTCCCAGGCCGGCCCTCGCGAGAACTACGTCGTGCGCTATGCGGTCGCCCTCGCCGCCGACGCGACCGTGCCGGGGATGGCGCCGGCCAGCATCGGCTCGCCGATCGTCGCACCCGACTCCGAGTTCCTGCTGCTGCCCCCGAACCAGGTGGCGACGGCGTACGCCGACGTCATGATGAACGGCGACAAGAGCCAGTACTACCCGCTCTTCGACACCGAGCACGACGCGTTCCTTCCCCAGGTCGGCGTCGCCTACAAGGACAAGCGGCGCGCGGAACTGCCCGCGACCGCGTCGATCGAGTTCACCAACGCGCCCGGCAAGGGACGCACGATCTCGCTGGCGACCAACGACAACGGTGCCCTCGTCACGGCGAACATCAACGAGACCGAGACGGTGCGCCCCACCGACGGCGGGACGGTGTCGCCGCAGAACGCGGCCAAGGCATACTCGGGGGTGGAGAATTCGACGAAGGGCGTCACCCAGACCTTCGGAGACCAGCTCCTGTTCTACGTTCCGCCCACCGGCTCGACCGAGAAGATCACCCTTCTCGGTTTCGCCCAGGGCCTGACCTCAGCTGCGGAGGCGCCGTGAGTGACCTGCCCCCGTCGACGGCGCACCTGCGCGGAGCCGTCGACCTGTCCGGACTCGTGAACCGTCCCCAGGCGCCGGCCGGCGCAGCTCCCGGTGCTCCGGGTGCCGCCCCGGCGGCACCCGGTGCCCCGGTGCAGGTGCCGAGCCTGACGCTCGCGGCGACGGATGCGACCTTCGGCGACGTGCTCGAGCTCTCGATGCAGGTGCCGGTGATCGTCGACCTCGGCGCATCGTGGGCCGAGCAGTCTCGCGAGTTCACCGCCCTGCTGCAGCGGGTCATCCGCGAACTCGGCGGCCGGCTCGTGCTCACGAGCGTTGAGGCGGAGGCCAACCCCCAGCTGGCTCAGGCCTTCCGGGCGCAGTCCGTTCCGACCGTCGCCGCGCTCGTCGGCGGCCAGCCGGTTCCCCTCTTCGCCGGCATCCTCCCCGAGGACCAGCTGCGCGGGGTGCTCGAACAGGTGCTCGCCCTTGCGGCGCAGAACGGTGTGGCGGGCGTGGCCGTTGCCGCCGACGGCGGGTCAGCCGAGCCGGCCGATGAGCCCGCTCCCACGCCGCTGCCCCCGCACCACGCCGAGGCGTACGCCGCGATCGAGACAGGCGACTACCAAGCGGCGATCGGGCACTACAAGACGGCGCTCGCCCAGAACCCCGGCGACCACGACGCCGTCGCCGGACTCGCACAGGCCAGCCTGCTGGCCCGTCTGCAGGGCAAGACGCTCGACGCGATCCGCTCCGCTGCCGCCGCAGCACCGAACGACCTCGACGCCGTGCTCGACGTGGCCGACCTCGACCTCTCGGGCGGCCACATCGACGACGCGTTCGACCGCCTGCTCACCCTCTTCCCGCGTCTGGATGCGCCGGGCAAGAACCGGGTGCGCGAGCGCCTGCTCGAGCTCTTCGAGGTCGTCGGCATCGACGATCCGCGCGTGAGCGCGGCGCGCCGCCGCCTCACCTCGCTCCTCTACTGAGCTCTCGAGCCTCAGCGGCGCAGCTTCAGCCAGAGCGCTCCGAGCGGCGGCAGGGTGAGCACGGCCGAGGCAGGCTGCCCGGCCCACGGCACCTCGAGCGCCTCCACGCCACCGAGGTTGCCGACGCCGGAACCGCCGAACTCGGCGGCATCCGTGTTGAGCACCTCGTCCCATCGACCGGCCGCGGGCAGCCCGACGCGGTACTCGGAGTGCGGACTGCCGGCGAAGTTGGTGATGCACGCGAAGGTCTCGCCCGTGCTGCTGAGCCGCAGGAACGAGACGACGTTCGCCGCTGCCGCGCCGCCCTCGATCCACCGGAAGCCGGCGGAGTCGCTGTCGAGTTCGTAGAGAGCGGGATTGGCGCGGTAGAGCCGGTTCAGCTGCGAGACGAGGTCGAACAGGCCGCGGTGGCTCGGTTGATCGAGGATCCACCAGTCCAGGCCCCGCTCCTCGCTCCACTCCGAGGGCTGGCCGAACTCCTGCCCCATGAAGAGCAGCTGCTTGCCCGGATGCGACCACATGAACGCGAGGTAGGCCCGCACGTTCGCGAGCTTCTGCCAGTGATCGCCGGGCATCTTGCCGAAGAGCGATCCCTTGCCGTGCACGACCTCGTCGTGGCTGATCGGCAGCATGAAGTTCTCGCTGAAGGCGTACACGAACGAGAAGGTGATCTCGTTGTGGTGGTACGAGCGGTACATCGGGTCTTCGGAGATGTACTGCAGCGAGTCGTGCATCCACCCCATGTTCCACTTGAAGCCGAACCCGAGCCCGCCGCCCGAGGTGGGCGCGGTCACTCCGGGCCAGCTCGTGGACTCCTCGGCGATCATGACGATGCCGGGGTTGCGCTTGTAGGCGGTCGCGGTGGCCTCCTGCAGGAACGAGATCGCCTCGAGGTTCTCCCGACCGCCATGGACGTTGGGCTCCCACTCGCCGTCTTTGCGGGAGTAGTCCAGGTAGAGCATCGAGGCGACCGCATCCACGCGCAGGCCGTCGACGTGGAACTCCTCGAGCCAGAACAGCGCGTTGGCCACGAGGAAGTTGCGCACCTGACGCTGCCCGAAGTCGAAGACGAGCGTGCCCCAGTCCTTCTGCTCGCCGCGGCGCGGATCGGGATGCTCGTACAGCGCCTGCCCGTCGAACTTCGCGAGCGCCCACTCGTCCTTGGGGAAGTGCCCGGGCACCCAGTCCATGATCACGCCGATGCCGGCCTGGTGCAGGCGGTCGATGAGGTAGCGCAGGCCGTCCGGGTGCCCGAATCGGCTGCTCGCGGCGTAGTAGCCCGTCACCTGGTAGCCCCACGAGCCGCCGAACGGATGCTCGGCGAGGGGCAGGAACTCCACGTGCGTGAAGCCGAGCTCCTGCACGTACTCGATGAGCTGGTCGGCGGCGTCGACGTAGCTCAGGCCGGGGCGCCACGAGCCGAAGTGCAGCTCGTAGACGCTCATGGGCTTCGTGTGCGGCTGCGTGGCCGCCCGCTCGGCGAGCCAGGCGCCGTCGCCCCACTGGTAGTCGGACTGGCCGACGACGGATGCGGTCGCGGGCGGGACCTCGGTGAAACGGGCCATCGGGTCGGCGCGCCGCACCCATTCGCCCGACTGGGCGAGCAGCTCGAACTTGTAGAGCGCGCCCGGTGCCACCTCGGGGATGAAGAGCTCCCACACGCCGCTGCCCCCCATGCTGCGCATGGAGTGCTGGGTTCCGTCCCAGCCGTTGAAGTCCCCGATGACGCGCACGGCGCGGGCATGCGGCGCCCACACCGTGAAGGCGGTGCCGCGCGTTGCACCGGTCACGCCCCAGTGCTCGCGGTAGTGGGCGCCGAGGGCATCCCAGAGGCGCTCATGGCGCCCCTCGCCGATGAGGTGCAGGTCGATCTCGCCGATACTCGGCGCGAAGCGGTACGGGTCATCGGCCAGCCACTCGGAGCCGTCGGGGTAGCGCGCCTCGATGCGGTAGTCCTGCGGCCCGGTGATGCTGAAACCCTGCCAGACGCCATGGCCGAGGTGGGCGAGCTCGACGCGGGCGTCATTGGGCAGAACGGCCCGCACCTCGGAAGCCAGGGGGCGCAGCGTCCGGATGACCGTCACGGGGTCGGAGATGCCGGGAGCGGCCACGACGTGCTGGCCGAGGACGGAATGCGGGTTGAAGTAACTGCCGGCACCCACCGCCGCCACAACGTCGTCCGCCAGTTCCGGCAGTCGGATGGCGCTGGATCCGTCTTCGCGGCTCATGCCGGTGTTCCCTTCGTCTCGGGGGCGCCCTCTCGGCGCTGCACGTGCAGGATGTGCACGGGGTGGGTGAAGGCGTCCAGGCGCACGTAGTTGTGCTCGCCCCACGTCCACACGTCGTCGGTGACGAGGTCGCGCACCTCGAACGGCTCGCCGTCGGCGATTCCGATCGCCGCCAGGTCGAGGTGGACGGTCGTCTCGCGCACCGAATGCGGATCGACGTTGGCGATCACGATGACCGTGTCGGCCACGCCGTCGGCGGTGAAGGCGCCGTCCAGGTGCTTGGAGTAGGCCAGTACCGCGGGGTCCTCGCTGGAGTGCAGACGGATGTTCCGCAGCTGCCGCAGGGCCGGGTGCTGTGCGCGGATGCGGTTCAGGATGCCGAGGTAGAGGGCCAGCGACGCCCCTCCCGCCTCCGCCGCGGCGAAGTCGCGCGGCCGGTACTCGTACTTCTCGTTGTCGATGGATTCCTCGGCGCCCGGCCGGGCGACCGATTCGAACAGCTCGTATCCGGCGTAGACACCCCAGAGGGGTGCGGCCGTCGCCGCGATCGCCGCCCGGATGGTGAAGGCGGCCGGACCGCCGAACTGCAGGTACTCGGTGAGGATGTCGGGCGTGTTCACGAACAGGTTCGGCCGCATGAAGTCGGCCGTCTCGGTCGAGATCGAGGCGAGGAACTCCTCGAGCTCCTCCTTCGTGTTGCGCCAGGTGAAGTAGCTGTAGGACTGCTGGAAGCCGACCTTCGCCAGGCCCTGCATGAGCGCGGGGCGGGTGAACGCCTCGGCGAGGAAGACCACGTCGGGGTGCTCGGCGTTCACCGTCGCGATGAAGGACTCCCAGAAGTCCAGCGGCTTGGTGTGCGGGTTGTCGACCCGGAAGATGCGGATGCCCTGGGCGATCCAATGGCGGATGACGCGCAACGCCTCGGCTCGGATGCCCTCGGGGTCGTTGTCGAAGTTGATCGGATAGATGTCCTGGTACTTCTTGGGCGGGTTCTCCGCATACGCGATCGAGCCGTCGGGCAGCGTCGTGAACCACTCGGGGTGCTCCCGCACCCACGGGTGGTCGGGGGAGGCCTGCAGGGCGAAGTCGAGTGCCACCTCGAGGCCGACCGAGGCGGCCGCGCGCACGAAGGCGCGGAAGTCGGCGAGCGTGCCGAGGTCGGGGTGGATGGCGTCGTGGCCGCCCTCGGCGGCTCCGATGGCCCAGGGCGACCCAGGGTCGCCCGGACCGGCGCCGAGCGTGTTGTTCGGACCCTTGCGGCCCGTGCGCCCGATCGGGTGGATGGGCGGGAGGTAGAGCACGTCGAAGCCCATGGCGGCGACTCCGGGAAGTCGCTTGGCGGCGGTGCGGAAGGTTCCGCTCTTCCAGGTTCCGTCGCGCAGCTGCCGAGCCCCCTCCGAGCGGGGGAAGAACTCGTACCAGGATCCGACGCCGGCGCGTGCGCGCTCGACGCGGATGACCCGCTCCGGCGAGTGCGACTCGAGGGCGGCGACCGGATGCCGCCGCAACAGGGTCCGCACGGCGGGATCGTGCGCGGCGGCGAGGCGGCCCTCGGGAGCGGCAGTCGCCTCCGCGAGCGCCGCGCGGGCCGCCGAGAGCGTTTCCCGGTCGGAGGCGGAACGGCTCTCATCGCCGAGCGCCGTCGCGAGCACCTCGTCGCCGATGAGGAACATCAGCTCGACGTCGATGCCGGCGGGCACCTTGATCTCGGCGTTGTGCAGCCAGGTCTCGTAGTCGTCCGAGAATCCCCGCACCCGCCAGCGGTACTCGCCGATCTCGTCGAGGCGAACCGAGGCCTCCCAGCGATCCGTTCCGGGAGCGAGGGGATGCATGCGATGAACGGATGTCGCCCCGCTCGGGGCCCTCAACAGCAGTTGCACGCCGATGAGGTCGTGCCCCTCGCGGAAGGCGGTGGCGCGGAAGGGCACCACCTCGCCGGCGAAGGCCTTCGCGGGCCAGAGGTCGTCGGGCAGCTGGGGGGACAGGTCGAAGACGGGTATGCGGCCGGCTCGTGGCGTCGTCGGAGTCACCCTCCGACCGTAGCGCCATCCGGCCGGCTCGGCCGAGCGGTTGCGTTTACACGCCGGTCATGCTTGGACCCTAGGGTGGTGAGGGTGAAGGCCATCCGCAAGTTCACCGTCCGTGCCGTGCTTCCCGAGCGACTGAGCGCCCTCGAGCCGCTCGCGGGAAATCTCCGCTGGTCGTGGCACGAGCCCACGCGCCGATTGTTCGAGCAGATCGATCCCGCCACCTGGGCGCGGGTCGGGCACGACCCCATCGCGCTTCTCGGCGAGGTGGCCAGGGAGCGGCTCGACCAGCTCGCCGCGGACGACGGCTACGTGGACTGGGCGAACCGGCTGCGCGAGGACCTCGAGGCGTACCTGCGCGAACCGCGCTGGTACCAGGGACTCGAGGGGGAGAAGCCCGGTTCGATCGCGTACTTCTCTCCGGAGTTCGGCATCGCCGCAGCCCTGCCCCAGTACTCCGGCGGCCTCGGGATCCTCGCGGGCGATCACCTCAAGGCGGCATCCGACCTCGGCATCCCGCTCGTGGCCGTCGGCCTGTTCTACAAGGCGGGCTACTTCAGCCAGTCCATCTCCGCCGATGGCTGGCAGTTGGAGAGCTACCCGGCACTCGACCCCGACGGACTGCCGCTCGCGGTGCTGCGGCGGCCCGATCGCTCGCCCGTGCACGTCGTGCTCTCGCTGCCCGATGACCGCGAGCTGCACGCCCGCATCTGGCAGGCGGCGGTCGGCCGGGTACGACTGCTCCTGCTCGACACCGACGTTCCCGAGAACAGCGACGAACTGCGCCAGGTGACCGACCGGCTCTACGGAGGCGGGGGAGAGCACCGGCTGCTGCAGGAGCTGCTGCTCGGCATCGGCGGTGTGCGCGCGGTCGAGGAGTGGGCGGAATTAGCCCACGCTTCCGCCCCCGAGGTCTTCCACACGAACGAGGGTCACGCGGGCTTCCTCGGCGTTGAGCGCATCGCGCGCCTGATCGGCGAGGGCCTCAGCTTCGCGGAGGCGCTCGAGGTCGTGCGCGGCGGAACCGTGTTCACCACGCACACCCCCGTGCCTGCCGGCATCGACCGGTTCGATGCCGCCCTCGTGGCGCGGTATTTCAGCGGCGCGCTGCTTCCGGGCGTCGACGCGCGCGACGTGCTCGCACTCGGTGCCGAGACCTACCCCGGCGGATCGGCCGGCGTGTTCAACATGGCCGTCATGGGCCTGCGCCTCGCGCAGCGCGCCAATGGCGTCTCCAAGCTGCACGGCCGGGTGAGCCGCACCATGTTCGCCGGCCTGTGGCCGGGCTTCGACGCCGACGACGTGCCGATCGGATCGATCACGAACGGCGTGCACGCTCCCACCTGGACCGACGCGCGCCTGCAGGAGCTCTCCGAGCGTTCCTTCGGCACCACGGACACCACTCGGGTGGACTGGCGATCGGATGCCGTGAGCGACCTCGACCTCTGGCGGGTGCGTGCGGGCATGCGCGCCGGTCTCGTCGAAGATGCGCGCGCCCGGCTCACCCGCGCCTGGCTCGCGCAGAACCCCGGCGGCAGCGTGCCCGGCTGGATCTCCTCCGTGCTCGACCCCGACGTGCTCACCATCGGCTTCGCCCGGCGGGTGCCCACCTACAAGCGCCTCACCCTCATGCTCCACGACCCCGACCGACTGCGGAAGCTCCTGCTGCACGCCGAGCGTCCGATCCAGATCGTCGTGGCCGGCAAGTCGCATCCCGCCGACGATGAGGGCAAGCGCCTCATCCAGCAGCTCGTGCAGTTCGCGTCGGAGCCCGACATCCGCGGCCGGCTCGTCTTCCTTCCCGACTACGACATCGCGATGGCCCAGACGCTCTACCCGGGCACGGATGTCTGGCTCAACAACCCGCTTCGACCGCTCGAGGCCTGTGGAACGTCGGGCATGAAGGCCGCGCTGAACGGGGTGCTCAACCTCTCGATCCTCGACGGCTGGTGGGACGAGTACTACGACGGCGAGAACGGCTGGGCCATCCCCTCCGCGCCGACGACGGATGCCGCCGAGCGCGACCGCCGCGAGGCCGAGTCGCTCTACGACCTCATCGAGCACGAGATCGCGCCGCGGTTCTACGACCGCAACCACGACGACGTGCCCGAGCGCTGGCTGCATTCCATCCGGCACACCCTGAGCACCCTCTCGCCCGAGCTGTCGGCGGAGCGGATGGTGCGCCAGTACGTCGAGGCGCTCTATCGCCCGGCCGCCGGCGCGGAGGCGGCCCTCAGTCACGACCACTACGACGGCGGGCGCGAGCTCGCCGCCTGGAAGGCGCGCGTCGTGCACGGCTGGTCCGGCGTCTCGGTCGGCCACGTCGAGTCGGGCGGGATGCCGGGCGTGCCGCAGGTCGGCGACGAACTGCAACTGCGCGCGCACGTGCAGCTCGGCGAGCTCACTCCCGGCGACGTGCGGGTCGAGGCCGTCTACGGTCGCAGCGGCGACGACGACGCGCTGAGCGAGGTCGCGGTGCTGCAACTGCAGCCGGCCGGCGACGCCGAGCAGGGCAAGCCGACCCTGTTCGTCGGTACCCTGCCGCTCTCCCGAGCCGGTTCGTGGGGATATACGGTGCGCGTGCTGCCCAGCAATCCGCTGCTCGCCTCTCCGGCCGACCTGGGCCTCATCGCCGTCGCTAACTGAGCCGGCGCCCCGTCAGCCCGGCGAGCCGACCGCGGCTACGGCCGGCGGGCGATGGCGGCGTAGCGGCCGCCCGTCACGGCCAGCAGGTCGTCGGGGGCGAGCTCGATGTCGAGCCCCCGACGGCCTCCGGAGACGAGCACGGTCTCGAAGAGGATCGCGCTCTCGTCGAGGAAGGTGGGCAGGGCACTCCTCTGGCCGACGGGGCTGATACCCCCGACGACGTAGCCGGTCTTGCGCTCGGCGAGATGCGGGTCGGCCATGGCCGCCTTGCCGCCGCCCGCAGCGGCGGCGAGCGCCTTCAGGTCGAGGCTGCCGGTCACGGGAACGATGGCGACGGTGAGGGTGCCGGCGACATCGGCCACGAGGGTCTTGAACACCTGCTCCGCATCCCGCCCGAGTTTCTGAGCGGCCTCGAGCCCGAAGTTCGAGGTGCGCGGATCGTGTTCGTAGGCGTGAGCGGTGAACGCGATTCCGGCACGGGCGAGGGCGAGCGTCGCCGGCGTGCCCGGGGCATCCACGTGCCGCGCCATCAGTCGTGCGCCCGGAAGAGCTGCATCGACGTGGCGGCGACGGCGAGTTCCTGCCCGGGCACGTATTCACTGTCGCGCGCGCCCAGGTCGTCGTGGGCGGAATCCCAGAGCAGCGTGTAGCCGCCGACGCCGGCGTGCTCGGGAAGAGTGACCGTCGTGTCCTCCTCGAGGGCGTGGATGACGAGCAGGATGCGGTTGAACTCCTCGAACTCGGGCGTGGAGGCGGCGAGGTACTGCAGCGTGCGCTCGTCGGGGCTGCGCCAGTCGTCCTCCGACATCGAGAGGCCCTCGTCGTTGTACCAGTCCATCTGCGACGCGCTTGGAACCTTCTCGCCGAACCGGCCGAAGCGCACCGGGCGAAGAGCGGGGTTCTCGCGGCGCAGGGCGATCAGCCGAGCCGTCACCGCCCGCAGCTCCTCCTGCCACGGCACGCGGTTCCACGAGAGCCAGGTGAGCTCGCTGTCGTGGCAGTAGGCGTTGTTGTTGCCGCGCTGGGTGCGGCCGTACTCGTCGCCGGCCGTGATCATCGGCACGCCCGCAGAGAGCAGCAGCGTACCGAGCAGGTTGCGCATGGCTCGCCGGCGGGTGCGCAGGATCCCGGGGTCGTTCGTCGGGCCCTCGACGCCGTGGTTGAACGAGTAGTTGTTGTCGGAGCCGTCGCGGTTCTCCTCGCCGTTGCCCTCGTTGTGCTTGCGGTTGTAGGTGGTCAGGTCGGCGAGCGTGAAGCCGTCGTGCGCGGTGATGAAGTTCAGCGAGGCGAGCGGTCCGCGCTCGAGCGAGAAGGTGCCCGACGAGCCGGCCAGGCGGGTGGCGAACCGCCCGATGCCGCTTCCCGCCTCACCGGATTCGCGTGCACGGGCGATGTCGACGAGCCAGAAGTCGCGCATCCGGTCGCGGTAGCGGTCGTTCCACTCGATCCAGCCGGGGGCGAAGGCTCCCGTCTTCCAGCCGTCGGGGCCGAGGTCCCACGGCTCGGCGATGATCTTCAGGGGCGAGAGCAGCGCATCCTCGAGGATGCCGCGCAGCAGCGGGTGCTCGGGGTCGAAGGCGATGTCGCGGCCGCGGCCGAGGGTGACCGCGAGATCGAAGCGGAACCCATCCACTCCCATCTCGCCGGCCCAGTAACGCAGTGAGTCCAGTACCAGCGCGACGGGAACGTCGCCACCGAAGTCGAGGGTGTTGCCGCATCCCGTGGTGTCGACGTAGGCGCCGTGCGCGTCGTGGCGATAGTAACCGGGGTTGTCGAGGCCGCGCAGGCTCGTCGTGGGACCGTTCGTTCCCTCCTCCGAGGTGTGGTTGTAGACCACGTCGAGGATGACCTCGATGCCCGCCCCGTGCAGCGCGCGCACCATGTCCTTGAACTCGCGGGCGACGGCGCTCGCACCGGCCGCCTGCGCGGCGTCCGTGGCGTACGGGGCGTGCGGCGCGAAGAACCCGAGCGTGTTGTAGCCCCAGTAGTTCTCGAGGCCCTGCCGGATGAGCCGCTGCTCCGAGGTGAAGGCGTGCACGGGCAGCAACTCGACCGCCGTGATGCCGAGGTGCTTCAGTTCGCGGAGAGATGCCTCGTGCCCGAGCCCCGCGTAGGTTCCGCGCAGCGCCTCGGGCACATCCGGGTTCAGCTTGGAGAAGCCGCGCACGTGCATCTCGTAGAACACCGAGTGGTCGAGGGGGGTGCGCGGGCGCTCGACCCCTTCCCAGTCGTAGGCATCGTCGATGACGACGGAGCGGAAGCCGGTACCGACACGGGCGATGCCGCGGCCGTACGGGTCCAGCAGCAGGCGCGCCTCGTTGAAGGCGTTCGGTGGCGCGATCGGGCCGGTCGCCCGCAGGGCGTAGAGCCGCCCGGGAACGAGGCTGCGCGTACGGGCCAGCCACACGCCGTCGTGGCCGCGCTGCATGGGGACGCTCTTGTAGATCCAGTCGGGATCCGAGTGATCGAACAGGCACAGCGTGAGCGCCTGCGCCGACTCCGACCACACCCGCAGCTCGCCGCCGGCGGCCGTCTGGCGCACGCCCAGGACGGCGTCGGTCCGGGCGGCGGTCATGCGATCTACAGTAATGACAATGGCGATCTACCTTGACCACGCTGCGACGACCCCCATGACGCCGGCCGCCCTCGCGGCCTACGTCGAAGCCGTCGGCGTGGTCGGCAACCCCGCCTCCATCCACAGCCAGGGCCAGAACGCCCGCCGCATGCTCGAAGAAGCCCGCGAGATCATCGCAGCGGGCGTCGGCTGCGATCCGATCGAGGTCGTCTTCACCGGGAACGGCACCGAGGCGATCAACCTCGCGATCAAGGGCCTGTTCTGGGCTCGTCCCGGTGACCGCATCCTCGTTCCCGGTGGCGAGCACCACGCCACCATCGACACGGTGGAATGGCTCGCGGCCCACGAGGGCGCCCGCGTGCAGTGGCTGCCGCTGGATGAGGTGGGACGCGTGCGGCTGGACGCCGTTGAGGCCGCTCTCGCCGAGGATGCGGCATCCGTCGCCCTCATCACGATGCTCTGGGCCAACAATGAGGTCGGCACGATCCAACCGGTCGCCGAAGTCGCCGCGCTCGCCGCACGCTACGGCGTTCCCCTCCACCTGGACGCCGTGGCGGCCTACGGCCACGTGCCGATCGACTTCGCGCAGTTGCGGCGCGACTCCGGGTCCTCGGGCCAGGGCGGTCTTCTCGCCCTCAGCATCTCGGCCCACAAGGTCGGCGGCCCCGTCGGCATCGGCGCGCTCGTGCTCAGCCGCTCGGCGCGCGTGGAGGCGCTCATCCACGGCGGGGGGCAGCAGCGGCAGGTGCGCTCGGGAACACAGGACGTCGCAGCGGCGGTCTCGTTCGCCGCGGCAGCGCGGGTCGCCGACGCACGCCTTTCTCAGGAGGCCGAGCGCATCGCCGCGCTGCGCGACCGCCTCGTCGACGGCCTGCGCGCCGCCGTTCCCGACGCCCAGGTCAACGGTGATCCGGATGCCGGGGGCCGCCTCCCCGGAACCGCCCACTTCGCCTTTCCCGGGGCCCAGGGGGACTCCCTTCTGTTCCTGCTCGACGCGGCAGGCGTCTCCGTCTCCACGGGATCGGCCTGCCAGGCCGGCATCCCGGAGCCCTCGCACGTCTTGCTCGCGATGGGACGCGACGAGGTCGCGGCGCGCTCGGCACTGCGCGTGACCCTCGGCGCCACGAGCACCGAGGCCGACGTCGACGCCTTCCTCGCGGCGCTGCCGGGCGCCTACCGGCAGGCGCTGAACGCCGGGCTCTCCTCGCGCGCCACGTCGTTCGATCGTTGATCGTGGGCGCCACGGGACTCTCAGGGGGCGTTCGTAGACTGGAGCCATGAGAGTTCTGGCAGCGATGAGTGGCGGAGTGGATTCCGCCGTGGCCGCGGCGCGGGCGGTCGAGGCCGGACACGATGTCGTGGGCGTGCATCTCGCCCTCAGCCGCATGCCCGGAACGCTGCGCACCGGCTCGCGCGGCTGCTGCACGATCGAGGACTCGATGGATGCCCGTCGGGCGGCCGACAAGCTCGGCATCCCCTTCTACGTGTGGGACTTCTCCGAGCGCTTCGCCGCCGACGTCGTGGACGACTTCATCGCGGAGTACTCCGCGGGCCGCACCCCGAACCCGTGCATGCGCTGCAACGAGCGCATCAAGTTCGCCGCTCTTCTCGAGAAGGCGCTCGCGCTCGGCTTCGACGCCGTCTGCACCGGTCACTACGCCTCGATCCTGACGGATGCCGACGGCAACCGCGAGCTGCACCGCGCCGCCGCATGGGCGAAGGACCAGTCCTACGTCCTCGGCGTGCTCACCGCGGAGCAGCTCGCCCACGCCATGTTCCCGCTCGGAGCCACCCCGTCGAAGGCGGAGGTGCGTGCCGAAGCGGCGGAGCGCGGCTTCAGCGTCGCCACGAAGCCCGACAGCCACGACATCTGCTTCATCCCCGACGGCGACACCCGTGGCTGGCTCGCGGAGCGTGTGGGCGCCGAGACGGGCGACATCCTGGACCGCACGGGCGCCAAGCTCGGCGAGCACGAGGGGGCGCACGCCTACACCGTCGGGCAGCGCCGCGGGCTCTCGATCGGCACTCCCGCTGCCGACGGCAAGCCGCGTTTCGTGCTCGAGGTGCGCCCCAAGGAGAACACCGTCATCGTCGGGCCGAAGGAGGCACTCGACATCGCCGAGATCGCCGGCGCGCGCATCAGCTGGGCGGGCCTGCCGCCCGAGGACGCATCCGTTCCCTTCCGGTGCGACGTGCAGATCCGTGCGCACGCCGACCCTGTCCCTGCCGTGGCACAGCTTCGCGACGGCGAACTCGTCGTCACGCCCGATGTGCCCCTGAACGGCGTCGCGCCCGGCCAGACGGCCGTGGTCTACGTGGGTACGAGGGTGCTCGGCCAGTGCACGATCGATCGCACGGTGAGCGCACTTTCCGTTCCCGCTCTCTGAGAGTCGGCCGCTTCGCGGAGGCGGGATGCTCGTCTCCTCGACGCCGAACGCGATATATCGGGACTTCTTTCTCGGCCCGCGTCAAGCCCCGTTCGCCGATTGGATCGGCCGCGTAGCGTCGCTCTCGCCTCTGGGACAGCTCCAGGGGCGACAAGGAGAGGCGCAGTCCATGACCACCCCACGCGATCCCGCTGAGCGGGAAGCAGTATCAGCAAGAACGGCGACGGACCCCGCCAGGTCCAACGCGGCCGTGCCCGCCGAGACCGGCGCGACACTCCGCGAAGAGGTGATCGAGCGGGAGAGGAGCGAGTTCGGCGGAGTCAAGATCGGGTCGGCCTTCTTCGGCTGGCTCACCGCCACCGGCACCGCGGTGATCCTCACCGCCCTCATCGGAGCGACCGGTGCCGCCCTCGGGCTCGGCGCCAACGGGGGAGCGGACGAGGCTGCGAAGGCCGCCTCGCAGAACGCGGAGACCATCGGGTGGATCGGAGCGATCGCCCTGCTGGTGATCCTCTTCGTCGCCTACTACGCAGGCGGCTACGTGGCCGGACGCATGGCGCGCTTCAACGGCGTCAAGCAGGGCGTGGCCGTGTGGGTGTGGGCCGTCGTGATCGCCGTGGTCGTCGCGATCATCACCGCGATCGCCGGCTCGCAGTACAACATTCTCGGGAATCTCAACAGCTTCCCCCGCATCCCCGTCAGCGAGGGCGACCTCACGGCGGCGGGAATCATCACCGCGGTCCTCGTGGCCGTCGCCAGCCTCGCCGGCGCCATCCTCGGCGGCGCAGCAGGAACGCACTACCACCGCAAGGTGGACCGCGTCGGACTCGGCCGCTGAGCGCGCCGCATCTTCACGAACCACGAAACATCGAAGGAATGAGAACACCATGATCGACAACAACAACCTCGCCAGCGTCATCGGCGCCACGGTCTACGGAAACGACGGAGACAAGATCGGCAAGGCCGGACAGGTCTACGTCGATGACAACACCGGTCGCCCGCTCTGGGCGAGCGTGCACACGGGACTCTTCGGAACGTCGGAAACCCTCGTGCCGCTCGAGGGAGCCGACTTCAACGGCGAGAACCTCACGATCGGATTCGACAAGTCCGTCGTCAAGGATGCCCCTCGCGTCGACCTCGACGGCGCGATCAGCCCCGAGGAGCAGGACGAGCTCTACCGGTACTACAACCTCGGCGGCGTGCACGGCGATGTGGACTCCGACGTCGACACCTCCGCGACGACCGGCCACGACACGTCGGGACCGAACACCGATTCGGCGATGACCCGTTCTGAGGAGCGTCTCGACGTCGGCACCGAGAAGGTCGCCACCGGCCGTGCTCGGCTGCGCAAGCACATCGTGACCGAGGAGCAGACCGTGACCGTTCCGGTCAGCCACGAAGAGGTGCGCCTCGAGCGCGAGCCGATCACCGAGGAGAACATCGGTGCGGCGACGTCGGGGCCGGACCTCAGTGAAGAGGAGCACGAGGTCGTCCTCACGGGCGAGCGCGTGGTCGTCAACAAGGAGACCGTGCCCGTCGAGCGGGTTCGCCTCGACACCGACACGGTGACCGAGCAGCAGACGGTGACCGAGGGTGTGCGCAAGGAAGAGATCGACCTGGCCCACGACGCCAAGTAATCTCCCGCGCGTACGAGGCAGGGCACGGAACGCATGTTCCGTGCCCTGCCTCGCGCCGTTCCGGCCGTCGGCCGCTGGCGGTGTCCGCAGTGCTCCGTAGACTGAGCGAGTGAGCATCGCAGACGCCGTTCCCACCGACGAACAGCTCGAGCGTTTGGGCCTCGACGCAGCATCCGCGCGGGTGGAGGGCCTGACGACGCGCATCCTCGAGGCCAGGGACGCCTACTACGAACGCGACACCTCGGTCGTCGCCGATGCGGAGTACGACGGCTGGATCCACGAGCTCGAGGCCCTCGAACGGCTCTTCCCCGTGCTGGCCAGTCAGGACTCTCCCACGCAGACCGTCGGCGGCCGCGCCGAGACGACGCTGTTCGCGCCGGTGCAGCACCTCGAGCGGATGCTGAGCCTCGACAACGTCTTCTCGATCGAGGAGTTCGAGGGCTGGGCCGCTCGGGTGCAGCGGGATTCCGGTCGCCGCGTGCACTACCTCTGCGAACTCAAGATCGACGGGCTCGCGATCAACCTGCGCTACGAGCGCGGCCGCCTCGTCTCGGCAGCCACCCGCGGCGACGGCGTCGTCGGCGAAGACGTCACCGAGAACATCCGCTACATCACCGCGATTCCGCAGAAGCTCGCGGGTGATGGACACCCGCCCGTCGTCGAGGTGCGCGGCGAGGTCTTCTTTCCCGTCGAGGCGTTCCGGGAGCTCAACGCGCTGCAGGCCGAGGCGGGCGACCGCATCTTCGCGAACCCGCGCAATGCGGCCAGCGGCTCGTTGCGGCAGAAGGCGGAAGGCAAGTCGGCCGCGCAGCTCGAACTGATGCACCGTCGGCTCTCGCGGCTGCGGATGCTCGTGCACGGCATCGGAGCGTGGGCGAACCCGCCGGTCGACAGCCAGTCCGCGACGTACGAACTGCTGGCGGGCTGGGGACTGCCGACGTCGCCCTACTATCGGGTCGTCGACAGTGCGGATGCCGCGGCCGACTTCATCCGCTACTACGGCGAGCACCGGGACAGCCCGGAGCACGAGATCGACGGCATCGTCATCAAGGTCGACGAGCTCGCCCTGCATGACGAACTGGGCGCCACGAGCCGGGCGCCCCGTTGGGCGATCGCGTACAAGTATCCGCCTGAGCAGGTGAACACCAAGCTGCTCGACATCGTCGTCTCGGTCGGACGCACCGGTCGCGCCACTCCGTTCGCCGTCATGGAGAAGGTGCGCGTCGCCGGCAGCGAGGTACGGCAGGCCACTCTGCACAACCAGGAGGTCGTGAAGGCCAAGGGCGTGCTGATCGGCGACACCGTCGTGCTGCGCAAGGCGGGAGACGTCATTCCCGAGGTGCTCGGGCCCGTCGTCGAACTGCGCGACGGCACCGAGCGGGCCTTCGTCATGCCGGCGAACTGCCCCGAGTGCGGCACCCCGCTCGCTCCGGCGAAGGAGGGCGACATCGACCTGCGCTGCCCGAACGCGCGCAGCTGCCCCGCTCAGGTGCGCGGCCGCGTCGAGCACATCGGATCGCGTGGTGCGCTCGACATCGAGGCCCTCGGCGAGGTCTCTGCGGCCGCCCTCACCCAGCCGCAGCGTCCGGAGGTTCCTCCGCTCGTGACCGAGGCGGCGCTGTTCGACCTGAGCATCGACGAGCTCCTGCCCATCGAGGTGGTCGTGAAGGATGCCGAGACCGGGCTCCCCAAAGAAGACGAAGACGGCGCGGTGCGCGTGCGCACGCCGTTCACGCGCAATCCCAGCGCCGCCGAGAAGAAGCGCGGACTGACCGAACCCCAGCCCTCTGCGAGTGCGCTCAAGCTGCTCGAGGAGATCGGCAAGGCCAAGACCAAGCCGCTGTGGCGCATCCTGGTCTCGCTCAGCATCCGTCACGTCGGACCGGTGGCGGCACGCGCCCTGGCGGACTACTTCGGCTCGCTCGAGGCCATCCGGTCGGCCGGGCGCGACGAGCTGGCACAGGTCGAGGGCGTGGGAGGCATCATCGCCGACGCTGTGCTGGACTGGTTCACGGTGGACTGGCACCGCGAGATCGTCGACCGCTGGGCGGCGGCCGGCGTGCAGTTCACGACGCCCGGCCACCCCGGACCCGGCGAGGCGGGCGGTGCGGACGGTCCGTTGGCCGGCCTGACCATCGTCGCGACGGGCTCGCTCGAGGGCTTCAGCCGGGAGGGTGCGCAAGAGGCGATCATCGCGGCAGGCGGAAAGGCGGCCTCGAGCGTGTCGAAGAAGACCGACTTCGTCGCGGCGGGGCCCGGAGCGGGATCCAAGCTGACGAAGGCCGAAGAGCTCGGCCTTCGCATCATCGACGCCGACCAGTTCCGCCGGCTGCTCGAGGGTGGACCGGCCGCCCTGGAGGACTGATCATGGCGGAGAAACCCTCGCGCCGCGGTTTTCTCAAGGCGAGCGGAGCCGCTGCGGCGGGCGTCGTCGTCGGTGGCGCGGCAGGCGGAGCCGTCGGCGGCAGCATCGGGCATCAGCTCGGCGCGGCCGACACGTTCGCCGACTTCACCGCCTACGACCCCGAGCAGAAAGCGGGATTCGAGCACCTCGTGGTGTTCATGGGCGAGAACCGCTCGTTCGACAACCTGCTCGGCTACCTCTACGACGCCGATTCACTTCCCGAGGGGCAGAGCTTCGACGGGCTGAACTTCGGCGACTACTCCTGTCCCAGTCCCTTGGGCGGCAGGGTTCCGGTGCATCCGTACACCGGCACGACCGACGAGATCATGGGCTCGCCCGACCCCGATCCCGGCGAGGAGTACCCGCACGTGAACACGCAGCTGTTCAACACCATCCTGCCGGCCTCCAACGCCGACCTGTTCATCGACGACATGGCCGCTCCGTTCAATGCGCCCGCGCGCGGAGTGAAGCCGACCATGGACGGCTTCGTCAGCGACTACGTCGTCAACTGGGCGAAGGTGAAGAAGGGCGGCCAGCCCGCCTCCGACGAGGTCGCGCGCATCATGGGCTCGTTCACGCCCGAGATGCTCCCGGTGCTCTCGACGCTCGCGAGGAACTTCGCCGTGTACGACTCCTGGCACGCCGCCGTGCCATCGCAGACCTTCTGCAACCGCTCCTTCTTCCACGCGTCCACCTCGCACGGTTTCGTCACGAACAAGGACCACGGCGGCTACGACAAGTGGCTCTCCGCTCCGCCGGTGCAGACCATCTTCAACCGGCTCGAGGATGCCGGGGTCTCGTGGCGGGTCTACTTCGACGCCATGCAGTTGGTCTCCTTCACCGGAGTGCTGCATGCCCCTGTACTGGAGAAGTACTGGCGCTCCGAGCACTTCGCCACCATGGAACGCTTCTACGAAGACGTCGAGAAGGGTCGCCTTCCGGCGTACTCGTTCATCGAGCCGCGACTGACCTACAACCACAACGACTTCCACCCGCCGTTCGGCGTCTTCCGCGAGGGCGAGGTCGACGGCGAACCCGTGCTCGACAGCGCGGTCTCCGACGTGCGTGCGGGCGAGGCGCTCGTGCACCAGATCTACACCGCCATCAAGCAGAGCGCGACGCCCGGCGGCTCCAATGCGCTGAACACCATGCTCCTGATCACCTTCGACGAGCACGGCGGAACGTACGACCACGTGCCGCCGCCGAGCGCCGTGCCGCCCGACTCGTCGGGCGGTGGCGAGATGGACTTCACGTTCGACCGGCTCGGATGCCGCGTGCCGGCGATCGCGGTGTCCGCATGGACCGCGGCGGGCACCGTCATCAACGATGACATGCACCACGGTGCGGTCATCGCGACGCTCTCACGGCTTCACGGACTGAGGCCGCTGAGTCGCCGAGACGCCGGCGCGAACGACCTCTTCAACGCGATCAACCTCGGCACGCCGCGGCATCCGAAGAGCTGGCCGACGACGACTCCGCAGTTCATCCCGCCCAACCCCGAGGCGAATGCGCCGCATCCGGGCGACGCACATCGAACGAAACCGCTGAGTCCGCCCGCACGCGGCCTGCTCGGACTGTTGCTGGCCAAGTACGGTCGCCCCGACGACACGGAGCCCGAGAACTTCGGCGACGCCTACAACCTGCTGAACACCTACGGGGTCGGCCTCTTCGGCAAGCCACAGTAAACTGGCATCCGCCCCCCACCGACGATACCGACGGAGAAGTATGTCTGGAATCAGCGCCGAACAGGTCGCGCACCTCGCGAACCTGGCGCGGATCGGGTTGACGCCCGATGAGATCACGAGCCTGACCGCCGAGCTCGACCACATCGTGGATTCCGTGGCCAAGGTGCGGGAGGTGGCGACGCCCGACGTGCCGGCGACGAGCCACCCGATTCCGCTGCAGAACATCTTCCGCCCCGACGTCGTGGGGGAGACCCTCTCCGCCGAGCAGGCACTCTCGGGCGCCCCCGAGCACGACGGCAGCCGATTCAAGGTCTCCGCGATCCTGGGGGAGGAGCAGTGAGCGAGATCCTGCGCCTGTCCGCCGCCGACCTCGCGGCGAAGCTCGCAGACGGCGAGATCACCTCCGTCGAGGCCACGCAGGCCTCCCTCGATCGCATCGCGGCCGTCGACGGCACCGTGCACGCGTTCCTGCACGTGGCATCCGAGAAGGCCCTCGCCACTGCGGGCGAGATCGACCGCCGCCGTGCGGCGGGCGAGGAGCTCGGCCAGTTGGCCGGCGTGCCGATCGCCATCAAGGACGTGCTCGTGACCAACGACATGCCCACCACCGCCGGCTCCCGCATCCTCGAGGGCTGGGTTCCGCCCTACGACGCCACCTCGGTGCGGCTCGTGCGCGAGGCCGGCCTGGTGCCTATCGGCAAGACCAACATGGACGAGTTCGCCATGGGCTCCTCCACGGAGCACTCCGCCTACGGTCCCACCCGCAACCCGTGGGACCTGGATCGCATCCCCGGCGGCTCCGGGGGTGGATCCGCGGCCGCCGTGGCATCGTTCCAGGCGCCGCTCGCGCTGGGCAGCGACACCGGCGGTTCGATCCGCCAGCCCGCGCACGTCACGGGCACGGTCGGCGTCAAGCCCACCTACGGTGCCGTCAGCCGCTACGGGGCGATCGCGATGGCCTCATCGCTCGACCAGATCGGCCCGGTCACGCGCACCGTCGGCGACGCCGCCCTGCTGCACGACATCATCGCCCGACACGACCCGCGCGACTCGACGTCGCTCCGCGATGCGTGGCCCTCGATGGCCGAGGCCGTGCGCAACGCCGACGTGCGCGGTCTGCGCATCGGCGTGATCAACCAGCTCGACGGAGAGGGCTTCCAGCAGGGAGTGCTCGACCGCTTCCACGCCGCCCTCGCGTTGCTCGAGGGCGCCGGAGCCGAGATCGTGCAGATCAGCGCACCGAACTTCGAGTACGCCATCTCGGCCTACTACCTGATCATGCCGGCGGAGGCCTCGAGCAACCTCGCCAAGTTCGACTCCGTGCGCTTCGGCCTGCGGGTGAGCCCTCCCGGTGGCGGAACCGTCGAGCAGGTCATGGCGGCCACCCGCGAGGCGGGCTTCGGCGCCGAGGTGAAGCGACGCATCATCCTCGGCACCTATGCGCTCTCGGCCGGCTACTACGACGCGTACTACGGCAGCGCCCAGAAGGTGCGCACCCTCGTTCAGCGCGACTTCGACGCCGCCTTCGGCCAGGTCGACGTGATCGCGACGCCGACGGCGCCGACGACCGCGTTCCGGCTCGGCGAGAAGCTCGATGACCCGATGGCGATGTACCTGAACGACATCGCCACTATTCCGGCGAACCTCGCCGGCGTGCCCGGGATCTCGCTGCCCGCCGGCCTCGCCGCCGAGGACGGACTGCCGGTCGGCATCCAGTTCCTGGCGCCCGCTCGTGAGGATGCTCGGCTCTACACGGTCGGCGGAGCGCTCGAGCGCGCGCTCGAGCACGAGTGGGGCGGCCCGCTGCTCGACCAGGCGCCCGACGTGTCCCAGCTCATCGCCGCTCGTGCGGCCCAGGAAGGTGGTCGCTGATGGCTCGCGCCGAACTCATGGACTTCGATGCCGCGCTGGAGCTCTTCGAGCCGGTGCTCGGGTTCGAGGTGCACGTCGAGTTGAACACGAAGACCAAGATGTTCTCGGACGCCCCGAACGTCTTCGGCTCCGAGCCCAACACCAACGTCACCCCGGTGTGCCTCGGTCTGCCCGGGTCGCTGCCCGTGGTGAACGAGCAGGCCGTGCGCTACTCGATCAGCCTGGGCCTCGCACTCGGCTGCCAGATCGCGCCGTCGAGCCGGTTCGCCCGCAAGAACTACTTCTACCCCGACCTGGCCAAGAACTACCAGATCTCGCAGTACGACGAGCCGATCGCGTTCGAGGGCTCCGTCGAGGTCGAGCTCGCCGACGGTCGCGTCGTGCAGGTGCCGATCGAGCGGGCGCACATGGAGGAGGATGCCGGCAAGCTGACGCACGTCGGCGGCGCCACCGGTCGCATCCAGGGTGCCGAGTACTCGCTCGTGGACTACAACCGCGCCGGCGTGCCGCTCGTCGAGATCGTCACCAAGCCGATCTTCGGTGCGGAGCACTCCGCGCCCGAGATCGCCAAGGCGTACGTGCAGACCATCCGCGACATCGTGCTCTCGCTCGGCATCAGCGATGCCCGCATGGAGCGCGGAAACCTGCGCTGCGATGCCAACGTGTCGCTGCGTCCGCGCGGGCAGGAGAAGCTCGGCACGCGCACGGAGACCAAGAACGTGAACTCGATGCGCTCCGTCGAGCGCGCGGTGCGTTACGAGATCCAGCGCCAGGCGGCCATCCTCGCCGCGGGCGGAAGCATCACGCAGGAGACGCGGCACTGGCACGAGGACACCGGCACGACGAGCGCCGGCCGGCCCAAGTCGGACGCCGACGACTACCGCTACTTCCCCGAGCCCGACCTGCTTCCGGTGGTGCCCTCGGCCGAGCTGATCGAGGAACTGCGCGCCGCACTGCCCGAGCCGCCGGCGGTGCGCCGGCGCCGGCTGAAGTCGGAGTGGGGCTTCACCGACCTCGAGTTCCAGGACATCGCCAACTCCAGCCTGCTCGCCGAGGTGACCGCTACCGTCGCGGCTGGGGCGACTCCCGCCGCTGCTCGCAAGTGGTGGACCGGTGAGATCGCCCGCGTGGCGAACGCCTCCGATCGTGAAGCTGCTGACCTCATCGCTCCTGCCGACGTGGCCGAACTCGCGACGCTCGTCGAGGCCGGAACCCTCACCGACCGCCTGGCCCGCCAAGTGCTCGAGGGCGTCATCGCCGGCGAGGGAACTCCGCAGCAGGTGGTCGAGGCCCGCGGCCTTGCCGTGGTCTCCGACGACGGTGCGCTTATCGCGGCCATCGACGAGGCACTCGCAGCGCAGCCCGACGTGCTCGCGAAGATCCGCGACGGCAAGGTGCAGGCCGCCGGTGCCGTGATCGGTGCGGTCATGAAGGCGATGAAGGGCCAGGCCGATGCCGCTCGAGTGCGTGAACTCGTGCTCGAGCGCGCGGGAGGCGACGGGAACTAGCGGCGACGACCGGCTCGATTGACAGCATCCTTCGATCGATCCTCGCTAATCTGGGAGCCCTTCGAAGGGATGACCATGGGATTCTTGGACCGACTACTGGGGCGAGACGAACCGGAGCAACCGCGTAACCAGGCGCGTGCTGCGGCGACGCAGGACGAGATCGCCATCCAGCGTTACCGTTACCTGCTGCGCACGGCTCCGCCGGAGACGATCGAGCAGGTGCACGCCGAGGCGTTCGCGCAGCTCACGCCCGACCAGCGTGCCCAGGTGCTCGAAGATCTGAGTGCGTCGACGGGCGAACGGCCCGCATCCGATGATCCGCAGACCCTCGCACGGGCGGCGACACGCGCCGAGCTGCGCCAGCCGGGCAGCATGGAGCGCGCCTTCTCGCGCGGCCAGGGCGCCTATGGCGGCGGCTACGGAGGAGGCGGCTCGGGCTTCGGCTCCATGTTCGCCGGATCGCTGCTCGGCTCCGTCGCCGGATACGTCGTCGGTTCCGCGCTGGTCTCGGCGTTCCTGCCCGACCCCGGGTTCGACAACGGCGGCTACGACAATGCCGGTGGCGACTCCTCGACGGACGCCGCGGGCGCGGACAACGGCTCCGACGGCGGCTCGGGCGCAGACTCCGGCGGCGACGGCGGCTGGGATGGCGGCGGCTACGGCGGCGACTTCGGCGGCGGCGACGGCGGGGGCTTCGACGGTGGAGGCTTCGACGGTGGAGGCTTCGGAGGCGATTTCGGCGGCGGCGGAGACTTCGGCGTCTAGCGCCGCATCGGCTGCGAGAGCGAGAACCGGGCGGCGATCCGTGCGTAGACTGCCAGCGGGTTGATGACTATGGAAGCGCCGGTGAGAGGGGCAAAAGAAGTTTTCGAAACCCTTGCCATAATCGAACACGTGTTCTAAACTGGGGGTATGGCGGCGCTCCTGGAAGACCTC